>JBFHFM010000009.1:0-25740 GCA_041583595.1 Trichloromonas sp. | reverse complement strand
GAGGTGGTTGCCAGAGCGACCAGTCGCTCATCCTGATCATGCACCTCAAAATCGCGCAAGGCAAAGAGCCCTTCCCGGCCGGAAGGCCAGGTCTTCACGCGGAGCCTATCCCCGGCATGGGGATAGTGTAGAAACCGGGCCTCGGTTCGCGACAAGACCCAGGTCAGGTTGCGAGTGCGCAATTCGGACATAGCAATCTCAAGCCGGATCGTATGTTCGCTGGCGGCATCCTGCAGATAATCGAGAATCGTCACCGGCCTCACCCGAGCCCGATGATCAACTTCGTAATAGCGCACCCGATAGTCTTTTGAGAACGTCAGCATAAAACCCTTTTCGACTAAACCATTCAGGTTTCGAGCCCCGGCGGACTCAACTCCACCAGGGTCGCCCCCCAACCGCCCCCCGATTCATCCGCCAGCCGAAACGAGACCACATACGGCAAGCCCTTGAGAATCGAATGGACCCGACGCTGAAGAATGCCGTGCCCCTTGCCATGGATAATTCGCACCTGCAGAATCCCCAGGTCCCGGCACTCTCCCAGGTAATCAGGGACCAGCGTCCCCACCTCGCGGGGCAAAAAGGTGTGCAGGTCGAGGGTGCCGTCAATCGGCATTACGAACGGTTCCAATTCGTCCATGGCCCACCTTTCTGAGATTAACTCGTTTCCATCCGGAATCTATGGATGAAACGAGTGCAGTTTTCATATGGGAAACGAGCAATTTTTCGCAAGGTCAAGGAAATCAAGGCTTTGCGCGGAGACGTACATGATACGTCGCCCAAGCAAAGCCGTAGATTGACGCAGAGATTGCGGAAAAGGGCCGTTTCCGGATGAAAACTAACCGGGCTGCCCGTTGGCTTCGGCCACCTGCTGATTCCAGGTCCAGTAGTCATAGATATAGCCCACCCCGAAAAGGCCGGCAGTCAGCATATAGAGGATACCGGAAATCCATTTGCCGATATAGATACGGTGAATGCCGAACAGGCCGAGAAAAGCCAGCAGCAGCCAGGCCAGGTTGTAATCGTAACGCCCCTGGCTGTAATGGCTTTCTGCCGAACTGGCCATCGACGGAATCAAAAACAGGTCGACAATCCAACCAATGAGAAACAGGCCAAAGGTGAGAAAGTAAATAGTGCCCGAAATGGGCCGGCCGTAATAAAAACGATGGGAACCGGTAAAACCGAATCCCCAGAGCAGGTAACCGAGCAGGTTCCCGTGGGTACCCTCGAAAAGGGACATGACCGAACTCCTCTGCTATACATTTGGGGGAAGATTCAGGGTTCCGCGCGGAACCATAAAAGGACGGGGCTGATTGTACCCCCAGACACCTGCCGATGCAACCATGTCGTTGGCCGCATCGGTCAGGCGGAAGAAAACAAAGCGTGATGGCATCAGGAGGATGCGAATTGCCTGGCGATGTCGTTATCGATGACGTATATGCAGACTTCTTTGGCTCCCTTTTTGGTGTACTGGTACTTCCTACACAAGTTATTGATCAGAAAAGTGACATCGTCACGAATCCGCTTGTCGTAGGTTTTGAAATCATCGCGGCCGAAATCCTTGATAGCCGTGCGAAAATTCTCATTTTCGAGCAGCGGTTCGAGAACCCGTTCTTTGAGATTATGAATATAACGCTCTCGCAGTGACTGGTACAGACCGGTTTCGTTAATCTTAAGCCCCTCGATGAGCATTTCCTGGGTCAGCGATTTAACGGTGTATTCTTTCTGGACTTCATTGCGAAAGGTCTGACGGGTGTCCACACCGGCCTTAGGACCAAGCAGACGGCGTTCGATGGTAGTCAGAAAGTCTTCGGTAATTTCAAGCTTTTCACCGGTGAATTTGCAGGTTTCTACCGAACCGAGCTTAAAATTGACAGCAAACAGGTAATTCTGCACCTCGCGGGAGATCTGCTCTTCGTTGTAATAATAAAGCGACTCCTTCACTTCCTGCAACACTGTGTAGTTGTACATACGGGTAAGCGAGTCGAGAATGCTGTCGGTTGCCATCGACCCCATTTCATTGCGACTTTTGGTAAAGTATTTCACCAGCACCGACATATCGATGAGCTTGTCTTTACGCGCATAGGTCGAGAAAAAATCGTTGAAAATTTTCAACGAATCCCGCCCGGAAAGCCCATGGTCCCCCTCGGTTTCCGATTCGCTGATGATCCGTCGCCGCCGCTTGGCATTGAGGCGCTTGCGATCTTCTTCATCAAGCCACTTGGGGATATTGCCGGTATAAATCTCCATCTTCAGCAAAATCAAATTATCGTCGCAGTAGAGTCGATATTTAGTAGGCTGCTGAATCCATTCGGTCATGGCATTTGAATGGGTTTTCATCCGGGTGGATATGATCACCCGGGCAAAGTTGTGCAGCACCCGAGGGAGAAAACTCCCGTCGATGTGGGTACCGAAGATGTTGCGGTAGATCTCGACCTCGGTGTTCAGATCAAGGACGTAGGGCACTTTAATGTACTCGATACGGTCGAGAAAAGACTGGTACCCCTGGATATTTTGCTTGTCTTCTGGATTCATCAGAGCCAGGAAGAGGGAATTGACATTTTCTTCCATGTCCTCGACCTTGTGCAGTCCCTCACTGATGATATTGTGCAACTCAATCAGGCGCTCGGTGTTATGCGATTTGATATCCATCAAGGCATAAATACCGTTATTGGTCTTGGCATAGCGCGAGAAGAAATATTTTACCTTATTGCTGTCGCGCAGAAGAGTATTGATACGGGTCTGCAGAATATCGTTGGTCAGGATATTCTTTTTGACCGGTTTATCACCAGGGGTGAAGACGCTGATGCCCTCACCGAGACTGCGATTAAACTGGTAGGGTCGGGCATAGACCATGCGGTACACATCGAGTGGATTTTTCAGTTTGTCCAGTAGGGCCTGGTAAAGTGAACTGCAGATGGTGCAGGGAGTGCTGCGAAAAACCCAGTCGAATTCTTTATCGGTAAGTAGCCGATTGCGATTTTCATTACCTTCAAAGAGGCGTCCAAAAAAATCCCGGCGTAACTCCTTGGGAATCATCAAGAGTGGATTGTCGTGGCTGGGGCAGGGAACTTCGACGTAATCGTCGGCCGCATGCATCAACTCCTTGGCTTCGACCACCTCTTTCTGATCCAATTCATACTCATCCAGAAGATGGGAGAGTTTGTCGAGAAAATGATCGGTTTTGCGAGTGGGAATGCTGCCAAGGCTCGTGCGGTCCAACCTCCAGACTACCTCGAACCGGGAACCTACGTCGGTATTGGCATACTTCTCGAACTTCATCAGCAGGTTGGTCAAAAAAGTGCTTTTGCCACTGCCAGGGGGTCCTTCAAAAATGTAGATTTTATTCTGCTGAGCGCCACGTTTGAGCGATTCGACCAGGTTGACCAGGCGATTGGCAAATAAACGATCGGCGAAGAACGGATTATCCGTCCCGTCAACAAACAAACGGGAGCAATCGTAATTCATGTAGTGAATCGACTCAGGGTCGTTAGAATATTCGTCAGGCCCTTCGAATACATGACTTTTGACCAGATCGTGAAACACTTGAAACGCATTACGCAGAACCCGGTCGGGTTGAGCCAACAATACCCGTAAAAAGTCCTCAAAGGAGATAGGCGCACTCTGCTCCCAGTCACGCATGCGGCCGGAAACCTGATCTAAAGCCTTCTCTACGCTATCCATGATAACCCGTCACCCCGTCTCATAGGTTAAACGCCAACCATTCAAGTTACTGAAGACACTTCTTAGGGCCCAACAACCACCCGACTGAGTTGACGATCTTTCATCTCGTACAGAATCCGGTACCATTTGAGCTCTTTCGGCGATTCAGGAACCGCCGGCGTCGGTACCGTCCAGAAAGCCGCCGCCCCGCTGCTCTCTTCGGAAGGCGCTGCCGCCTCAATTTCACTCGTTTCCAGCTGCACCGTCCCCCCCCAAAGGAACTCAATCCCAAGCAGGGTGTTCGCTATATACTCTTTAACCAGCGGCTTTCCCTCAAACCGGTGAACAAGCTTCAGAGAACCGCCTGCAGAAGAATCCTCAGCGATTTCAATACACGGGGGATGATAGAGACTGTCGAGCACCATCTGACGATAATCCTCAGCCTTGCGACTCTTGACGAAAACCTCCCAAGTCCCCCGCGCCTGATTCATCCGCCTGTCGGCGACAAATAATTGATTTTTATCTACGAAGTCCTGATCAACAAAGGAATTGACGAACATGAAATCACACAGATTCTCACGTAGATTGAAGATTGTCTTCATTCCCCTACCGGCATTCCGGTCATATTTCTCACGTTTTCGGATATCGTGCAGACTTTGAAAAGCAAAGGACAACTTCCCCTTATCGGCCATTTCCTCAATGAAATAAAAGAGCCGCATTCCCAACGCGTAGGGATTCATTCCCACCCGTGGCAGCGCGGTGACCTTGGCATGAGCCCGAGCGAACTCAATTTCGTGACCGCGGATCCGTTCATCCTTCATATAGAGCTTTTCGTGCCAGTAACTCGCCCAGCCTTCATTCATGATCTTGGTGCGAATCTGCGGTTGAAAATAAATGGAGGTCTTACGCACGATCTCCATCACCGTCTTCATCCACTTGTTTTCTTCTTTGTTGAGAAACTCCGAGTGGTCCATCACAAACTGCATCACATCTCGGCTGCGCCCTTTTGCCGTTCGGCTGTTTTTTTCAAACAAAGCTTCAAATTCCGGATATTTTGTGGCGGTATCGGAAAAAAATGTCTGTTCTCCGAGTTCTCCGAACTTGCGCCGGCTCGCATTGAAACGATCCACTTCCATGACGTAATGACTGATTTTAACTTTTTTCACCTGCTGCAAAAAGACATCGAAGTAGTAATCAAGGCGCTTGGAACACCCCGCCTTGGGTGGACGATGCAGCTGGGAAAGTTCGTCGAAATACCCCACCAGATTATCGATACCGCGTGCAAACTCGATCACATAATCGACCCAGCGGCCCTTTTCTGAACGAAGTTTGGCGATCAGCCGCTTGTCGGCCAAGGCCCGGCCGGTCAGGTCGAAGTCCCAGGTATGGCGAAAGAAGGTATTGTTCTGAAAAAAATCGATATGGGCCAGCACGTGATAAAAAATCATCACGTTCAACCAATCGGGATTGTTATCATTGTAAAAAGAGATAGCCGGCCGGGTATTGATGACCGTTTCATAGGGGTTGTTCGGGTAGAGCTCGTAACGCCCCTTTTCCTTGAGGACCTCGACATCCTGCACCCAATAGTCGTACAAGGTCGGAATCATGACCTTAGGTGAGAGTTCGAGCATGTCACGGTTGGTGACGATATATTCGAGGGATTCATTATCAAAGCGCAGACCGGCATCGCGAGCCCGTTCTTTGCAGCCCTCCATAATCTTTTTTGTATGCTGGTCAATGAGTTCCATAGAATTCCCATATAGGGGCGAACATGACCTTCGCCCTCCTGTAATCAGGAAGTGTTACTACGAAATCAGCGCCTTGATTCCCTCTATGATACGCGGCTCGTCAGCGTCCTCTCCCATAACATCGAGACGGATCAGGCCGGGGTGCGCTTCGAGC
Source organism: Trichloromonas sp. (assembly GCA_041583595.1). GTDB lineage: Bacteria > Desulfobacterota > Desulfuromonadia > Desulfuromonadales > Trichloromonadaceae > Trichloromonas. Next base: position 20,178 of record JBFHFM010000009.1, on the reverse strand, counting down.
AATCCTGACTGGTTTAGATATTTCTGAACCTCGGTGTTGCCAGCGTTCCCCATCGTTCCGACGCGCTCGGCAATGGTTATGCCGGTGCGGCTGGTGTACTTCAGCATTTTTTCCAGCTCAGGGATGGCGTCCTTGCCGCTGGAATCCCAGTCGTCGCCATCGGTGCCGTGAAAGACGTAAATGTTGTAATCTTCGGCCAGATTCTCCTTGTCGACGATTTCATTAACCATCTGATAAGCCGCGGCGACCTTCGTGCCACCGGCTACCTTGGAATTGTAATAACTATAAAAATCAGGGACTTCGTGAGCCTCGGTATCATGCAGGATAAAGCGGGACTCAACCTGCTTTTCGTACTGAAACAACAGCCAGCTGTAAATCAGCACATGTTGAGTCACGACAATGTCGGTCGGTTTACCAGCCATCGACCCGGAGTAGTCACGCAGAAAAAAGACCATGGCCTGAGATTCGTAGTCTTTCTCCTTGGAAAGCACCCGGTACACCTTGTCGTTAGGTGAAATCAGAAGCCGACTGGTGTCGATATCGTCGAAGTCAGGAATGTTGCCCAACCCCATATTGGTTTTCAATACACTGCGCAACGTGGCTTTTTTGTCGAGGACCTGACCAAACCCTCTATTTTTATCCGTGAGGTCATACATATACCTGGTCAGGGAGCGCTTTTTCCCCTTTTCTTTCAGATTGGGCAGCTGAAATTTTTCGGAGAGGATCCGTCCAAGATCGTAGGCGCTCGATTCAACCTCGTGCGCCCCCCCCTCGCCTTCGCCACCCGCCCCACTCCCTTCACCGGGTTCGGGCCGCACCGGCTGCTCACCAATGACCTCCCCTTCCTCACCATCCCCCGAGCCACCAGTGGAATCCCCCTGCTCGGGGGGCGTAAAAGTCGGATCGTGGATGAGCTTCTCTTCAACCGTGGTCGGCACCACGACCACCTTGTCGTCCCCCCCCCGGCCGGGCTTGATCATTCGACCAACCCGAATCTTGCGAGGGAAACCGTCCTGCGCCCGTCGATTGTCCCGCTCAAGCAGTTCGTCAAGGGAGCGAATATTCGTGGTATATGTCCCCTGCCCGGGCTCCATTTTCTGCATAGCGCAGAGATCGCCGGCACCGTAGAGCTGGGCAAAGGCATCAGCCAACCGTTGTCGCGGCCTGCCCCTCGCTGCGATCAGCCCATGATCGCAGCCGGACTGCAGCTCATGAAGCATCTGACGTTCTCGCTCAGGGGAGACCCCCTGCTTCATGATACGGTCGAAAAGCGCCTTCAATCTGCGATTCATCGTCACCTCGCCCCTCTACTCTTCATCCTCTTGGGTGCAGAAATACTCAATAGTCTTCTGGGCACAGGTCCGACAATAACCAAGTTTATTCAGCATGGTGTCGATCATGCGATCGTAGAGTTTCTGGTTTTCTTCGTTGGTGCGGTTGGCCAGAGCACCGATCAGGCTGCCGGCACCGGCAATATCCGACTTAAGCCGAACATCGGTAATGGCCTTGACCAGTTCGAGGTTATCCATAAAATCATAGTTCGGATCGACGGAAATCTTCTGCCCGTAAACTTTGCGAACCGAGGTACGGAAAGTGGCACGCTGCTCTTCAGTCTTGAGACCGAGACGATCTTCGACATTCTGCACGTAGCGTTCGTCAATCTTTATCGCCCGCAACTCGCCGGTCTGCGGATCCTTGTATTTCCACATTTTGTCCGGACCCAGATTCTCGGCGTCGATGCCGATGATGGTATTGACGTAATTCAAGACGTCTTTGCGGATCGCGTAAGGTTCATCCATATAGGCATTAAACATCTCGGTCATCACCCGTTCGCGATACATGCTCCGGGCCACCTTCAGATCTTCGAGATACTTGGCCCGATCATGGGCATCGGAGACATAGTCGAGAATCACCCGTTCAACAGCATTGTACACATCAAGGGCAACCATACAGCGCCCCTCGTTGGTTTCGGAACTCTCCACCAACAACTGGATAACGCGCCCAAGATTGCGCTGTCCCAAGCCTTTCTGACCGAAACGCTTGGTGATGTCCGGATCCTGGTTGAGCTTATCGATGACCTCGGCCAAAGCCTTGAGACTCTTCTCTCCGGCCACTTCGCCGGCAGCCAGTTTCATGGTCTCAACCGGAGTGAGTTTTTCTGAATGGGGCAAGCGCGACAGAATAACCGCGATCGATGCCGCATAATTCAGATTGGGATCCTGGTGCAAATCCTCACGGGTCAGGGTGGTTTTAGTGTCGCTACCGATGGCGTAGGCAGTCAGATGCTTCTGCATACGATAATTGGTATTGTGCGAAACGTAACAGATCCGGCAGCGGTCGACGATCGGCGCCTCTTCCTTTTCAGCCAGGAAACGGTTGAATTCAGAGTTATTGCTGGTGGCAATAATCAGAGAGTCGATCGGCCACTTGTAGCCGTCGATCTCGATCACCCGGTTCTGAATGACGCCGAGATAGACCTGTACCAGGTCTTTCTTGTTTTTATAAATTTCGTCAGAGAAATGAATACCGCCGCCGGCAACCCGGGCCAAGGCCCCGCGCCGCAGATCGAACCGGTAAGGATTATTGGTGTCGGTAATATGCAACAGGCGCTGGATCGATTCTTCACCCAGCAGATCGACGGCGCTCGAGGTGATTTTGTCTTTAGCGGCATATTTACCGGTGACGGTGCCAAGACTTTCGGTCAAGGGCACCGGGACGATTTTGATCAGTTTAAGCGTCTCATCGATATCGCCGCCGGTGAACGTCCGCAAATCGTTCCAGATGTAGGCGCTGCAGGCCCCCAAAGGCCGGTAATTAAGATAAAGTGTGTCAAGTTCGGCCCGGGAAAATCCCTGTTTTTTCAAATAGGCACGGGTTTCCTCCGGGGTATCAAAAAGATTCATGGCCAGAACCATCGGATCTTCATAGTTTTGCGATTCGATCAAGCTGATCCGCCCGTAACTTCCGAGTTTATCCAGGCCGGTAAACTGAAAGGTATACTTGCGGTTTTCCGGCAGAGACAGGAAACTCCGGTACTTACCACAGAGGAATTCGACAAAAAAAGTTTTTCCGTTACCTGGTTCACCAACCAGAACGAAGGCCATTTCCTTAGAAGACCCCCCTTCGGCGGCATCTTTAACAAAGCTGACAAAGCTGTTAATCTCGTCGTACATACCGATAACGTGTTTGCTTCCCGTTCGGAAAATTTTGAAATCATAGGTGGTCTTGCCATTAACCACGACCTTCTCGATGTCCTGCTCCAGGATCATCCGGGCCACACTCTGAAACGCGTTTTCAAAACGGCGAGTTCCATCCTTGACCGCCTGCATGTGATGGAGGAGACTCCCATTGTCGTTGGCTGATTTTCGATTTGTCATTTTGTCTATCCCCCGTGGCTCGGTTCGGTACATCAAGACAGAAAGAACCACCCGGAACCCGTTCCAGGTGCTTAATTTTTGTAAATTGTACCACAAGGGGGATGATGTTCCAGAAAACAGCATTTTAATTTGCAAAAAAGACAATAAAAAAAAGGAGCCCGTCTCGGCTCCTTTTTCTTTGTAATTGATGATTCTACAAGAGGTGGGTTTTCAGTCTTCGTAAACCAGAACTCTCACCAGGCCAATGGTGGCTCCGGTGTTATCGGTAATCGAAGTGTCACTCAGGTTGATTACCTTGAGAATGCTGGTTTCTTCGATGAAACGATTAATTCGCTGATCGAGTTCAAGCAATTCCTTATGGGTTTTGAAGGGCTGCAGGGGCTCACCGAAGGTCTTGACTTTGATCATACCAACCTCCCTGTTGAGAGTTTAGCGGACCTGAACAACCTCTTTGACGCCGTGGACCTTTTCCTTGAGAGTCCGCTCGACCCCCATTTTAAGGGTCATGGTGGACATCGGGCAGGAACCGCAGGCTCCTGTCAGTCTTACGCTGACGACTCCATCTTCGGACACATCGACCAACTCCACGTCACCGCCATCAGCCTGCAGCGCGGGACGGATCAGATTTAGGGCTTCCTGTACTTGTGCTTTCATCAAAATTCTCCTCTCTTTACTGTTACAGTATAATCTCCTCACGGAGTCCTTACAAGCAGACGGCCCCACTTATCATCCAAACACCGCCAGGCCTGCTGTTGCTTCTAAAACATCCCCGCCATCGGCAAGGGAAGATCGCGAATACTACGTTGACATAGGAGTTGCACCGAACCAACCCCCTTGCCCTGAACCAGCACCTTGAAGGTTTCCCCCATGCCTCCATCAGGCATGATCAGGTTTTTCAAGGTCAACCGCAGCGCCCGGGCCTGTTTCTCATCGGTGCTGCGGGCCTCCATATCCATCAACACCTCAACAAACCCCAACCCCATGAGAAAACGGTATTGTTCACCAAAAAAAAGAGGCTCCAGTCCCTGTTTTTTGCCAACCTGTTCCAGGGTCGTGAAATCGATGTGGGCGGTGATATCCTGACGACCAACCATTCGGTACGGATCCTCACTTGAAGTGTGACGGCAATAGCACATCAGAGTACCGCTGCTGCGCCAGGGCGCATAGAGTTCGGCGGCGGGATAACCGTAATCAACGGTAATAACAAAGCCTCGCCGCAGTACGCTACTGACTTCGGTCATCCAGCGTGATGCCTCAAGATTAACTTCGGCCCGCGCCCCATCGACCAGCGTAACCCCCAGACCATCGAGGTGCTGCTGGATTTTCGCGGTCGATAGCGGCCGCAGTTCTTCAGCAAAACGGCCATCCCGATCGACAACAAAAACTTCCTGCAATTGGCCTTCCTTCATTTCAACCAGGTGGACGGGAAAGGCATCGACCAGTTCGTTGGTCAAAAAACAGCCTTCCATCCCGTTCAACTCAGCCAGCGTGCTCCACCGGACCCGGTCAGAATGTGCACCCAGGAGCTTTTTCTGCCGCTGACGGTTATCAGGACTGATCTCGGCCAGGCAGTACGACAGGGCCCGGTAAAACTCCGGGTGCTCCGCGGCCGCCGCATCGAGAATATCAAGACACAGATGGCCCTCGCCAGCTCCCTGCTCGGCAATAGTGAACGGCCCCTTGCCCATCAATTGCCACATCTGCTCTAACTGTCGGCAAATAAGGCGTCCAAATGCCGAATGAACGCTGGTGGATGTATAAAAGTCACCGCTTTTGCCAATTCGCTCGCGCGGGGCAATATAATATCCGTACTCCGGATGGTACAGGCAGTGGCCCATGTACTCGGCAAAGGAAATCCCGCCCACCTCGGCAATCCGCCGACGGATAAAGGCTTCCAGTTCCGGCCGGCTTTCATCAGTCATATTTTCGGTCATGATAAAATTTCTTTCTCAGGCAAAAAATAAGATTGCGATTTTACATGAGGGGGGAGGATAAAACAAGGCAAGAATCGGCTGAGGGCAACCGCGAGGCATGCCCTTAGGGAATGATCCCAAGAATCTTGTGAATCTGCAGTAAATCAGCGGTTTCGGACACCAACAGGGTCGGAATTCCCTGAGCCTGGGGAACCTTCAAATCGACCTGCTCCCGGTCACCGATGAACAAAAAACTCTCAGGCGGACCACCGATATCCTCAAGCACCCGCTGCAATGTCTCGGCATCGGGCTTGGGCGTCCAATTGAATTCAATGGTGTACAAGTGGCGAAATAAGGTCTCAACCCCGAGCAGGGCGAGGATTTTCTGGGTCAGGGGAAGATTATTGTTGGTATAAAGGTAGAGATCCCATCCCCCCGCCAGCGAATCGAGCAGCGCGTGCAGAACGGGATCGGATTGAAGGTAACGTTCAGGATGAACCCCTGACTGCATCGCCCGATGGAATTCAGCAACCTCAATCCCCATGGTCAGGCAGGTACGAGTCAGAGTCGGTTCTTCTTCCAGTAACTCGGTCAAGCGCTTGCGGGAGTTGCGTAACAACGTACGCCCATCTTTGAGGGAAACGCCCCGGGTGTTGGCCACCAATGAAGCCGCCACGGCCTGGATTTCTTTAGCGAGGCCGTCGCTTTTGTACAGGGTGCCATCCAGATCAAACACAATGGATCGCACCTGTTTCAAATCTCTCAGCATTGAAAGCGAACCTCCCCAGACCTGTAACAACTGACGGTAAAGCATACCACTACCCGTCATACATGTCAAAATCCCACTGTACTTCTAGAGACTTAACTGCATACCAGGTGAGGGTCAGCCGATTTCCGACGCAGCGCGACCACCCGGGAGGGCTCATTGGTGAAGACGCCTTCAACCCCTTGGCGCATCAAACCCGCGATCTGCTGCGGTGTGTCCACTGTCCAGGGATAGACCGCCAGCCCATGGAGACGACAGGCCGCCAGCATTGGGCGGCTGACCAGATCGAAGCGGGGATTCAGACATTCAGCCCCCGCAGCTACAGCCCGCCGCAGCGCTCTACGCCAGAAGACAGACTCGATCAAAAAGCCCAAGGGCAACTCCGGGTCGACCCGGCGCAGCGCCGCCAAAATTTTGTGATCAAATGACGACACCAGGATCTGCGCTCGGGGATAACGGGGCAGGAGTGCAAGAATGGCCTGGCCGGCCGCACCATCCTTAATTTCAAGGTTCAACCGCAACCGCCCTTCGGCCCAGTGCAGCACCTCTTCGAGAGTCGGCACCGGCTCGCCTGCAAAACGGGGCGCAAACCAGCTGCCGGCATCCAGACGCCGCAATTCTGAAAGGCTCAAGCGGTCCACGGCGCCGCGACCACTGGTGGTACGATCGACTGTGGCGTCATGAATCACGATCGGCACGCCATCTCGGCTCAGATGCACATCAAGCTCGATCCCGTCGGCACCGGCAGCCTCCGCCGCCACAAAGGCGGCCAGGGTATTTTCAGGAGCTTCAGCAGAAGCGCCCCGGTGTGCCCAAACAAAAAAATCCATATTCACAAGCCTCCGTCAGGGCGGCCCCTGAAGAACCGGGTACCCCCGCAATTTCCAGGCGTAAATCCCGCCATACAGGTTATATACTTTCGGATAACCGAGCCGGGCCAGGTAATTGCCCACCTGCGAACTACGCGAACCGACCGCGCAGTAGACCAGAATCGGCCGGTCTTTCGGCAACTCACCCAGGCGTTTCAGCAATTGGTCGATGGGCACCAGTCGAGCATTTTCGAGACGAACCTGCTGATACTCCTGAGCGGTCCGCACGTCGAGTAGAAAAATCCCCGGATCGGCGCGCAAAAGATCCCGGGCCTGTGCCGCAGAAATGTTCTGCGAGGGTGCGGTATGCCCGGTGATAGGCACCAACAACACCCAGAACAAGACCAGACATAAATGCTTTAATGTTAACATCCTGGCCTCTCCAGAGACGATGATCTCGCAAAAGAGTGTTGTAAAGTTAAGCTAAAAAATGCAGGTAGTTTTTCGAGGCGCAAACCTGCATCAGGCAGGTCAAGGTCCTAAAATACCAGCGTAACCCGGAAAGAAGAACCTTTTGCAACATCATAACAAATGCATTCAAGGTAACGTAGACATAAGTGCCAGCCGAAACTTGTTTTTACTTGAAAACCATGCCATCATACCGAACGATTAAAATTTCCGCAACGTTGTCAAGGAGAACAATAAATGGATCGCAACCTCGCGCTTGAACTGGTACGTGTTACCGAAGCGGCAGCACTCGCCTGCAGTCGCTGGGTCGGAAAAGGCAACAAAATAGCGGCGGATGAGGCGGCTACCAACGCGATGCGCCGCGCCCTCGGCTCGATGGACATCAACGGCACGGTGGTCATTGGCGAAGGCGAAATGGACGAAGCTCCGATGCTTTACATAGGCGAAAAAGTTGGTAACAGCACCTCACAGGAAGTCGACATCGCCGTCGACCCCCTCGAAGGAACCAATATCTGCGCCAAAGGAATGAACGGCGCTATAGCCACCATCGCCATCGCCCCCCGCGGCGGCTTCCTCCATGCCCCCGACATGTACATGGAAAAAATCGCTACCGGCCCCGCGGCTAAAGGGGTGATCGATATCAACGCCTCTCCCACTGAAAATCTGACGCGCATTGCCGAAGCCAAAAAGTGCAACATCGAAGATCTCACCGTTGTCCTCCTCGACCGTCCTCGACACGACAAAATCGTTAATGAAATTCGCAAGGCCGGCGCACGGATTCACCTGATCAGCGACGGCGATGTGGCTCCTGCCATAGCCGCAGCGGTATCCGGCAGCGGCGTCGACTTGCTCATGGGCATCGGCGGTGCCCCCGAAGGAGTACTGGCCGCAGCCGCCCTTAAATGCATGGGTGGTGACATGCAGGGCCGCCTGGTCTTCATGAGCCGAGAGGAGCGGGACCGGGCACAAACCATGGGGATCGAAAATTTCGACCAGATTTATACCGCTGAAGACATGGCCAAAGGCGACGTCTTCTTTGCCGCCACAGGGGTCACCAACGGAGACCTGCTCCGAGGCGTGCGCTATTTCTCCGGCGGGGGGGAAACCCACTCGATTGTCATGCGCTCCAAAAGCCGCACGGTGCGCTTTATCGAAGCGCAACACTTTTTTGACCACAAACCATCGATCTAACCAAATAAGCGCACGATTTACCCATCCTGGCACAAGAAAAAATCCAGGCTGCATATAAATACTTTTCATCACTGCCAGGAATTGATAGTATCGGCACCTAACTTTGCAGGATCATGTAATGCAGAGAGGAGAACCATGGCGATCATAACTATCTCACGAGAGATGGGTAGCGCAGGCATTCCCATTTCTCACAAGGCTGCTGAAAAACTCGGCTACACCCTGGTTGATGGCGACGAAATTCGACGAGTCGCCGCAAATTACGGGTTGTCTCCCGACGCCGTCGAAAAGGCTGACGAAAAACCCCCGGCTTTTGTGGAGAATGACGATTCCCAGACCGAAGCCAACTGTCATCGGATCGAACTCATTATCCTCGAGTACGCCTTGAAGGGAAATGTGATCATTTATGGCCGTGGCGGCCAGGACCTGCTCAAGGGGATCGACAGCGTCCTGCGCGTACGCATTATCGCCCCCTTCGAAGATCGGGTCGAGCGCTGGGCCGAACGCGAATGGCTTGACCCGGACCTGGCGAGGGTCCTGGTGCGCAAGTCCGACCAACAACGTGCCGGCTTCATCAAGTATTACTTTGACCGTGACTGGGAGGATCCGCGCAACTACGACCTGGTGATCAACACCTTGAACCTTTCCGAGGGAACCGCAGTCAAAATGATCTGCGATGCGGTCAAGGATCGTAACCTGACCGAACGAAAAGACAATTCAAAAAAAATACTGCGTGATCTGATTATCCGTAAAAAGATCGAAACCACCCTCTTTAGTAAAGGTGTGATTTCCGGACTGCATCAGTATCACTTTCATGTCGAAGTTGAGGAAGGCAAAGTCATTCTCGATGGCTATGTTCACAATCAGCGTGACTTACAGGAGGTCATCGAGACCCTGGACCAGGTTGAAGGAGTCAAATCTGTTACCAACAACCTCGACATTCGCCAGTTTCAGTCCACCCCCCGAGAGAACTGAGACGGTCTTCAATGAAGATAGGACATAGAAAAGCCGGCCGAAAAAGCCGGCTTTTCTACGTCTCCCCCTACGCGGGAAAGGCCTTGTTCCCCAAATACCCTTCATGCTACGATAAATAGCCGTTTTTCCGACAGCATTGGCGAAAGCGGCAGACTTAATAACGCAAGGAGAAACCTAACCATGTCAGGACACAGCAAGTGGGCAAACATCAAACACCGCAAAGGGGCCCAAGACGCAAAACGTGGCAAGATCTTTACCAAGCTGATCAAAGAAATCAACGTCGCGGCAAAAATTGGCGGCGGTGACCTCGATAGCAACGCCCGCCTTCGCACGGCTGTCGACAAGGCCAAGAGCGAGAATATGCCGAAAGACACCATCGACCGAGCCATTAAAAAAGGGACCGGCGATATGGATGGGGTCAACTACGAAGAAGGGACCTTTGAAGGATACGGCCCCGGCGGCGTGGCGGTCATCGTCGAGTTCATGACCGACAACCGCATCCGCACCGTAGCCGACGTACGACATATCTTTACCAAGCACAACGGCAACCTGGGGGTCAGTGGCTCAGTCGCTTTTCTCTTCGACCGCAAAGGACTGATCTCATTCAGCACCGATAACGATTTTGACGCTATCTTCGAAGCGGCCCTCGAAGCCGGAGCTGAAGATGTCAAGGACGAAGGGGATGCCTATGAAGTCATCACGGACCCGGTCAACTTCATCGAGGTCCGGGAGGCCATCGAAGCCGCAGGGCTCAAGTGGGAAACTGCCGAAATTACCATGATTCCCCAGACCATGGTAAAACTCGAAGGCAAACCGGCCGAACAGATGCTCAAAATGATGGACAAGCTCGAAGACAACGACGATGTTCAAAACGTTTACGCCAACTTTGATATCTCCGACGACGATCTTGAAATGGCGATGGGGTAAGACGCCTTCAAAGTTCGAGGTTCGACCTTTATAACCTCGGACCTCGACCATTGAAACTGGAACTCTACGTTTTATGCGCATTCTAGGGATCGACCCTGGCAGTCGGATCACCGGTTACGGAATCATCGAAAAACAAGGAAACCGACTGCTGCATATCGACAACGGGGCGATTTTCACCCGAAGCGACGACGATCTAGCGGCCCGGCTGAAAATCATCTACGATGGCCTCAGCCAGGTCATGCTCGATTACGCGCCGCAAGCCGTAGCGGTCGAACAAATTTTCGTCGCCAAGAATGCCCTGTCGGCTCTCAAACTGGGCCACGCCCGGGGCACCGCTCTACTGGCTGGTGTCAACGCCGGCCTGCCGGTTTTCGAATACTCGGCACTGCAGGTCAAAAGCGCCGTCGTCGGCTACGGCCGAGCCAGTAAAGTCCAAGTACAACAGATGGTGCGCAGCTTGATCAGCCTGCCCGAAATCGCACAGGAAGACGCCTCCGACGCTTTGGCGGTCGCCATCTGCCACGCCAATAGCCACGGCATGTTGGAAAAGTTGCAAAAAGCCATCCAAAGACGGTAACAGAGTAATGTTCACCTCACTCCATACACCTTACTCCTGACGAATTTATAATGATTGCACTGTTAACCGGAAAATTGGCCTACAAATCGATCGACCACCTGATTGTCGATGTCGGTGGCGTCGGCTACCGCCTGCGAATTCCCCTATCGAGCTTTTACGCGCTCCCCGACAACGGCGAAGTCAGACTGCACGTCCACACCCACGTCAAAGAAGATGCCATTCACCTCTACGGTTTTCTGACCCTCGAAGAAAAAGAACTTTTTATCCTGCTCCTTTCCGTCTCTGGGGTCGGACCCAAGCTGGCAGTTAATATCCTGTCCAACTGCCCGGCGACGGATTTGCGCGCGGCCCTTTTCCACGGAGACAGCAAAAAACTGTCGACAATCCCCGGGATCGGGAAGAAAACCGCCGAAAGACTGGTACTGGAACTACAGGAAAAGATTAAGAAGCTTGGAAATGCCGAGATTTCGGCCCCCCATACACAGGTGTCACATATGGCCGGCAACGTGCTCGACGACACCCTTTCCGCCCTGGTCAACCTTGGGTATAAAGAGGCCCAGGCCAAAAAAGCTCTGGAAACCCTCGAACTGACGACTGACACCTCGGTCGAAGCGGTTCTTAAAGGTGCGCTGAAAATCCTGATGAAGTAAACTTGATGCCATCGCCATTTTATCATCTTGTACATCCGCAACATACGTTATCGGCAGGTAACCGAACAGGGGCATATGACTGAACGTATCATCACCGCCGACCTGATCAGCGACGACAATTCTTTTGAAAATGGTCTCCGCCCTCGCAGCCTCAAAGAATACGTGGGCCAGACCAAGGCCAAAGAAAACCTGCGGATTTTCATCGCCGCTGCGCGCAACCGCGACGAAGCCCTCGATCATGTCCTGTTTTTTGGACCGCCTGGCCTCGGCAAAACCACTCTGGCCAATATCATTGCCAACGAAATGGGGGTAAATATCAAAAGCACCTCCGGACCAGTCATTGAAAAACCGGGCGACCTGGCGGCCATCCTCACTAATCTCGAGGCCGGCGATGTGCTGTTCATTGACGAAATCCACCGTTTATCCCCCGTGGTCGAAGAAATCCTCTATCCGGCCATGGAAGACTACCAACTCGACATCATCATCGGCCAGGGGCCCTCGGCCCGTACCATCAAACTCGATCTGCCGCGCTTCACCCTGGTCGGGGCCACCACCCGCGCCGGCCTGCTGTCGTCGCCCCTGCGCGATCGGTTCGGGGTCATCTCGCGATTGGAGTTCTACTCCGACGAGGAGTTGACCACCATCGTCAAACGCAGCGCCAGCCTGCTGGGGATTCCCACCGATGCCGACGGGGCGAGAGAACTGGCCCGCCGCAGCCGGGGAACACCACGGATTGCCAATCGACTGCTGCGCCGGGTGCGGGATTTCGCCGAAGTCACAGGGGACGGCACCATCACCCTGCCCCTGGCGGACCAGGCCCTGGAACGGCTGGAAGTGGACCAGCGTGGCTTTGACCATATGGATCGGCTGGTTCTACTCACCATCATTGACAAATTCGCCGGAGGCCCGGTCGGCCTCGACACCCTGGCGGCCGCCGTCGGCGAAGAGAAAGATACCATTGAAGATGTCATCGAGCCATTTTTGCTCCAGCAGGGCTACCTTAACCGCACCCCCAGGGGACGCACTGCGACGCCCCTGGCCTATGAGCATTTTCACCGACCGCTAAAAGAGGTGACCAGCGGCCCGCTTTTTTCCTGACCAGGGCCAAACGTTGCGGTCAGGCCCAGGTCGAACCCTGAGGGGAACAACAACTTTCGCGCGGCAAAACAGACATGAATAATCCCTCTTTGGACCGCTTTAAACCGCTGACAATCGAAATGAACATGCGGACCCGTTAGACAAAAATCTTTTGGCAATATCGAATCCCTGTGTTAGGTTTCATCTCCACCTGCAAGGCAGGCCGAACGCACCTGTCACCAGTTAACCGCCAGCCTTAACCCAAAAAAGCATAATGGACCAGGAAACCCGTCACCTTTTCAGTCAACAACTGGCCCACTGGGGCCGAGAAACGATCGCTGAAGGCCGTTCGCCGTTTCGCCGAGTCGATCTCGACCAACCACTGCTGTCTGCCACCGGAGAACATCGTCCACCCCTTATTTTCTGGATCAACCGGGCAAGCTTCATGGCCGGCGGCGTGGTGTTGTTACCCGACAAAGACTCGCCAGAAACGATGGAAATGGGCCGTGCGTGCGCTGCAGCTCTCGGACTGCGGCATTTCGTGACCTGGACCACCCGCGAAATTACCTTCTGGGAAATCCGCAATGAAACGATTGTGCCCCACAAACACATCCCCCTCGAGTCATCGGACCCGGCGGGTTTTCAAAGGGCACTGCGGCAGATCATGGAAGAGCTCAAACCCCTTTCGGTACTGGGGGCTCTTGCACCGGCACAACTCTCGGCATACTATCTCGCCAACCTGTGGCACACGGCATTACATGCCTCGATAAAACCCCTTGCAGAAGAATACCGTGCAGCACGGGGTGAGGACCTGCAAGAGCAGGAGGACTCTCCAGAGACACAGGCCTACAATAAAGGGGCCATGACCCTGCTGCGTCTGCTTTCTCTGACCTGCTTTGACCAGCTCCCCGCTTCAGTGCAACCAGAAAACCTTGAAGTAGCCATGCTGTTCGCACTCGACAGTCTCACCGATCCGCTTAAAAAATCACTGCAACAAGGCCCATGGGAACTTCCCCTCCCCGCCGCCACAGCCGTTCGTTTTCATCATCTGTTTCGCCGACTCTCCCAGCTCAATATCGGCAATGACCGGCAACGCCTGGCTCAGGCTCTCGAAATTTTCATCGACGGTGAAAGCCTCCGTATTGGCGCCGCGTTTTCTAACAGCGCCATGGTTCGATCCGAAGGGTTGACTCTCCTGCTTCATCCGACCCGGCCAACCGCAACCGTACCTCCTGATAACCTGATCGAAGTCGGCAGCCCACCGCTGCTGGCCCTCCTGGCGCTGCTGCGGGAAACCCTCGAACTGCCACCAGCCAGGCAACAGGTCAGCGACGTCTTCTCGTTGGCACCGACCTCGCCACCGATCATGGTTCAGGGATCGCTCAGCGAGGGCCCTACTCCCAGCAAAACCCAGCGACAGACCTTCGCTACCTACCTTAGAACCTCCTGGCCATCGCGACGCTTTGCACTCGACCCTAAAACCCCTCGCTGGAGTTGGGAACTTCTCCATCTGCTCGGACTGGCGGCAGAACACGCCCACATCGAACTAGAGACTCCCGCAGACTGGCTGACCGCCCGCTATGCCGAGCCGCTAGCCGGCCTTCTGCAGGAAGAATTTACCCTGATTCAACTCTCGCCGATCAGCCATAACCGGCTGACCATGCTGCTGAGCAAGGACCAACGCCCGGAACAAACAACCCTGATCGAAAGTCCAACCGGGACTCGACAGTGCAGCTGGCAGCAACTCGGCGAAGGACACCGCAGCCTGCTTCCCTTGACCCTGAAACTGGATGGCCCGACCTATTCGCTGATCGAGACGGGGCGCCTGTCCATCCCGACAGCCGAAGACTGGCCCGTAGCGATGGAGTACGAAATTTTCCTGTTCAGCCGCTCCTCACTCGGCCGATTGCTGTGGGACATTGTCAGCGGTGGGCAGCCCCTGCCCCACCTCAAAAATATCGAAGAACAGTACAGACGCCAAGGCTTCCCGCTACCAGGGCCGCTAGTCCTCGAGAATCTAGGCCTTATTGGCTGGAACGAGGAAAAACCGCTTCCTTCAACCAGCGTGCTCGACGAAGAGGTCGGCCGCTGGCTCGGCAAAGATCTCGCCATTGTCGATACGACGCCGAAACCCCGCAGTCAAGCCATCCGCCACCCGTCAGATCCACTCGTCGCCGACCTGAAAGAACAGATCTGCGCCGAAGTCTTTGCCGACGGCCTCCCTCAGTTTCCAGAACAATATCTTTACCAGCACTATCGCCCCTCCCTGACCACTTACCACTTTACTCCCCCGATATCCATCAGCGGAGAATTTTTCGGCCTGTTCACTCTGCAGGATTCTGCCGGTCAGACGATCGACGTCGAGGGTGAAGAGACTGCCCGCGCCCTGCTGCTGATCGCCGCCACCGGTCGCACCGAGGTGTCCCTGCCAACAGATCGGCAGTTGGCCACGACAATCCTCGAGCAATATTTGCGTGATTTGCGCAAGCTGCGCCAGGCCTTGGTACGGCAGACCCATGTACGCATTGCCAATACAGGGACCGCCGCCCAGATAACGGCCAAAATATGGCAGGAGCAGCCGCTCCCGCCATGGGAGCTGGTTAACGCCTGAATGCCTTGGTCTATTGACAGGCAAGTCTCGACAAGGGACAATGTGCTCTCAATACGTGTTCAACCAAAGCCTCTTGCAAGGAAACAATGTCCATGAAAACTCTTCTGCATGCCTGTTGCGCCAACTGTGCCATCTATCCGGTCAAGATCCTCCGCGAACAGGGGCAGGATGTCACCTGCTATTTCTTCAACCCCAACATCCACCCCTACCTCGAATTCAAACGACGGCTGGACACGATGAAAGAGTATGCCGAACAAACCGGTTTGGACGTGGTCTACCGTGAAGAATACCTGCTTGAAACCTTCCTTTCAAAGGTCGCCGCCAATCCGGCCGACCGCTGTGACTACTGCTACCAGTCACGCCTCGAGGAAACCGCTCGTTTTGCGGCAGAAAACGGCTATGATGCGTTCACCTCTTCGCTGCTCTATTCACGCTTTCAGAAGCACTCCGCCATCCGTGAAGAGGGGGAAAGACTGGCACAACAGTTCGGCATCCAATTCATCTACGAAGATTTCCGTAAAGGCTGGAATGAAGGGATTGCTGTCTCCAAATCGATGGGACTCTACCGGCAGCAATACTGCGGCTGTATCTATTCAGAATATGACCGTTACGCCCCCCGAGCAGGAAAGTAACCCATGCCCCCAGGAAAAATCTTGATTCTCCTCGGCATCGTTCTGATCCTTATCGGCCTGTTTTTAACCTACGGCGGTCGTATTCCCCTGCTGGGCAAACTCCCCGGTGACCTCCGTATCCAGCGTGACAATTTCTCCTTCTATTTCCCTCTAGCTTCCTGCCTGTTGGTTTCAGCTCTCGCTTCGCTGATTTTTTGGCTGTTCCGCCGCTAACGAGGTGCTTGCCAATCGCGCAAGGGACTCCTATAATGCCATATTCCCACACCACCTTCCCACCGGCAGAAATGAGGGCCGATGAATCCGCACCCTGCGAAAAGCAACCGTATCGGTCTTGCCCTTGGCAGCGGGGCTGCGCGCGGCCTCGCCCATATCGGGGTCCTCAAGGTTCTGCAACAAGAGCAAATACCGATATCCTGCATCGCAGGCACCTCGATCGGCGCCCTGATCGGCGCTCTCTATGCAGCGGGCGTTACGGTCGAACAGATGGAAGATGTTGCCCGCAACGTCGATTGGCAAAAAATGGCCGGTCTGATCGACCCGATTATTCCCACTTCGGGTCTGATCGACGGCAAGAAAGTATTGCAATTCATTTCCGAATTGCTGCCCGTTGAAACATTCGAAGAATTGCGCATCCCCCTCGCCGTCGTTACCACCGACGTCGAATCGGGCGAAATGCTGATCATAAAAAGAGGCCTGCTGCGCGAGGCACTGCGAGCCGCAATTTCCTTTCCAGGCATTTTCACTCCGGTCCGTTTTGCCGGACGTTTCCTGGTCGATGGGGGCCTGTGTAACCCGGTTCCCGTCGACGTGGCCCGCGCACTGGGGGCAGATCGAGTCATCGGTGTCTGCGCCATCCCCGAAGTTGAGAAACGGCCCCAAGAGGCTTTTCTGCCCATTCAACACCAGGAAAATCAACCTAAAAACTTCCTACTCGACATTTTCAACTCGGAGATGGTCGAGAAAATTCTGCGCGACATCTGGCGCCCCAATGAGCGCGCAGAGAAAGCTCTCAACGAACCAAACTCAACCGAAAAATGGCGCAAACCACCGGGCATGTTCAAGATTTTCGCTCAATGCGTCAGCATCATGGAAAACGAAATTAACACCCTGCGCCTTGAGCGGAACGGAGCGGACCTGCTGATCCGTCCTGACCTGAACGACATCACCCTGCTTGAGTTCAACAAGGCGAAACAGATCATTCACGCTGGCGCACAAGCCACCCGCGAAAAGGTCGCATTACTGCATACCCTGCGCTCAAATTGAAACCCGTCAACATTATGTTAGTATTTAATTTTACACCGGTTTATCCATTCACACGGAGGTATGTATGATCGAACTCATTGAGAAAACCCTACTGGCTGGCATGGGGGCACTATCGCTCAGTCAAAAGAAAACCGAAGAACTGGTTCAGGACATCAAACAGCGCTTCAACGTCACCGAGGATGAAGGCAAAGCCCTACTGGACAAACTTCAGGGGGTGGCGAAAGAAAACCAGAAAAAGCTTGAAGACCTAGCCCTGCAGGAAGTCAAAAAAGCCTGCGATCGTCTCGGCGTCGTCACCGCTGAGGAGTTTGACAAACTCAAGAAAAAGGTCCATCAACTCGAGAAAAAATTGCAGGAAAAGGGAGAATAATCTTTTTCCATGCTTTCTTTTCTGAAACTGAATCGTAATATCCGCACCATACGACGTTACCGCAACGTTCTTGGTATTCTAATCAAGTACGGCTTCGGTCACGTCGTCGAACAGCTCAATATCAACTATTACCTCGAGCTGGGCCGACGAATCGTAACCCTGGGTACGGCGACCAAAGAAATCGAACGCCTGACGCAGCCGGAGAGGCTGCGTCTGGCGATGGTCGAACTGGGTCCGACTTTTATCAAACTGGGACAGATCCTGTCGACCCGCCCCGACATCATCCCCAAGGAATATGCCGACGAATTTGGCAAATTGCAGGACAAAGTCCCCTCAATCCCCCTCGAAGAAATTGAACTGCAAATCCAGCGCGAGCTCGGTTACCCCGTCGACGACCTCTTCAGTCAATTTAGCCCGATCCCGATCGCGGCCGCCTCGATAGCCCAGGTTCATTTGGCTCGACTGAAAAGTGGCGAAGAGGTGGTTGTCAAGATCCGGCGCCCCGGGATCAAGCAGATCGTCGAGACCGACGTCGACATCTTGATGGGGCTGGCCATTTTGATCGAAAACCACATTCCTACGGCAGAAATCTACGACCCAGTCAGCATCGTCAAGGAATTTCGTCGCACCATCAGCCGTGAAATGGACTTCTCCCGCGAGGGTCATACCATCGACCGTTTTGCAATCAACTTCACCAATTCAACCACGGTTCACGTCCCCCATGTCCATTGGTCCCTCACAGGCGAAGGGGTCTTGACCATGGAATATATCGAGGGGATCAAGGTTTCCAACCTTGAATTGCTGCAAAAGACAGGTTACGACCTCAAGGAAATCGCCCGTAATGGCGCCGATGCCTTCCTCAAGCAGGTCTTGGTCGACGGCCTATTCCATGGCGATCCCCATCCCGGTAATTTCTTTATCCTACCGGGCAATCGAATCTGCATGCTCGACTACGGGATGGTCGGCCGGCTCGATTCCGATCTCAAGTACCAACTGGCCGATCTGCTGCTATCCATTCTGCAACGGGATGTCGACAACGTCATCAACTTGCTCCTCTATTCGGGCGACATCACTGAGGACATCAACACCAAACACCTCAAACGCGACCTGTCCGAACTGATCGACGACTATTACGAGATACCACTGCAGGAGATCAACGCAGGCAAGCTGTTGACCGAATTCATCGAGATTCTCACCCTGTACCGCATCAAATTTCCGGCCGACTTGATGCTGCTCGGCAAAGCCCTGATCACCATCGAAGGGATCGGCAGACAACTCAACCCGGACTTCAACATGATCGACCATCTGCGGCCGTTCATGGAAAAACTGGTTCGCGACAAAGTGACTGCAACAAACGTCTCCAAAGAAATGCTGCGCATTGCCCAATCCTACGGTGCTCTGGCAAAAAACCTGCCACGCGACATTAAAGAATTTATCAATCGGGTCAATCGCAACAAATTCAAGATTGACCTCGAACACCGGGGCCTGGACAAACTGATCACCGACCTCGACAAGTCGAGTAACCGCCTCTCGTTCAGCCTGCTGATCGCTGCCCTGATTGTCGGTTCGTCCCTGATCATGCAAACCGACAAAGGCCCACTGTTATTTAACTTCCCAGCCCTCGGTTTTCTTGGCTATTCGATTGCCGCCTTCCTTGGCCTCTGGCTGGCCATTGCCATTTTACGCTCAGGGCGCCTGTAACCAGACCTGGATTTTGTGGTGTGTTAACTACACCACAAAATCCGGTGCACATCTGCAACAACCCCACAAAGCGCCATCCCATACGAACGAAAATAAACAGCAAAATCAGCATCTTAGAGAACCAAAAAAGTTGGCAAACTCTTTGCAATAGGATGTGTAATGAAAAAAACGCATCATCCGCGCAGAGGGAGAAATTCTCAATGATTTACCAATGCACCATCGCCAGCGCGACTACCATATCCGGGATCGGTCTCCATTCAGGCAAGACGATCAATATGACCCTGAGACCTGCCGAGGCAGGAGTCGGGATCATCTTTCATCGTACCGAAGGAGAGCGCACCGTTTCCATTGAGGCGAGTTCCTCCAACGTCGTCGATACCCGCCTGGCCACCGTTATCGGTAAAAGTGGGCTGACCGTTTCGACCGTTGAACACCTGATGGCGGCTCTTTGTGCACATGGAATTGACAACCTGCACATCGATATCGACGGCCCGGAAGTCCCGGTTATGGACGGCAGCGCTCGTCGCTTTGTCGAGGTTCTTCAGCAGATCGGCATACGCACCCTGCCGCGCAGTCGCAAGTTTCTGGCGATACGCAAACCTGTAACCGTTATCGACGGAGAAAAACGGGTCAGCGTTATTCCTTCACGCTTTTTTCGTGTTACGGCCGACATCGCCTTTGATCATCCATCTATCGGGCTGCAGCACCGCTCGGTGAAAATGAGCAAAGAACTTTTCCAGCGCGACCTGGCGCCGGCCCGCACCTTTGGATTTCTAAAAGAGGTCGAATACCTCAAGGCCAACGGATTGGCTCGTGGAGCATCGCTTGAAAATGCCGTGGCCATTGGTGATGAAGGCATACTCAACCCCGAAGG
>JBFHFM010000008.1:0-30463 GCA_041583595.1 Trichloromonas sp. | reverse complement strand
CGGTCTGAAAAAACTGTACATGAGCAAGGTTGAGGCCGAGGGGTTTTATTATGTCCACAAAGAACGCCCTTTTTTCGGTGAACTGACCGATTTTATGAGCAGCGGCCCCTGTGTTGTCATGGTTCTCGAAGCTGAAGGTGCCATCAAAAAATGGCGTGACCTGATGGGTGCTACTAATCCTGCTGAGGCCGCTGAAGGCACCATGCGTAAAGAATTCGGTACCTCGATTGGCGAGAACGCCACCCATGGTTCCGACGCACCTGAAACCGCTGCGTTCGAAATCCCTTATTTCTTCTCCGGCCTCGAACTGCTGTAAATCTAGATTAATCTTGTAGAAAACAGACCCTTCGGGTATTATCCGAAGGGTTTTTTTTTATTTAAAATCAATGAGAAGCAATGCTTTTGCAGGTAACAAATGACAGCTGAAACCAAGATCGACCTTAAAAATTTATCTCCGGATGAGCTTTCTGCGCTCTTGGCGGAGATGGGGCAGAAACCCTTTCGCACCAAGCAGCTCGTGCGCTGGATCTATAGCCGTGGTGTTTCTGACTTTGCCGACATGACCGACCTTTCAAAGGATTTTCGTGAAGTCCTGTCCGCGCGCGCGATCATCTCTGAATTACAGCCCGAAGTGATTGAGCAGAGTCTCGACGGAACACGCAAATATCTGTTTCGGCTGACCGATGGCCAGACCGTTGAATCAGTACGCATTCCCATGGAAGGGGAACGGACGACCCTGTGCATTTCGACTCAGGTAGGCTGTGCCATGCAGTGCGTTTTTTGCCTGACCGGTACGTTCGGGCTGGTCCGTAATCTTGAAACAGCGGAGATTGTCAATCAGGTTTGCGCCGTACTCAAGGATGGCCCAATTAACAATATTGTGCTTATGGGGATGGGCGAGCCTTTGCATAACCTGGATAACGTCGTAAAGGCACTACAGCTCTTTTTCCTTGACGATGGTTTAGGTTACGGGGCGCGCAAGGTAACTCTTTCTACCTCGGGATTGGTTCCTCAAATGCGTGAGTTGGGTGAACGTATCCGGGTTAATCTGGCCGTTTCTCTCAATGCCACCACCGATGCCGTGCGTGATCAACTCATGCCGATCAATCGCCGCTATCCCTTGAAGGAATTGATGGCGGCTTGCAGAGAGTATCCTTTGCAGCCGAGTGGGCGGATCACCTTTGAGTATATTCTTATCCGGGGGATCAACGACACCCTCCAGGATGCCAAGCGGCTGGTGGGCCTGCTGCATGGAGTAAAGGCCAAGGTTAATCTGATTACTTTCAATGAACATGAAGGATCGCCGTTTCGTTCTCCGACGCCGGAGAGCGTCGAGGCTTTTCAGACCTATCTGCTCAGCCGCAACATTGTAGCCATTCGGCGTGCCAGCAAAGGGCAGGATATCTCTGCGGCTTGCGGTCAACTCAAAGGTAAACTCGATAAAGCTCAGGGGCGATTGCCCGCTCCGGATGCAAATTGTTGATTTGGATTGGATTTGTTCCAATTTGTCCTAATTCTCGGGAGGTTTTTTGATTATGTCTGAACCTGTAATCGGTGTTATTGGCGGCAGCGGCCTCTATGAAATAGAGGCCCTAACTGACATCCAGGAAGTGGTGCTCGATACGCCCTTCGGCACGCCGTCCGATGCCTTTATCAGCGGTGTGCTCGATGGAGTGAAGATGGTCTTTCTGCCCCGTCACGGACGCGGGCATCGACTGCTTCCATCCGAGGTCAACTATCGCGCCAATATCTATGGCATGAAAAAACTCGGCGTCCAGCAGATCATCTCAGTGTCGGCCGTTGGCAGCATGAAAGAAGAAATTGTGCCGGGGCATATCGTTATTCCCGACCAGTTTTTCGATCGCACCCAGGGAAAGCGGGCTTCGACTTTTTTTGGCGACGGAGTCGTAGGTCACGTTCAATTTGCCGACCCGGTTTGCGGTGAATTGTCACAGGTCCTCTTTGAGTCTGCTAAAGAGGTGGGGGCCACCGTGCACAAGGGGGGGACCTATGTTTGTATCGAGGGTCCGAATTTCTCGACCCGGGCCGAGTCGCAAATCTATCGCAGCTGGGGGGTTGATATTATAGGTATGACCAACCTCCCCGAAGCGCGTCTCGCACGCGAGGCCGAAATTTGTTATGCCACCATTGCCCTGGCCACCGATTACGACTGCTGGCATGATGAGCACGCTGACGTCTCGGTTGAGGCGATCATTGCCATCATTCAGCAAAATGTGGCCACCGCCCGCAATATCATTAAGGCGGCGGCTAAACGACTTTCCAGTGAACGGCGCTGTGCTTGCTCCGAGTCCTTAAAGTACGCGATAATGACCAACAAAGAACTCATCTCTGAAACGACCCGGCAGAAGTTGGCGGTGTTGATGGGCAAGTATCTTTAGTCTGCCTTCCTCTTCTGGCTGCTTGCGCCATTGCTGGAATCCGGTTAATATTCGACATATCATTTGTGCATAGAAAGAGAATGGGTAATGAGTCTTCTGGTTGTTGGTTCGGTCGCGTTTGATTCGGTGGAAACCCCTTTTGGTCAGGTTGAAGAGGTGCTTGGCGGATCTGGCACCTATTTCAGCACCTCGGCGAGTTTTTTTACCGATGTAAAGCTGGTCGCGGTCATCGGCGATGATTTCCCTGACGAGCACAAGGAATTTCTTCGTTCCCGTGACATTGATCTGCGTGGTTTGCAGTCCGCGCCTGGTAAAACGTTCCGCTGGAAGGGGCGTTATGGATTTGACCTGAACGAAGCTCAAACTCTCGATACCCAGCTAAATGTTTTCGAATCCTTTCGTCCCGAGTTGCCTGCAGGGTACGAAGACGCTGAGTATGTTTTTCTGGCTAATATCGATCCAGAGTTGCAGCTTGATGTGCTCTCTCAGGTCAAAAAGCCATCTCTGGTGGCCTGCGACACTATGAATTTCTGGATCGAGGGGAAACGCGAGGCGTTGCTGAAAACCCTGCCGCATGTGGATATTCTTATCATTAACGAAGGGGAAACCCGCCAGTTGGCTGGGGAATCCAACTTGATCAAGGCGGCTCGGATGATTCTGGCCATGGGGCCCAAAACCCTGGTGGTCAAGCGGGGGGAATACGGAGTGATCATGTTCACTGAACATTCGATCTTTACCGTCCCGGCATATCCTCTGGAGACGGTTTTTGATCCGACCGGGGCTGGCGATACCTTCGCCGGCGGTTTTATGGGATACCTGGCCTCCACTCGCAATTTATCTGATACGAGTATTCGGCAGGCGATCGTATTCGGTTGTGTTATGGCTTCGTTTACGGTTGAGGATTTCAGCCTTAATCGACTGAGAACTCTGGGTTATGAGGAAGTAGAAGAACGTTATCGCAGATTCAAACTCCTGACTGATTTCGACGATCTGGGTTGATTCGCGAGGAGCGCTGATGTTTGAGTGGGATAAGCAATGTGAACGGCTGGAAGTTGCACCGGACCGGGTGCGACGGTTGATGTGCTCGCTGGGAGATACTCAGGTGGCGTTGCCTGGTCTGCCATCCCAGAAGTCATCGGCTTTTCTCTGTGCCTACGAGGGCTCGGTCGGGATAGAGGTGGTGGTCGTTTTTCTCTTGCATAAGAGTCGGCGTCTGGCGATTTATCGCGATGCGAGGGGATCTGTGGTTCCTCAAAAGCTGGAAAAAAGGCTCGCAGAGGCACTGCATTTTGCCGAATCGCTCGGATTTCTTCTCGATGATATGGAGTTTCACCTGCTCTCACCCCATGAGCAAAGGGTTCGCTGGAATTTACTCCCGTTGGCTCATGGCGGCGCTTTTGGCCTCGACCCGCCGGTTTCTGCCGGTCAGGCTGCTGCAACCACGGCTCTCGACCTGCCCAGTTTAGAAGAACTGTCTCAGCGCAGACGTATCTTTATCGAAAAACTCGGGCGTTTTATGGCAACACTCTAGGAGCCTGCCGAACTTTGCGGGCCGCAACGAAAAATTGGATGGTTGAGACCAGATATTCGAGAATATGCGAGCGAATAGCTGGTCTATTTGGTGAAACTTGTCGGAGATATGGGCCAAACTGCCGATTTTGCAGTTGGTTCATGTAAAGCCCGACAGACTCCTGGGAGGTCTTCTTGGTTAAACAGGCACTTGCACTGATACTTTGGGTCGTTATTTTGAGTGCTGCGTTCGGCTGTAGTGTGACAGAGAAACAGGCGCAACAGAGCGACGCTCATTATATGCTCGGTGTGTCCCATTTGCGCCAGCAGCAGTGGACTGAGGCCCTTAAGGAATTTATGCAGGCCGTTGAAGCCGATCCCCAGAACCCCGACTATCACGATGCGCTGGGGCAAGCTTACCAGCGCAAAAGGGCTTATCCCGAGGCGGAAAAGCAGTTTCTCAAGGCCATAAAACTTAGCAAAAATGGGCCACAATATCAGAATAATCTTGCTGCGCTGTATTTGGATATGCAGCGGTGGGACGACGCTATCAAGTATTTTCGGCTGGCCTCTTCTAACCTGTTTTTTGGTAGATCGGAAATTGCTCTGACCGGAATGGGGTTCGCTTATTTTCAAAAAGGCGATTACCTTGACGCAGTAGGGGCTTACCAACAAGCTATCTCGAACAATACGCGTTTTCCGCTTGCCCATTTTCGTCTGGGCGAAGCCTATTATGAGCTGGATAAGTGGGAGTTGGCTATCGCTTCCTATCGCAAGACCATCGAGCTTGCTCCCGATTCATCAGAGGCTTATTATCGGCTTGGTCTCTCTTATATGAAAAATGGGCAAAAAGTAGAAGCCCGGCAGGCGTTTACCGAAGTGGTGCGTCTGGCTCCGATTTCTGAATCTGCCAAGTTAGCCAAGGGCTATATTGAACTGTTGAAATGACACTATGAGCGAAATTGAACTACAAAATATTGAACCGTTGACCGTCGGAGCCACCTTGAAGAAACGTCGAGAAAAACTCGGCTTGACTCTTTCGGGGCTTGCCGAAAAAACCTGCATTCGTACTACCTTTCTGCAGGCGATGGAAGATGATCGTTTTGACGGTTTTCCTGGTGATGCTTATCTTCTCGGATTTCTTAAACTGTTTGCCGAAGCCCTTGGTCTGGATAGCTCCGCGGTGATTGACCAGTTTCGTGCCCAGACCGGTATCCCTGCCGGGGGCCGGGAGCATGTTTCATCTCTTTATACCCTGCCAGTAGTGGTGCCTCGTGCCAAGGGCAGGTTCCTGACTATTCTTCCGCGCACCCTGGTGTTCGGAGCTCTGGCTTTCGTGGCTGTTTTTTTGACTCTTTATTTCTGGCCCCTTGCAGATGGCCCGAATTTAGCAGATTCTCCTGCCCTCTCAGTGGCCCCAAGCTCCTTTTCGCTCCCTGAGGTCAGCTATTTTCCACTGGACGTGGTGGCCGTTGAGTCAGAGATATCGGTTTCGGAACCTCCCGTAGTGCCCTCCGAACCTGTGGTTCCGCCTCAGTCTGATGGGGACAATTATATGCTCCCTGTTGGGGGTGAGTTCCTGCGTGTTGAAGCCCTCGGACCGGTTCAGGTCAAAGCACTGATTGATGACCATCCGCTCAAATTGTATACCTTGGCCAAGGATACTGTTCTTAGTTGGCGTGTGTTGAAATTCCTTCAATTGCAGGTCGATGCTCCTGAGCTCCTGAAGGTGTGGCTTGGCAATGAACCCCTTGAGTTGCAGGGACGCTCGCAATTGTCGTTGCAGGCTGCTCCTTCCGTGGCCAAGGAAGGTGATGGTCAATGACAACCAAAATTCAGTGTCCGCAATGTCAGTCCAGATATCGATTTGACCCGTCTCGGGCCAAGAAGACCATCGTTCGAATCAAGTGTCCCGGCTGCGGTCATGCTTTTCAGGTCGACTTGTCCACGCTTGACGAGTCAACTTCAGATGCTCCTGCTCCTGAGGAGGCGCCTGCACCGAGTCCTGCGGGCAAAAAACTTTTGATTGTCGATGACTCGAAATTTTTTCTTGAGCTGATTCTGGATATCCTCAAATCACTTGACGTTGAATTCTTAACTGCTGCCGATGGTGAAGAAGGACTGCGGCTCATCCGGCAGCACAAGCCGGCACTTGTTTTGTTAGACCTTAACCTTCCCCGTATGAACGGCTATGAGTTGATCCGGGAAGTACGTGATGACATGGAACTGCGCGATGTCCGGCTTTTGGCCATGAGCGGTGTTTTTAGAAAAGATGATGACATCAGCGAAGTTTATCGTGGCGGGGCTGACGATTTTATTGGCAAGTCATTCAAGCCCGAACAATTGCTCGAGCGGGTCAATAAGCTGCTAGGGAGATGACAGTGGATTGGGACGAATCAGGTATCGCTGAAGGTCTCAGGCACCGTTTGGGAAGGGGCCCATATGATCTGGCCGTGATTCTCGGGTCGGGGTTAGGCAGTCTGGCCGACCAGGTCGAGAATGCGGTCTATGTTGACTATCGTGATATTCCCGGATTTCCCCATGTTCAGATCGAGGGCCATGCCGGAAGGCTGGTCGCTGGCCGGTTTCAGGGCTGGCAAACCCTGATTTTTCAGGGACGCTATCATCTTTACCAGGGCTTTGATGCCCGTCAGGTTTCGCTGCCGGTGCGCATCGCCCATGACCTTGGTTGCCAGCGTTTGCTGCTGACTAATGCCGTAGGTGGGATCTGTCCCGCCTTCGCTCCCGGTGATTTTATGCTGATTGACGATCATCTTAACCTGATGGGAGATAACCCGCTGCGCGGTGAACCTTTGCATCCCTTTGTTGATTTATCTAATGTCTATCTGCAGGCACTCTATGTCCCGCTGCAGAATTTTGCTCGGCAACAGGGAATTCCCTTGCATCGAGGGGTGCTGGCCGCACTCATGGGGCCGTCGTTTGAAACTCCCGCCGAAATCCGCATGCTGCAGCGCCTGGGCGCGGATGCTGTGTCGATGTCGACGGTTCCCGAGGCGATCATGGGTAGGTACCTTGACATGGATATCGTCGGGCTGTCCCTGGTTTCCAATAATGCCGCCGGACTGGCATCGGCCCCCCTCGATCATCAGCATGTTCTGCAGGTGTGCTCCAGTAGCGCAGGTAATTTTAATAACCTGGTTCGGCAGTTGGTTCAACTTTGGCAACAAATCCCCCGGATCGAAAAATCTTCCTGATTGATCATCCGTCGGGTTATCTCTTCTTAAGTTGTTTAAATTATTTATTTTTTCCTTTTTGATTCAACTCTCTCCCGCTTGACAGTATACGACTCTGTGTTAAATTTTAACCAGGATTTAAAAAGGAGACCCGGCTTGGTTCCTGGGAGTGAATGTATCCTTATTGTCGATGATGAGGAAAATGCCCGTATCGGCCTCACCAAGCTTCTTTCCCAGGAGGGCTACGAAGTTGACAGTGTCGCTGATGGTCGTGAGGCCTTGGAATACCTGCGTTCAAAAAGGGTGAGTCTGATCATCAGTGATATCAATATGCCCCGGATGAACGGTTTAGTTTTTCTTCAGGAACTCAATCGACATTATCCCAGTGTTCATGTCATTATGATCACAGCCTATGGTGAAGTTGAATCTTATCTTGAAGCTATGAGTCTCGGTGCGTATGAATACCTTCACAAACCGGTCAAACTCGATGAGCTCAAGATCGTTATGAATAAACTTTTTCAACGCAAAGACAAGTCTAGCTGAGGTTCTGTTAACCATTATGGGGAGAGAGGCTATGAAAGATTTTAAGACCATCCTGTTTGCGGTCGATTTTTCTCAAAGTTCTGATTATGCATTTCAATTTGCTTTGTCTCTGGCCAAAAAATACGATGCTCGCCTGCTGATCATTCATGTTATCAATGAACCTGTCGATCTTCGGGGATTTTACGTTCCGCACATCTCCTTCGAGAAATTGGAGAAGGAAATCGAAGAAGGTGCGCAAAAGATGATGGAGAAATTCTGTCGGACTCAGATCAAGGACTACAGTAATTATGAAAGTTTTATAGTTCCCGGTATCCCATATGATGAAATCATTAAAAAAGCTCAGGAGCAGTCGGCTGATCTGATTCTTATGGGGACTCACGGGCGTACCGGTCTCGATCATGTTCTTTTTGGCAGCACGGCCGAAAAAGTTGTACGTAAATCCCCCGTCCCGGTTATGACGGTCAGGTTTTCCGAGTAGCCGCACGGGACATGAAAGATCATAGGCTGTAAAACAAAGGCAGCGGTTTCGCTGCCTTTGCTTTGACCTGGCGGTGGTATTTCCCCTTGTCAAAAGGGGAGGGGGCAGTTATTCTGCCCTCGTCTATTTTGGGAATGCTTTGGCAAGGGGGATAGGGTCATGGATAGACGGATCGTTGTCGTGGATGATGAAAAAATTATTCTTGAGCTGACTTCCATGATATTGCGCAGCAAGGGATACCAGGTCTTTACCGCTGTAAATGGTGAAGACGGCATGGCCTTGATTGAGAAAGAACGACCGGATGTTGTTCTCCTCGATTATATGATGCCGGCCATGGACGGACTAACTGCGTTGAAAAAAATCCGTGACTCTTATCCTGATACCTACGTCATGATGTTCACCGGCAAGGGGAGCGAGGAAGTCGCCGTCGAACTGATGAAGGCTGGCGCCTCCGATTACATTCTGAAGCCGTTTAATAATCAGGATCTGGTTGATCGTCTTGAAAATATTCTTCGCATCCGCACCATCGAGTTGCACAATCGCGAATTGCGTCTGGAGCGTGAGCGGCTACAGCACGAGATTCAGCAGTGGAATCTGGAACTTGAGCGTAGGGTCAAGGAAAAGACCAAAGATTTGGAAAAAGCCCACGCTGAAATTCTCCAAGGTGAAAAGCTGGCAACTCTCGGTCATCTCTCCGCCGGGGTAGCTCACGAAATACGAAATCCGCTTAATACGATCAGCCTTTTTCTGCAGCTGATCAAAAACGGTATAGAAAAAGACAGCGAACTCTTTAGTTATGCCGATAAGGCCCTTAACGAAGTTGGGCGGATCGATGACCTGCTGATCAACTTGCTGGCCGCCAGCAAGCGTCCCCAGTATGAGTTGCATATGGTGTCGGTCGCCGAGATCATTGATCAAACCCTCGATTCTTTTGCTCCGCAGATCAAGGCCAACGGAATTAGTCTGCAGAAAGAATTCCTCAGCGAGCCACCACCCATTCTCGCTGACCGGGCCGAACTGGAGCAGGTTTTCAATAACATTATTGCCAATGCTCTCTATGAAATGCAGCAGGGGGGGGCGCTGGGACTGCGCCTGTCCCATGATGCCCAATCTATTCAGGTGGATATTTCCGACACGGGCAAAGGGATTGCCAGTGAAAATCTGAGTCAGATATTCGACCCCTTTTATACAACCAAGGCCAAGGGGACCGGATTCGGTCTGTCGGTTGTGTTGCGGATTGTCAAGACCTATGGGGGCCGAATTTCTGTAGACAGCCCCTCCGGCCAGGGGACAGTGTTTCATATTCAGTTGCCGCTGGAGTAGGTTTGGATGTCTTTGCGTTTGCGTGAAATCGCCCTCGGGCTGGATGAGGATGAATCGACTCTGCCGTTTAAAGTCGCTGCGGTTCTGGGTCTGACAGCGAATCAGGTTCATGGCTTGCGGATTGTTCGCCGGGGCATTGATGCCCGTAAAAAACCGCGAGTGCTTCGGATTTATACCGTTGAGTTTTCAGTGCCTGACGAAGCAGCGGTGTTGCGTAAGCACGCCGGCCTGACCCGGCTCGAAGCCGTCGCTGAGGTCTCTCTTCCCGACCTTCATATAATGACGCAATCGCACCGGGCGCTGGTGGTGGGGATGGGGCCAGCCGGTCTTTTTGCCGCCCTGCGTCTGGCCCAGCAAGGGGTTACTGTATGCCTTCTGGAAAGGGGGAAGCCGGTCGAGGAGCGGGTCCGGGATGTCGACCGGTTCTGGAACGACGGTCTGCTCGATCCTGGCAGCAACGTTCAGTTTGGCGAAGGCGGGGCGGGCACTTTTTCTGACGGCAAGCTGACCACTCGCGTAAGCAGTCCGTGGATGCGCCTGGTCTTGCAGACACTGGTCGATTTTGGCGCACCGGAAGAAATTCTCATCCAGGCCAAGCCCCATGTTGGCAGCGATCGACTAAGGGCCGTGCTGGTGAACTTTCGCCATGCCCTGCAGCGACTAGGGGTCGATATTCGCTTCAATGCGCACTTGACTGGCATCGAATGTCACCAGGGACGGGTTGTCGCCGGGATTCTGGCCGACGGTTCGCAGATTGACTGCGATAGTCTGGTGCTGGCGCCGGGACACAGTGCCCGGGATACCTATCGGATGCTGCAGACAGCCGGTGTTCGTCTGGAGCCCAAACCATTTGCCGTTGGAGTGAGGGTCGAACACCCGGCTGAATTGATCAATCAGATCCAGTATGGACTCCCCTCCCATCCGAAATTGCCGGCCGCCGACTATGCCTTGGCCTGGAATGATCCGGAAACCAAGCGGGGCGTCTATTCTTTCTGTATGTGCCCTGGTGGTGAGGTGATCAATGCCGCGTCCGAAGCTGGAGGGCTGGTGGTTAATGGTATGAGTCAGTGCCGAAGGGATGGGCGGTTTTCCAATAGCGCTTTGGTCGTTTCCGTTCGCCCGCAAGATTTTGACTCTGCCGATGCGCTGGCCGGGGTACGATTTCAGCGGCGCTGGGAAAAGGCGGCTTTTGTTGCTGGTGGCGAAACCTTCAGAGCCCCGGCACAGAATTTAATGGGGTTTCTCGGACGCAAGGACGGCTCGGTGATGTCCAGTTGTCGGCCGCAGGTCTGTGCCGCAGCCCTTGATCAGGTGTTACCCGATTTCGTTACCGTCGGCTTGCGTCGTGCGCTTCCTCACTTTGACCGGAAGATGCGCGGCTTCGTCACTGCCGAGGCGACGTTGATCGGGGTAGAAACCCGGACCTCGGCTCCGCTACGGATTGTTCGAGATCTGTCCGGACAATCGATTTCCCATGCCGGACTTTTTCCGGCCGGGGAGGGCGCCGGCTATGCCGGCGGCATCATGAGCGCCGCCCTTGACGGACTTACCACGGCGGAACATATTGTATCTATCGCAACAAACGGGAGCAGGTCTTGAAAAACCTCTATGTTGAACAGATAACGGAACGGAGCTGGGTTGACAGCACCTTTCTGGTTGGCGAAAAAACCTTGGCCATGGCCAAGAACGGAAAACCCTACATGACCCTGCGGCTGGCCGACCGGACTGGCGAAGTGGAAGGGCGGGTCTGGGACCGGGTCGACGAATTTTCCGCAATTTTTGAAAAGAATGATTTCATCAACGTTAAGGCCAAGGCTAGCGTCTATCTCGGAAAGATGCAGCTGGTCGTGCAGGAATTGGCGCCGGTGGCCGAGCAGGACGTTGACCTGGGCGATTTTTTGCCGGTGTCCGAACGCCCTGTTGACGAAATGCGGGCTGAGTTTCTGTCACGGATCGATTCTCTGGCCGATCCACATCTCAAGGCGTTGATGCAGTCCTTTGCCGCTGATCAGTCCTTTATGCGAGGTTATTGCGCTGCCCCGGCCGCCAAGGCGATGCATCATGTATTTCTCGGCGGGCTGCTAGAACATTCTCTTGCGGTAGCGACTCTCGCTGACGATGTCAGCCAGCGTTATCCCGTCGTCAATCGCGATCTGTTGGTGGTTGGTGCGTTGCTCCATGATATCGGCAAGGTTGACGAGTTGCGTTACGAGCGGTCTTTCGACTATTCCGATGAGGGGAAGCTGATCGGTCACATTGTGATGGGGGTGGAAATGATCGACGAGAAGATCCGCGCCCTTAGCGATTTTCCCCCGCGGCTAAAAATGCTGCTTAAGCACATGTTGCTGTCCCATCATGGTCAGTACGAGTATGGTTCGCCCAAGCGGCCGAAAACCCTCGAGTCGGTCATTCTAAATTTTGTCGATGACCTCGATTCCAAGATTAATGGGGTTTGCACCCATATGGCCAAGGAACCGAATCGAGAAGGCGAATGGACCAGTTATCATCGACTTTACGACCGCTATTTTTTTCGCGACAATCAGGCCAAATCGGGCGCTTCTGTTACTCAGGCGCCTCCGCTTCCCGTCGTGGAAAAACCAGTTTCACAGCCACAGTCACAGCCAAAACCCTCGGCGTCCGCTCGAGGTAAGGAACAGTCCAGACGTGGCTTCGGTTTTACGTTGGCCGATCAGCTCAAGGGGAAGAATCTGGACCTGTTTTCTGTAGAAGATAACGAAAAGGAGTGAGGGCATGCTGATCAGGGCCATACCCGTTGGGCCGTTACAGGTCAACTGTTTCATTGTTGCTTGCAGTAAAACCAGGGATGCCATGGTGATCGACCCCGGCGACGAGGGGAAAAAAATTCTCGATCTTTTGGGCAAGGAACAGCTGAATCTTAAACTTGTGGTCAATACTCATGGTCATTTCGATCATATTGGTGCCAACCGATTACTGGTCGAGACGACCGGTGCCGAGTTGCTGATTCACGAAAATGACGTACCGCTGATGGCTCAGGCGACCAAGCATGCTGCTTTGTACGGCTTGACCACCACCCCGTCGCCTGAGCCGACCCGCACCCTGGTCGGAGGGGAGAGCTTTACGGTCGGTGAACTGGATGTGACGGTGATCCATACCCCGGGGCATTCACCGGGTGGCATCTGTCTGCTGGTTGGGAACCATCTCTTTTCCGGGGATTCCCTGTTTGCTGGTTCGGTGGGGCGCACCGATCTGCCGGGCGGGGATCATGATACTTTGATCGACGGTGTCAAGCAGCGCCTGATGGTGTTGCCAGAAGATACGGTTGTGCATCCGGGACATGGTCCGGATACCACCATCGGCAGAGAACAACGCTGCAACCCCTTTGTAGGCAACGGTTGATTGGTTCGGGGCCTGTTAAGGAGAGGGAACCGTTTATGCTGAAAGAAAAAACCATTGTGCTCGGGGTCACCGGGGGAATTGCCGCCTACAAGGCGGTCGAACTGCTACGCCTGTATGTCAAGGCCGGGGCCGAGGTCTTTGTGGTTATGACCAAAAGCGCCTGTGAATTCGTGACTCCGTTGACCTTTCAGACCCTTTCGGGAAATCCGGTTCACACAGAGCTTTTTAATCTGTATCAGGAACGGGAAATTGGACATATTTCCCTCGCAGATCGGGCCGATTTAGTAGTTGTAGCTCCGGCTACCGCCAATATCATTGGCAAGGTTGCGGGGGGGCTGTGCGACGACTTGCTCAGTACGACCCTGATGGCGACCAAGGCCCCCGTGCTGTTCGTGCCGGCAATGAACGTCAATATGTACGAAAACCCCCTTTACCAGGCGAACGAGAAAAAGCTCCAGGAATTCGGTTATCATTTTCTCGAACCAGTGACTGGCTACCTGGCCTGCGGCTGGGAAGGAAAGGGGAAGATGCCCGAGCCTCTGGCTGTCTTCGAAGAAACCTTGCGGCTGCTCAGTCCTCAGGATTTTTGTGGAGAAACGCTGTTGGTGACGGCCGGTCCGACCCGCGAAGAGCTTGACCCGGTGCGCTATCTGAGCAACCATTCGTCCGGTAAGATGGGATACGCCATTGCCCGGGCCGCCCGTCAGCGTGGTGCCCGGGTTATCCTGGTGAGCGGTCCCACGGCTTTGTCGGTTCCGTGCGGAGTCGAACGGGTGCCGGTGGTCAGCGCCCAGCAGATGCGGGAAGCGGTGATGGACCGACTGGGCGAGGCGACGGTGGTCGTTAAATCCGCTGCCGTGGCCGACTATCGCCCATCTGAACGGTCCGGGCAAAAAATCAAAAAAGGTTCAGTGGCACAGGTGGAACTGACGTTGGAGAAAAACCCCGATATCCTGGCCGAACTCGGACAGCACAAGACGACCCAGCTCTTGGTTGGGTTTGCCGCCGAGACCGCCGATCTCGTGGAAAATGCAAGGAAGAAACTTGAAACCAAAAACCTTGACCTGATTGTCGCAAACGATGTCAGCCGCAGTGATGCCGGCTTCGATGTCGATACGAACGCCGTACGTTTGCTTTATCGCGACGGTAGCAGCGAGGAGTTGCCATTGCTCAGTAAAGACGACGTGGCTCAGCAGCTACTCGACCGCATCATTCGGTTGCGGCATCCCACAACCTAGGGGCGCTGCTTGCCAGGCCCTCATGGTTTCGGGGAGGATGTACGATTAATACGCCGAAAGAAGTTCAAGCAGGTCGTCGGGGCGAGTGATTCCTTCGCGAAAGCGGGGACGGAGATCGGCGAGAATCGCCTCACCGTCTGCGGCGCTGAGTTTACCGTCAAGCCAGAGCAGGTTGAGGTTTTTGCGGATCATTTTGGCGGCGTTGAGCGCCCGTTCACCGGTGGGGTCGGCTTTCCAGGATGGGCTGGCTTCCATATGGCAGAGGATACTCATTCCCGCCTCCCTGGCCAGGGACATGTACTCTTCCTGGTCGTTGGCGTTGAGAGTCCATTTCGACGACTGGTCGAGGGAACGGAGCATTTTCTGCCATTGCTGCAGGCGGTTGAGCAGCAGTAGTGAGTTGAAAAGCCGTTTGTTGGTGGCAAATGAGAAGATGGTATCCGAAAGCACCCCGCGCAGCAGGGTGTCGTTGTCGTTGAAACGGCGGCGGGCGATGGTTCGTGCCAGGGCCCAGGTTTCCGGCGGCACATGGGCTTCGCTGCGCACTTCCCAATAGGTGTGCTTCAGCAAGATAGTGTTGAAGGTGCGTACCATCTTATAGGGTACGAAGTACGAATGGGCGATGGTGTCGGCGGCCAGGTGGCTCAGATAACCGTACGCACAGGCCTTTTGTGGTGCACTTTGGGCGGCGTCGAGGACCTTGCGTCCCATGCGCCAGGAATGGCAGTGTTGCAGATAATGGGTAAATTTTTTGCCGAGGGAAATGTCGGCGCTGATGCAGCCGTACAGAAAATCCTGGGGGTGGGCGCTGAGCAGAGTCTGCAACTGCGGCGGGAGGGCCTGGAGGTTGGCCAGGATGTGGGAGCCGAGCTGGATGTGAATCCCGATTCCCCAAGCGCAGGCTTCGCCCGGAAACAGCATGAGCAGAATGACGCATAGAAAACAGGATAATAACATAGGCGTCTCAAGTTAATTTTGATGGCGTGGTAAAAAGTTTACCCTGCTGCGTTGCAGCGGTTTTTCAGGACTTCGATAGCCCTGTTGTATGCTTTCACCTCTGAAAAACCACCAAGCCTTGTCGCTCGAACTTTTTGCTTGCCATCCAAATGCTTTTTGCGAAAGCATCATTTTTGTTCAGAATAATTCTTCGCAGCTGCTAAGTAAAGGACTAATGCCAGATAATCTTAAGCACGAATTGCATGAAGCACTCGCTCAGGCCCGCAGTTTTTTTGAGGATTTGCGCGACCTTGGCGTGACCTCGGTACCGGTTGCCGAACTGCCGGCTGAGCTTCCGGTCTGTCCCGCAGAGGTGTGCGGAGTCGACCGCGGCGGGACCGCAGTCTGTCGGGCCGAAACCCTGAGTGAAATCCAGGCTGATCTCGGTGACTGTCAGCGCTGCCCTCTGTGCCACGGTCGCAAGAATATCGCCTTCGGCGTGGGGAATCCTCATGCGCGGGTGGTTTTTGTTGGCGGAGCCCCTGGCCGCGAGGAGGACCTGTCGGGGGAACCTTTTGTCGGTGAAGCCGGGCTCTTGCTTGACCGCATTCTGTATGCCATGGGACTGTCCAGGGAGGATGTTTATCTCTGTTACGCTCAAAAGTGTAAGCTTTCTGGCAGGCGTGATCCGCTTCCCGAGGAGAGCGCGGCCTGCGAACCCTTCCTTAAACGTCAGCTGGCCGCCATTGAACCGGAGATAATCGTCAGCCTTGGGCGGGTGGCTACCCAGACGCTTTTGGGCGAGCAGGTCGATATCCGCCAAAGGAGGGGCACCTGGCACCAGTATCAGGAGATTCCTTTGCTTCCTACCTATGATCCTGCCTATCTGCTACGTACGTCAGCGGCTAAACGCGAAGTTTGGGATGACATGAAGCAGGTCATCAAGCGGCTGCGCAAAGCCCGGAGCGGTTAATGAAGGGCTTCGCCGGCGAAACTTTGAGCATAGAAGAGGTTTGCCAGACTCGGCTGGATGTTCATGGGCGTGCGGTTGCAATTCTGCGTGGTGTGAACCTCAAAATGCCGGCCGCTTGTCTGATGGCTGTGGTCGGTCCTTCAGGCGGTGGTAAAAGCACTCTGTTGCGCCTGATCAACCGACTTGAAGATCCCTCTTCCGGGCGGATTCTGCTGTCCGGGATTAATATTGCAACTCTGGATCCGCTGCAGCTTCGCCGGAGGGTTGGTGTTATGTTACAGGTGCCGTTCATGTACGAGGGAACGGTGCTCGATAACCTCCAAAAGGTCTTTTTCTTCCGCTCTGAGACGGCTCCTGTGGCAACCGATTCCGGCCTGCTGCAAGTTCTCGAACTCTGTCAGCTGCCGGTCGATCTCCTTGCACGCCAAGCACGCTCCCTCTCCCTTGGCCAGCAACAACGGGTCAGCCTTGCCCGCACCCTGCTGGCAGGCCCCGGGCTGTTGGTGCTCGACGAACCGACAAGTGCCCTCGACCGGCCCACTGCCGATCAACTCGGTCGGACCCTGCAGGATATTTGTCGTCAGCGGCAACTCAGTATTCTGATGATGACTCACGACCTGCGTCTGGCGCAACGGGTGGCTGATTATGCCGCTTTTCTCGACCAGGGACGGATCCTTGAGACGGGAGAGGCGGCCAGCCTCTTTAATAATCCCCGCAGCGAATCCTTAAAAAACTTCTTAGCTTCACCTGCCGACGCTTTGGAGGGTAGCCATGTCCGGTAGCGTGATTGATCTTTCGATGATTGACCTGGTCCTGGTTTACGGACTGGTATTGATTTCGGCCTCTCTGGCCCGCTTTAATCGGATCGGCCAGGAACGGGACTTGCTCTGGTCATCGCTGCGGATGATCGTGCAGTTGTTGATGGTTGGTTATCTGTTGAAAATGATATTTACCATCGCCAGCCCCTTGCCGGTGCTACTGATTCTGCTGATTATGGGCGGGTTCGCCGTCCATGCGGTTGGGGCTCGGGTTAAAGAGAAGATGCCTGGCTTTTATCGAATCGTCGGGATGGCCATGTTTACCGGCTGTGGCGGGGCCACCTTTTTTCTCTGTATTCTGGTGATCGGTTTGACTCCCTGGTATGACCCCCGCTACCTGATTCCTCTCACTGGAATGATTATTGGTAATTCGATGACCGGGGCCAGTCTGGCCGCCGAGCGCCTGACGGCTGAGATGACGGAACGCCACCAGGAAATCGAGACTTCCCTCTGTCTTGGGGCGACATCCCGGCAGGCGTCGGCCGAGGCGGTTCGCAGCGCTTTTCGCGCTGCTCTGATTCCGTCCATCAATGCCATGGCGACCATGGGAATCGTTTTTCTCCCCGGTATGATGACAGGGCAGATTCTTTCCGGAACCGAGCCGCTGCTGGCTGTTCGCTATCAAATCGCCATTATGTGCGTCATCACGGCCAGCGTTGCGGTAACCTCTTTTTTTATCCTCCTGCTTGGGTGCCGTTCCTTTTTTACTTCCTCCCATCAACTGCGCATTAAACAGTAAATCCATCCTTTTATGGTCATTGGGGTGGTCAATCTTGATGGCGCCGCAAAAAGTCCACCCTACTACCTTACGGTGGTTTTTCAGGACCTCGACCTACCTGATGTAGGCCTTCGCCCCAGAAAAACCACCAGGCCTTGTAGGACGAAATTTTTGCTTAGCCATCTCAGGATTTTTTGCGAGTACATCATTCTTTACGAATACCTTTCCTTTTATGGCCATGTGTGGTTAACTCCAGATAAATGAACAACAGCTAATCTCTGGAGGTGAGGTTATGGTGCGTGTGGTGTGCAGTGCTCGATGCAAGTACAACGAAGGCGGCAAGTGTCGCAGGCCGGTGGCGGCTGGGGAGCCGATCATCAGGTTGGATCAAAGGGGAAGTTGTACAACCTATCGCCCTATTTGACGCCAAAAGGTGTTAACTGGGGAGATTATGTAATGTTCAGATTAAAAAAAGGCGCCCTGGTGGCGCTTTTTTTTATTTCGAAAATGATTAAGGCGCCCCTCTTTGGCGTTAGGGAGTTGAAAGGAGGGTGGGGCGACTTCTACGGAAAACAGTTTTTTTAGTAAAATTCAGTTAAAACTCCAGATCCATTCGTTTGATTTTCTCCACCAGGGTGGTGCGATTGATTGACAGCAGGGCCGCCGCCCTGGCTTTGACCCCTCCGGCCAGGTCCATGGCTTCGCGGATCATCGAACACTCGATGATTTCAATCGTCGCCGGCATGTCGACCCCGTCTGCAGAGACCCTGGGACAGTTGAATCCCGCCGTTTCTGTGAGGGGCAATTGCGCTCCGATATGAGGTGGCAGGTCGCTGACCTCGATGACCTCGTGTTCCGTGAGGGCAACGGTCCTTTCTATGACATTCTCCATCTCCCGCACGTTGCCTGGCCAGTCATAATTTTGCAACCTCTTCATCGCCTCGGCCGAGATGGCCATCAGTGGCCGATTCATCGATTTGCAGCTGTTTTGCAAAAAATGTCGGGTCAGTAAAGGGATATCCTCACGTCGGTCGCGGACGCGCGGCAGGTGGATGGGAATGACGTTCAGGCGGTAGTAAAGGTCTTCTCGGAAATTGCCGTTTTTGACCTGTTCTTCAAGGTCGGCGTTGGTGGCAGAGATGACCCTCACGTTGAGCTTTATTTTTTTCCCTGAACCGATTCGCTCTATTTCGTGTTCCTGCAGTACCCGCAGTAATTTCATTTGCAGGTGATGGGGCATGGTGCCGATCTCATCGAGGAAGATGGTGCCGTTATTGGCCAGTTCAAATTTCCCCGGATTGTCGGCGATGGCACCGGTAAAGGAACCGCGCATGTGACCAAATAGCTCGCTTTCAAGCAGTTCGGCAGGGATCGCCCCGCAGTTGATGGCCATGAATGGTTTGTCTTTGCGAGCGCCGTTGTAATGAATGGCCTTGGCCACCAATTCTTTACCGGTGCCTGAATCGCCAAGGATGAGGATAGTTGAATCGGTATGGACGATCCGTTCCATTCGGGCGAACACCTGCTGCATGGCGTTGCTGTTACCGATGATGTTGTCAAACTTGTATTTACCGCGCAACTGTTGGCGCAGGTACAGATTTTCAGCCACCAGACGACTTTTTTCCATCGCCTTGGATATCTGTACTTTGAGTTTTTCAAAATTGAACGGCTTGGTGATGTAGTCGAAAGCCCCGGACTTCATGGCTTCGACTGCGGTTTCTGCCGAAGCCTGACCCGTGATGACAATGACGTTGGTGTAGGGGGAATCGTTCTTGACCTGCTTTAGAATATCGAGACCGCTGACGCCCGGGAGGAACAGGTCGGTGATAACGATTTCGAAGGGGGTCTGTTGCAGGATGGTTAGCGCTTCTTCGCCGGAGGCCGCCGAGCGGACCTGATATCCGACGCTCTGGAGGAGCAGGGTCAGGGCTTCGCGATTATTCTGTTCGTCGTCGATGACCAGAATTTGCGATAGGTTTTTCATGGCATCACCTGGGCAGGAAGATGAATGCGTCATTTCTTTGACGAGCTATCTGTTTAACATATCCGTCTTCCGGGATCAAGAGAATTGCCGTGAGGTTGCTGTAAGGGCCCAAAATCCTGTCGGTTTGACAGTTCGTGGAACTCGGATAGGATTTTAACATGAGACGTGGAGCTTTTTGCCTTTTGCTGCTGGTTTCGCTGTTGCTGCCCTATCCTCTGGCGCCGCGAGCCGAAGATCCCCCTGCGGTGATTTACGTCGTCCGGGTGGCCGATGTGATCAGCTCTGTTCAGGCGGAGTTTGTCGCTGCCGAACTGTCGACCGCCAATGCTTTGCCGGCCAGGGCCTTTATCCTTGAAATCGATACCCCGGGTGGCCTTGATTTGGCGATGCGTTCGATGGTTCAGGCGATTCTGGCCTCAAAAATCCCGGTAATTGTCTATGTCAGTCCGGCTGGGGCAAGGGCGGCTTCGGCCGGCGCGATAATTACCCTTTCGGCCGATTTTGCCGTAATGGCGCCGGGGACCAACCTCGGTGCCGCCCATCCGGTTTCTATCGGGACCACTCCCGCTGGTCAGGATGATGTCATGATGAGCAAAGTGGTTAACGACGCTGTCGCCTATGCCCGTAGTCTGGCGGAGCAGCGTGGCCGTAATGTCGAATGGGCCGAACGGATTGTACGCGAGAGTATTTCTACCCAGGCTTCCGAAGCGCTCGAGTTGAAGGTGATCGACCTGATTGCCGAAAACCGCCAGCAGTTGCTTTCTGAATTGGACGGCAGGAACTATTTACGGGAAGGTCAACTGTTGGTTTTGCAGACGAGCGGGGCGGTTCTGGTTGAGGTGGAGATGGATTGGCGCCAGCAGATACTCGCCTCCCTGAGCAATCCGAATGTCGCCTATATGCTGTTGATGCTTGGTATGCTTGGGATCTTTTTCGAGATCTCGCAGCCCGGTGTCATTTTACCCGGGGCCGTTGGTGCTATCGCTTTGCTTTTAGCCCTGTTTGCCTTTCAGACCCTGCCGATTAATTATGTCGGGGTCCTGCTTCTGTTGCTGGCCATTGTGCTGTTTATTCTCGAAATTAAGGTGGTTTCTTACGGGATGCTTACTGTTGGCGGGATGGTGGCCATGACCTTAGGTTCGCTGATGCTGATCGATAGCTCGGTCCCGTACCTTCAGATATCCCGACCGGTTATCGCCGCAACGGTACTGGTGAGCAGCGGCTGTTTTGTCCTGGTGCTGTATTTCGTCATACGCACGCAGAAAACCTGGTTTGTCTCAGGTGTTGAGGGGATGGTCGGAGAGCGGGGCAAAGCTTTGACCGACCTCAACCCGGAAGGGCGGGTATTCGTTCATGGCGAATACTGGGATGCACGGTCGGTTGAGCCAATTGCTTCGGATACTGCGATTGAGGTAGTGCGGGTGGGGCAAAACCTTCGCCTTGAAGTAGTTGCGGTCAAGGAACCAAAGACGGATTCCGGAGGTCAGGCAACAGACGAGGAGGTTTTATGATGATTCCTGAGGAACTGGTTCTGTGGGTGGTCATTGTGGCACTTTTGGCAGGAATTGTCGGCAGTGCGGTACGGGTGCTGTTCGAATATGAGCGCGGAGTGGTCTTTCGGCTCGGACGTTTCGCAAACGTTAAGGGGCCGGGGTTGCGGTTTATTATTCCGGTGGTTGATAAGCTGGTAAAGGTCAGCTTGCGAACCGTGGTTATGGACGTGCCACCACAGGACGTAATCACCAAGGACAATGTATCAGTCAAAGTTAACGCGGTCCTGTATTTTCGCGTTCTGGCCCCGGATAAGGCCTTGATCGAGGTTGAGAACTATCTCTACGCGACCAGTCAGCTCGCCCAGACTTCGTTGCGAAGTGTCCTCGGCCAGGCTGAGCTTGATGAATTGCTGGCAGAGCGGGAACGGATCAACCGTCATCTGCAGGAAATTCTCGACCGTCAGACCGACCCCTGGGGTGTCAAAGTTTCTAATGTCGAGATCAAGCATGTTGATTTGCCGACCGAGATGCAGCGCGCCATGGCCAGGCAGGCCGAGGCTGAGCGGGAGCGGCGCTCGAAGGTTATTCATGCCGAGGGGGAATTTCAGGCTTCCCAAAAACTGGCTGATGCGGCGGCCATCATTTCTTCGGAATCCGGAGCTTTGCAGTTGCGGTTTTTGCAGACTTTGACCGAAGTGGCTGCGGAAAAAAATTCGACGATTATCTTCCCGGTGCCGATCGACCTGATTCGTCCGTTTCTAGATAAAAAGTGAAACCGTAGAGAGGGTTTTGTCCTGATTGAGTAAAAAAATAGCAATAAGTTGTTTGTGAGATATGGGATCTTTCGCGAAAAAAGATCAATTGGAGGTTGTAAATCCAATAGCTTACAAACTAGAACGTTATTTCATATTGACAAGTTGGTTCAATATTTGTTTAGATGTTTCCATCATTGGTGTCCTGCTAAATATTTAAAATCACGATGGCTTTACAGTATACATTAAACTTTAAGCACTACTTTAAGCGTTTTATTTTTAGTAAATGTTTTGGTTGCGTGGGGATGCAACCCCTGGAGGAGGTTTGATGGAAGTTCGTAAGTTTAAGAAGATCATGGCAGCGAATCGGGGTGAGATTGCGATTCGTATCTTTCGAGCGTGTACCGAATTGGGGATCAAAACGGTTGCGATCTACTCTGAAGAAGACAAGACAACCCTGCACCGATATAAGGCCGACGAGGCCTATCTGATCGGTCGGGGAAAGGGGCCCATCGATGCCTATCTGGGAATTGATGAGATTATCGATCTGGCCCGCAAAAAAGAGGTGGACGCCATCCATCCTGGCTATGGGTTTCTTTCGGAAAACCCGGAGTTCGCCGATGCTTGTGAACGCGCGGGGATCGCGTTCATCGGCCCCAACGGTGAAATTCAGCGGCAACTCGGTGACAAGGTTGCGGCCCGTAAGGTGGCTATCGCCGCCGGGGTGCCCATTGTTCCCGGCACTTCAAAGCCGGTGACCAGTGAAGAAGAGGCGCTGATTTTCGTCAAGTCCTGCGGTTATCCTGTGATCGTCAAGGCCGCAGCGGGGGGCGGCGGACGCGGTATGCGTGTGGCGTACAACCAGAAAGAACTGCTCGAAGGATTGAAGTCGGC
Organism: Trichloromonas sp.; assembly: GCA_041583595.1. Classification (GTDB taxonomy): domain Bacteria; phylum Desulfobacterota; class Desulfuromonadia; order Desulfuromonadales; family Trichloromonadaceae; genus Trichloromonas. The sequence continues at coordinate 7,833 of JBFHFM010000008.1, read as the reverse complement.
AGCCTCCGAAGCCAAGGCCTCTTTTGGCAACGCCTCGGTTTTCATCGAGAAATTTCTGGAAAAGCCCAAGCATATCGAAGTACAGATCATGGGCGACAAGCATGGCAATATCGTTCACTATTTTGAGCGCGATTGTTCGATACAGCGCCGCCATCAGAAGGTTATTGAGTTAGCCCCGTCGCCGAGCCTGTCTCAGGAAAAACGTGATGAAGTCTGCGCTATGGCGATGAAGATCGCTCAGAGCGTTGGCTACATCAACGCCGGGACGGTCGAGTTTCTGATGGATAAGGATCAGAATTTTTATTTCATCGAAACCAATCCGCGCATTCAGGTTGAGCATACCGTTACCGAGATGATTACCGGTCGCAATCTGGTGCAGACCCAGATCCTGGTGGCCGAGGGTCACAAGCTTTCTGATCCGGAGATCGGTATTTCTCGTCAGGAGGATATCGAACTGCGCGGTTTCGCCATTCAGTGCCGGGTGACCACCGAAGATCCGACCAATAACTTCGCCCCTGATTTCGGTACTCTCAAGGTCTATCGTAGCGCCGCCGGGTGCGGTGTTCGGCTTGATGCGGGAAATGCCTTTTCCGGCGCCCGTATTACCCCGCATTATGATTCGATGCTGGTGAAGATATCGACCTGGGGGTTGAATTTTCCGACCGCGGCCCGTTCCATGCACCGGGCGCTGCAGGAGTTTCGCATCCGCGGCGTGAAGACAAATATCGGTTTTCTCGAAAATGTCATCACTCATCCGACCTTCTTAAACGGCACTTGTGATACGTCGTATCTGGATAACCATCCGGAATTGTTTGTCATACGTGAGAAAAAAGACCGCGCCAACAAGCTGCTTAAGTTTATGGGGCACACCGTGGTTAACGGTTATCCTGGTATCAAAGCTCCGTTGTGTTCAAGTGACTTGCGTGAACCTGAAATTCCGGAGATCCCTTTCGACGCGGTGCGTCCTCGCGGTACCCGCGATATTCTGCTTGAAAAGGGTCCTGAGGGACTGGCCGAATGGGCACTCAAAGAAAGAAAGCTGCTTATTACTGATACCACCATGCGTGACGCGCACCAGTCTCTGATGGCGACCCGCTTCCGCACCTATGATCTCGAGCGTATCGCCGAGGCGACCAGCTTTCTAGGCGGCGGGCTCTTTTCTCTCGAAATGTGGGGTGGAGCCACCTATGACGTTTCTATGCGGTTTCTTAAAGAAGATCCCTGGGAGCGTCTTGATCGCCTGCGGCAGAAGATACCCAATATTCTCTTTCAGATGTTGCTGCGTGGGTCCAATGCGGTTGGCTACACCAATTACCCGGATAACGTGGTTGAAGATTTCGTCGCCAAGGCCGCCGAGAGCGGTATCGACGTCTTTCGCGTCTTTGATTCGCTGAACTGGACCAAGGGGATGACCGTGGCCATGGACGCGGTGCGCAAAAACAACGCCATCTGCGAAGCATCCATGTGCTACACCGGAGATATCCTAGATCCCAAGCGCGATAAATACCCTCTCAAATACTACGTTGATCTGGCGAAAGAGCTTGAGAAGATGGGGGCGCATATCCTTGCCATCAAGGATATGGCTGGTCTGCTTAAGCCTTTTGCCGCTGAAAAGCTGATTCGCGCTCTGAAGAACGAGATCGGTATTCCGATCCACCTGCATACCCACGACACTTCAAGCAATGGCGGGGCGATGCTGTTAATGGCCACTCAGGCTGGAGTTGATATCGTCGATACGGCGCTCTCCTCGGTTTCAGGTTTGACTGCCCAGCCCAATATGAACGCTTTGCTGGCGACCCTCGAAGGGAGCATCTGGGATCCCCGTCTGGACCAACATGGGATTCAGCTACTGACCAACTACTGGGAGACGGTGCGTACCTACTACGCGCCCTTCGAATCGGAGCTGCGTAGCGGTACTGCTCAGGTTTACCATCATGAGATTCCGGGTGGCCAGTATTCGAACTACAAGCCGCAGGTCGAAGGGCTTGGTCTCGGCCATCGGTGGGAAGAGTGCAAAGAGATGTACCGCAAGGTCAACGACATGTTTGGTGATGTAATCAAGGTTACTCCTTCGTCCAAGATCGTTGGCGACATGGCTATGTTCATGATTCAGAATAATCTTGAACCCGAAGATGTTTTAACCCGCGGTATGAACTACACGTTTCCACAGGGAGTTATCGACTTTTTCAAGGGAATGATCGGTCAGCCCGTCGGTGGCTTTCCGAAGGATCTGCAAAAAATCATTCTCAAGGACGAAAAGCCGCTTACCTGCCGTCCTGGTGAGCTGCTCGAGCCGGTTGATTTTGGCGCTAAAAAGGCCGAACTTGAGAAAAAACTGGGTCATCCGGTCAGTGACCGCGATGTTCTGTCGGCCGTCCTTTATCCCGGCGTATTCGAGACCTTTGATCGTGAGCGCCAGGAATTCAGTGATCTTTCCAAGATCCCTACGCCGTATTTCTTTTACGGTCCCGAGGTCGGAAAAGAAATCAGTTTCGAGATTGAGTCGGGAAAAACCCTGATTATCAAGCTCAGCGCCGTTGGCAGCCTGCACCCTGACGGCACCCGGCACATCTACTTTGAGCTGAACGGTGAACCCCGTCAGGTTACGATCAAAGATCTTTCGGTCGAATCCGATGAAGCCGAGCGTCGTAAGGCCGACCCCGACGACAGCAAGCATATTGGGGCGCCTATGCCGGGCAAGTTGTTCAAGCTGTTGGTTAAGGCTGGAGACGAGGTCAAGTCTGGCGATATCTTGTTGTCGACTGAGGCAATGAAGATGGAGACCAACATCAGGGCGAGGGAAGATGGTGTGGTTAAAGAAGTTCTCGTCAAAGAGGGTGATCAAGTTCAGCAGGGTGATCTGTTGGTACTGTTGAGCTGAAAAATTGCTTCATGCAAAATTATAGAGCCGACTCCCTGACGGGAGTCGGCTCTTTTTTTATCAAACCAGTGTGAAAACAACTGGTTACGAACTATATACTTTTTAATTCAATAGTCGGTTGTTTTTTTGGGTGGTGAGAAACTCCAGATTGAAGCCAAAATCCAGCCAATAAAAGACCAGCCAAAAACGATATTGATGAAACAGATGGATAGTTTTTTAGGGTGTTTTTTTATGAAAGCGATAATGGTCGGCAGCAAATAGAATGACAGTCCTAGCAGTAGATAAAATGCCATATCCCAGTGCAGAAAGGTGTGCAGATGCTGGTCGGTGAATATTGTGTATTGTTGGTATCCATTTTTTAAGGATTGGACAAATATTTGCCAAAAAAACTTTGACGTGGGAATGAGGATATATTTAAAGCCTGCGTAGATTGAGCCCACCAAAAAAACAACGGCGAGAACATTAACAAGCCTGTTTCCAAGGTTAGATTTATCTGTTTTCATTTTTTTCTCCTGTGATTTCCCCTTGCGTAGAATCAGGCTCATTGGCATAGGCGGTTGAGCGAAATGGACGCGGACAGGAATGAATGGTCAGAAGGCGCACGGATCTTTTGGTCCTTGGTTTTGTCGCCAGCCGGTCATGTGCGAGGTGATGTCTAATGTAACATGCATTCTTTCTTATTCCAATGGTTGTCAGAAAGGTAGAGAGGCTTGATGAGCTACGTCGAAGTTATTCAGGTTTCGTTGGATAAACGACTCTGGGATTGATAAACCAAACATAAGTTGCTAACCAACTTTCTACCCTGTCGATTTTTTTCTGTTATGCTTTTATCGCAAGAAGGCAAAAGATGGCAATGATAATCATCCTGCTGAAGTTCATTGCGGATATCTTGGGGAGGGATTGAATGATGAAGTTGTTTTGGTTTTTAGTGATATTGGTGTTGGCTGGCTGTGGCGGAAACCACTGGGTTCATTCTTCCAGGACACAGGTGCAGCTTAAAGAAGACCAGGCGCAATGTCGGAATCAGAGCGGGCAGGCTTCTTTAGCAACTGGGGCGGATACGGTCATGGCTGCCGCCTTCAGGCAGCAATCCTATGAGGAATGCCTGCTTGAAAAGGGGTGGTATACGCAGGAGTTTTCCGATACCCGCACCAGTAAAATGGCTCAAAATCGCACTATAGCTGAGCAGAACCAGCGTATTCAAGAACTGGAAGCTGCGCTTGCCTTGGAACGGACTCTTTCTGAACAGGCCAGGCAGATTCTGAAGCTCGAAGCTGAACTCGAAGAGTATCGTAAGGCCCAGTCTCCTCGCTGATTGTTTTTATCCTTTTTTTGTTAGTTCGGTCGACTTTTTGACCTTATCCTGGTTAATTAGTATCCTGCCTTCGCCTGACATTTCCCCGTATATAAAAAAATTACCTCAATTTTTTTACCCGTCATACCCTTTCAATATTTCACAGCACCTCACCATGTTCCTTGAAGCCCTTGTAATGATACGAGGGTTTTTTCGGGGGCTCGATTTTCGGCACTTTTGAGGGGGGCGGGGCATATTGATTCATCCACCAAAATGGTATTTTTAGCGCTTGTGATTTCGTTAATATGTGATAGGAGTTTAATAAGCTTTCAGTTGATAAAAGTTTAAAAAAAGCTTGCTCTGTTATGAAGTTAGAACGATTTGCTGTGGATTTTAATGTGTGTTTTTAGACGCATTAGAAACGGAGCAACAGTCGGCTCTTTTTATTGAAGCCTATATTTATATAAAAATAAAATATTTACATCATTCATTTGAAAATTAAATTTCGTATTGCAGGTCAAGGCAAGGGAGAGGTTTTATGGGAAGGCTCGATGTCAGGGTTAAAACAGAATTTTCTGCAAAAGCCTACAGCATGGGCAAAGGTGAAGAACGAAGAAAAAATGTAATCATCAAGGAGCTCAGTCTTGGTGGGGCCCTTGTTGAGGGGCTGTTTGAAGCGGGTGATCTTTACAGGATAAAAATGAACTTGCCTAGCGGCAGCAGGGTCGAGTTTGATTCAGAGATTGTCAGGGCCGACAAGGGAATGGCTGGATTGAGGTTGTATTTTGCCCATAGTTCAGCCATGCAGCAGCTTTGGAACTGCATACGGAATGACCTTAGTCTCCATGGAGTTTGTCCTTATTGTGATTCAAAATACAGCAATGGAGCGGGACGTTGTCAAGTCTGTGGTTATTCCCTGAGCTTTGCTGACAACAATTATCTCAAAAATCATTTCAGAACCACATTTTTACCACGCCTCAAAAACCGAATATCTAGCCTCAATGCCGAACATCTCGATAAGATATTTCACGCCATTGACCGGGAAGTGCTCCTTAGTAAAGGGAAGCCCTCCGAGGAGGAGTTTGTCGGCACGTCCCCGGCGATGATTGAAGTTTTTAATATGATCCGCAAGGTGGCACCGACTGATGTCAACGTTTTGATTCTAGGTGAAAGCGGTACGGGAAAGGAGTTGACGGCCCGAGCTATCCATGAAAGAAGCGCCCGGAGGGACAAACCCTTTATTGCCGTGAACTCGGCGGCCATTCCAGAAGGGTTGCTCGAATCAGAACTTTTTGGCCATGAAAAAGGGGCCTTTACCGGAGCCTGTGCGGTCAGAAAAGGGAAATTCGAAAAGGCCGATGGCGGAACGATCTTTCTTGATGAAATAGGCGACCTTCCGCATGGATTGCAGTCCAAGTTACTGCGCTTTCTTGAAGACAGGTATGTGGAGAGGGTCGGGAGTTCAGGAGGGAAAAAAGTCGATGTGCGCATCGTCACTGCCACCAATTGTGATCTCGAGCAGATGGTTGAAGCGGGGAGCTTCAGGCAGGATCTATTTTTCCGTCTTGACGGGTTTTCGATCCACCTGCCCCCCTTGAGAGACCGCGGCGAAGACAATGTGATTCTGGCGAAGTTTTTTCTGAACAAAATTACTCGCAACGAAAACTGTCCGGAGAGAATCTTTTCTGAAAAAACCCTGGAAGTTATTCGCAAGTACTCATGGCCCGGCAATGTACGTGAACTTATCAATAAAGTCCGTCGGGGGATTTTGATGGCGCAGGGAAATGAAATCTTTCCTGAGGATATGGGGTTGCGGGACCTTGAAATGGTGCGGGACGAATGTCCGTTGAAACGACAGACTTCAATCACACAGAAGGAAATGATCGAGAAGACGTTGCAGAATAATGACTATGTCATAACTCGAACCGCCAAGGCTCTTGGTGTCAGCAGGCCCAGTCTCTACAGCATGATGAAAAAATACAGTATCGGTCGGGGCAACGGCAAAAGTATTTGAAGTCAGTTATCGACAATGCAACTCTTTATGATTAAAGCGGGAACTCCTTGGGGTTCCCGCTTTTGTTATTTGCCAGGCCTGGCAGGCAAACCCGACCTGTTGCAAGAAACAGGCGTCACCCCGGCCCGGGGAAGACAATCCGAGTCGCAAGGGCGTTGCTGGTAACGGCAGGGTCTGAAGAAAGCGGTAGGAAATGAACTGCACATAGCGCGAAGCCCGATATCTGGTCAGATCCATGGCGTGTTTGAGGATGCGGTAGTTTGCAGGGAGTCCGAGGCCTGTACGCACGGTTCTGTCAGAGGAGTGAGGCGAGCCTGATCCGCTTGTCTTAGCCTACTCGATGTAGTCGGGTCGTGCCCTGGATTTTGCTTGATGAACGGTTTCATGGAGGCCCTTTCGCTAACCTGGAGACTGTTCAACTGTAAACAGAGTGTAAAGTACAGGTGTTCATATTCTTTACATGTTTAACAGGGCATTGATGGCTAAGTCTTTGATATATCGCATGAAAAAAACTGGCACGTGCCTTGCTATTAACTGTTTGTAATAATCGCAGTATTCAATACTGAAAGCCACTATGAAGACATCGGCAATGATTCGACATTCAATTTTTACTCTTCTGCTCCTCATTTTTGCTTTACCTGCAGCAGCTGATGATAGCTTTTGCAAAAGCCAGCCACTGCTGTTAATCGCGGAAGAGGCTGAATATACAAACGTAAAAGGTTGGTTCATACAGAGAGAGAACAACGCGCTTTTTTTAGAAAGCACCTGGATTGAAGTTGATGATGCTTCTCTTGCCCAGGTCAAGGGAAGAGCGATTGAAAACGGAATTCAACCAGGAGATGTTGCCAGGGTCGGTGGCATCATCTTGTGGGATGAGGTTGAAGATAAATACATGGCCGGGTTTAACCAGCAATCCGAGGGGAGTCTATCCGTAATTTCCAGGCAGGGGAGGTGAACAACAACAGGAGTTTCACAACACTTGGAAGTCGTAGTACAAACCCAAAAATGAAAAAGGAGAGAAGAATGAAAAAAAGGTATCTAAGTATTTTGGGAGTTTTTGTGGTTGCGTTGATGTTTGGAAACCCTGTATTGACGCGTGCTGGTGACGACATTATCGACGGATCGACGGTCTCGGATTCTAATGTGGATCCGGATGTCGTGGATGTTGACGTAGCCAGTGGCAATCAGGTCGCTTCCGAAAACCAACTTGATAATGACACGACCGACCTTGACAACGTTGCCAACGGCAACCAGGTGGCCTCTGATAACCAACTCGATAATGACACTACCGACCTTGACAACGTTGCCAATGGCAATCAGGTGGCCTCTGATAACCAACTCGATAATGACACCACCGATCTTGATAACGTTGCAAACGGCAACCAGGTAGCCTCTGATAACCAACTCGATAATGACACCGCCGATCTCGATAACGTCGCTAATGGCAATCAGCTGGATAACGACACTACCGACCTTGATAACGTTGCAAACGGCAACCAGGTAGCCTCTGATAACCAGCTCGATAATGACACCGCCGATCTCGATAACGTCGCTAATGGCAATCAGCTGGATAACGACACTACCGACCTTGACAACGTCGCCAATGGCAATCAGGTGGCGTCTGAAAATCAGCTAGACAATGAT
>JBFHFM010000007.1:0-31232 GCA_041583595.1 Trichloromonas sp. | reverse complement strand
GAGAACCTCTGGAGATCCTTTCGGTGGTTCGACAGTTCGTTGCATCGCCCTCATTACTGGCCGGTCTGAGTCGGGCCAGTCGGACGGCTTTTGAGCTCTGGGGCGCCTATATTGATAAAGCGGAAAATCTGGCGGACGGTCAGATGCTGAAAGCCATGATGGCCCGTCTCGGCCTTGGGCATGAAGGATTATTGTTGCGCGGTGACGGGGCTTCTGTGGCTGCCGGTCTGAAAAATGCGCTGCTCGAAGCGCGTCAGCTGCTGGGCGAAGATCAGGCGTCGCTCGCGGACTCCCTTGATCGCCTGGTGCAGAAACTCGAGCTGTTGCAGCTCTGCCGAATCCGTCTCGATCAGCAACACCTGGCATTTATCCCTCTGCCGACCTTCGAGCAGGGATATCTGATTGCCGAACGGGGCGCGGCCGCACCGGGACAGGAGGTTGCAGCGGTTCATAAGATTTCTCTGTCTCTTTTCCTATCGGGGCTAGGGAGTCTGCGGGTGGATCTATTGCAGGATGGCGAGGGTGTGCACATGCGGTTTGCGTGTGAGGATCAAGAAAAGGCTGACTTTGTCGCCCAATTCAAAAGCGAACTCGCGGAGTCGTTGGAGGCCGTACCGGTGCGGGAAATCCTCTTTGGGTCCGGAGTCGAGCATCCGGTTCGGGTATTGTTGGGCAAACTTCTTCCGGAGGGCCAGGGTGTGGTAAATACCCGGGTGTAGAGCGATGACGAAAGAAAAAACGATCGATAAGGCGGTCGCTCTCCTCTATGACAAGGGGCAGGGAGCTCCGCAGGTGGTGGCCAGTGGAAAAGGGGTTCTGGCAGAGAAGATCGTTGCAACGGCGCGCGAGGCCGGGGTGTACGTCATGGAAGACCCTGACCTTATCGAATTATTGGCACAGGTACCGATTGGCGATGATATTCCTGAGGGGCTTTATCAGGCGGTCGCCGAAGTGCTGGCTTTTGTCTACCAGGTCAATGGCCGCTACAAGGCGCAGGACGGGGCCGGGTAGGCGGATCATTTTAAACGTAAGAAGTGGGGCCCGTGATATTTACGGGCCTGTTTTTTTGTTACTTTTTCATTCTGATCTCTCTGGATTCAAATTGCCTTTTGCATAAATATAAATAAATGTTAATGTGTTGGTGCTTTGACAGGAAGTGTGGCTCTTGGGGGTCTGTTGTGAAAATCGGACTGAAAATAAGCATTCTGGCGACTGTCCCCATTTTGTTGACGGTGGTCATCGCTTTTGGCGTGGCTTTGTATCAGAAGGGGGTTGTCGAAACCTTCTTCAGCCAGGAAATTCAGACCCAGGCTGGTAATGAGGCGAGCAAGGTGGCCCAGGCGGTTTATCTGATGTGTCGCTCGGCGCAGGAGTCGGTGCAAAAGACTCTGGATTCTAATCTGCAGGTCGCCGAAGATCTGCTTACCCGCTCTGGTGCCGTCAGTTTTGGTCACGAAACGGTGCGCTGGCAGGCGATTAACCAGTTTACTGGCGAAAACTCCGAATATTTTCTTCCCCCGATGCTGGTGGGGGGGCGCTGGCTCGGGCAGAACGCCGACCCGAACGTTTTTTCCCCTATTGTCGATGAGGTTCGAGAGCTGGTTGGCGGAACCGTCACGATTTTTCAGCGGCTCAATGAGGCTGGCGACATGCTGCGGGTGGCGACCAATGTCGAGCAGTCGGATGGCCAGCGGGCCATCGGCACCTACATCCCCTGTTGCGATTCTGATGGTGAAGCCAACCCCGTTATTGCCGCCCTGCTGCGCGGTGAAGCCTTTCGCGGTCGGGCCTATGTGGTTAACGATTGGTACGTGACCGCTTATCGTCCGATTCAGGAAGCCAGCGGTCGGGTGGTTGGTGCCCTGTATGTCGGCATTAAACAGGAAAATCTCGAAAGTCTGCGCCAGGGCATCATGGATATGGTGGTCGGGAAAACCGGCTATGTCTTTGTGCTCGGCGGAAAAGGAGAGCAGCAGGGGCGTTACATCATTTCATGCAATGGCGAGCGGGATGGGGAAAACCTCTGGGATTCACAGGATTCTGACGGGCGCCCGTTCATCCAGTCCATTATCGGCAAGGCCTTGTCCCTTCCTCTCTATCAGCGTAATGGCACAATCCCTGTTGAATTTGAACGTTATCCCTGGAAAAATCACGGGGAAACCGAATCGCGCATCAAGGCCGTGGCGATCACTTACTTTGCGCCCTGGGACTGGGTGATCGGAGCCGGTTATTATGAGAGCGACTTGCGTGAGGGTCAGCAACGGATGATCTCGGCGCTACGGGCCATGGGGACCTCGCTCGGGCTAACCGCCCTGGTGATGGTGCTCCTTTCGGTCCCCGCCGGTTACCTGGTGGCCAGAGGGATCCGTACCAGGGTGGATAGTGTCCTCAAGTCGGTAACCGACGTACTGGTCGTCGTTGATATTCGCAACCGGGTGGTGCTGATGAGTCAGGCGGCCGAAAGACTGCTCAAGGTGCCGATGGCTAACACTCGTTTCCGTCCTCTTGACCAGGTTTTTAAAGATCCGCTTCTGCGTCAGAAGGTTGTGGACGCTTTGGCCAGAAAGCAGGCCGGAATCCGGTTCGATTATGAAATCGTCGGGCCGCGGAACGAACCCTTGCGGATACTCGAAGGGCGTACTTCGTTAGTGCTCAGCCCGGCCAGTAACCCGGTCGGAATGATTATCATCATGCATGATGTCACCAGCGAAAGGCGGATCGACCGAATAAAAAGCGAATTTATCTCGACGGCAGCCCACGAACTGCAAACCCCGCTGGCCACTATTATCGGTTATTCGGAACTCCTGTTATCCAAGACCACCGGGCTGGATCAACCTGAAAAAGATTCTCTGACCTATATCAATCGCAAATCCTGGGCCTTGTCGAGGATCGTCGACGAATTGCTTGATGTCAGTCGGATCGAGTCAGGTCAAGCCCTGTCTCTTGAAAAAGAGCGCTGTGATATTAATGATTTGTTGCGACAGGCGGTGTCGGCAGCGGGTAAGTTGACTGATCGGCATTCGTTTGTGCTTGAGCTGACCGAGACCCCTGTTGTTTTGATGGTGGATCGCAAGAAAATTGAGCAGGTCATAGAAAATATTCTCAGTAATGCGATTAAATATTCACCTCAGGGGGGCGAAGTCCGCATTACGGGAAACATGACTTCGGAGTCCTATGACCTCTGTGTCGAAGATCATGGCATCGGGATGACTGCCGAGCAGGTGGAACATATTTTTGACAAGTTTTACCGGGTCGATAGCTCCAATACGGCGGTGCAGGGAGCCGGGCTGGGGATGAGTCTTGTCCGTTATATTGTCGATGCTCATGAGGGGCGGGTTTGGGTTGATAGCCAGCCAGGACAGGGGACCCGAGTTTATGTGAGTTTTCCGCTAGTTGCAGCGACAAAGTCTGGCGTATACGAAAAAAGTTTGCTTTTTGGTGGGCAGTCATGTTAATGGCCGTACACATGAAAATGTTTGTGCAGAACGTCTTCCGGACCGATTGATCGTCAGTCAGGTTAAGAGCGACCGCCGGATTCTCAGGTCTGGGCGGCTTTTGTCGGCAGGGGTTTCAGCACAGCGGCATTGCTTCCGTAAGAACGGAACAGAAGGAGAAGACACATCATGGTAGAAGGTATAGTCAAGTGGTTTAATGACGCAAAGGGGTTCGGCTTTATCGAGCAGGACAATGGTCCAGATGTCTTCGTACACTTTTCTGCGATTCAGGGCGAGGGCTTCAAATCGCTGCAAGAGGGGGATCGTGTGCGTTTCGAGGTGACCCAGGGCCAAAGAGGACCCCAGGCCTCCAATGTCACCAAAGCCTAGGTTTTCTGGACATAATTGAAAAAAGCTCCCCGTAGACCGGGGAGCTTTTTTTTAGGGTGGGTTTAGAGCTTGCCTGAACGCTTGAGTATTATCTCAGCGCCGAAATATGAGGTGGCGAGTACGGCGAACCATCCGCCGATCAGAATGATGGTCATATCTTTATTTCCTCCTTAGTAGGCTTCGTTGTGCCCTTCTTTTTTTACATCCTCAAGGGACATTTTGCCGGCATCCATCGAGCGCCAGACATAGCTGATATAGGCCAGTACAAAGGGAATGGCGAGGGCGATGTAGCTCATGGCGGTCAGGGTGTAGTGACTGCTTGAGGCGTTCTGGATGGTCAGGCTGCTTTGCAGGTCGACTTTGGACGGGTAGAAGGCGGTATCGTTAAATCCGGCCAGAAAGAGCAGCGCCAGGACCACCAGCACGGTTCCGGGTCCGGACAGCCAGATGCCCCGGGTGCTTCCCTTGAAATGAGCCGCGTAGACTCCGGCAATCACCAGGACCAGTCCTGCCAGCAGCAAAATCAGGTTCAGCGGCAGGGCCAGGAGGTTGCCCAGGTATTTCCCGGACTCCATGAAGACGGTTCCGGTTGCTGGGTCGACGGCGTACCCGTCCATGGTGACCAGTCCTCCGAGGACGATGAGGAGAAAGGGGAGGGCACAGAGCAGGTTGATAAAAGCGGCCCGTTGGGAGCGCTCGACAAGATCATTGTGGTTCAGGTTGTTGGCCAGGTAGAGGGCTCCGAGCAGTCGGGAATGAAAGATCAGGAAAATACCGAGAGCGACGTTGAACAGGTTGAAGGCTGCTTCCAGCCCGCGCAGCGGGTGCGCCCACTTGACGAAATTATAGTCGTTCAGTAAAAAGTTCGATCCGGTGAAAAAGGTGCCGATCGCCGCTCCGATTAAAAGCAGGCTGAGGCTGCCGTTGATAAACAAAAAGATCTCGTAGGTGCGGGCGCCGAGCAGGTTATTCGGCTTTTTACGGTACTCGTAGCTGACGGCCTGGATAATGAAGGTGAAGAGGATCGCAATCCAGACCCAGTAGGCCCCGCCGAAGCTGGTGGCGTAAAAGAGCGGGAAGGCGGCGAAAAGGGCGCCGCCAAAGAGCACCAGGGTGGTGAAGGTCAGTTCCCACTTGCGGCCGAGGGAGTTGATGATCAGGGTCTTTTCCTCTTCGGAGCGGGTGAGGGTAAAGAGGAGAGTCTGGCCTCCCTGAACGAAGGTCATGAAAATAAAGAGGGCGCCGACCAGTGAGGCGATGATCCACCAGATCTGCTGCAGTTGGGTTAGAGCAAGGCTGCCTATCATATTATTTCTCCTCCGGTCCGATGGATATCTGTTTCAACATGATACGGATTTCAGCTATAAGCAGAATGGTAAAGAGGAACAGGAACATAAAGAAGGTCCCTGCCACCGTGGCTGTGGTCAGGTTAGAGCGGGCGACGCTGACCGGCAGCAGCCCCTGGATGGCCCAGGGCTGACGACCGACTTCGGCGACGACCCAGCCGGCTTCCGAGGCGAGGTAGCCGAGAAAGAGGGAGATGACCCCGAGGCCAAGTAGCCAGCGTTTGTTCTCGATGGTCTCACGCAGGGTAAAGACGAGCATCAGGATGAACAGGATAGGGAAATAGGTGCCGAGGCCAACCATCACGCGGAAACTGTAGAAGGAGAGGGCCACGGGCGGAATGGCCTCTTCGGGACTTTGCAAAAAGCCGTAGCCGAGGTTGGCTTCATGCTCTTTGAATGTAGCCAGCGCGGTTTCAGCGACCTGGTCGTTGGCTTCTTTGCGAGCTCCTTTGTAGAGGGCCAACTGTTCAACGGCGATGCGTCCTGAGTCGACTTTGTCTGTTACCCCGACCACGCCCTGCTCGGGATTGCCGTAGACCAGGTCATTGATCCCGGGGACGAAGCCGTCAAAGGTGCGGGTCGCCAGAAACGACAGGGCTCCGGGGAGTTTGATGGCGAACAGGTATGGATCGGAGGTCTGGCCTGGTTTCTGGTCTGGATTCAGAATACCGACGGCGCAGAGTGCACAATTGGTGTCCCCCTGGTAGAGTCCCTCGATCGCCGCAAGCTTCATCGGTTGTTTCTGAGCGACGTTGTAGGCCGATTCGTCACCGGTAAAGGCGACGAAAATCGAAGCGATCAGGCCGAAAACCGAGGCGACGATGATGCTTCGCTTGGCCATCTCCAGATGCCGTTTGCGCAGCAAAAACCAGGAGGAGACCGCTACCACGAAGAGGGCGCCGATCTGGAAGCTGGAGCTGGTGGCATGGGTGAACTTGTCGATCGCCATGGGCGAGAGCAGCACTTCGAAGAAATTTTCCATTTCGAAACGGGCGCTGTCAGGATTGAACTGCATGCCGACGGGAAATTGCATCCAGCCGTTGGCCACCAGGATCCAGAGGGCCGAGAGATTGGAGCCGATGGCTACCATCCAGGTCGAGAGGAGGTGAAAGCGTTTCGAGACCCGGTTCCAGCCGAAGAACATGACGGCGAAAAAGGTCGCCTCGAGGAAGAAGGCGAAAATCCCCTCGGCCGCCAGCGGAGCGCCGAAAATATCGCCGACCATCCAGGAGTAGTTGGACCAGTTGGTGCCGAACTCGAATTCGAGGATGATTCCGGTGGCGACGCCGATGGCGAAGTTGACTGCGAAAAGGGACATCCAGAATTTGGTAATGCGTTTCCATTCTTCGTTGCCGGTGCGGACATACAGAGTTTCAAAGAATGCGAGCAGAAAGGAGAGTCCCAGGGTCAGTGGGACAAAAATCCAGTGGTACATGGCGGTTAAGGCAAACTGGGCGCGGGCCCAGTTTACCATCGAAAGGTCGATCGCATCGATCACGGGTGCCTCCTGAGGTTATTTGCCGTTGGTTCTTTTTGCAACGGTCAGGTTATCGATAACATGTTCAGCGCGTTGTGCGTCGGTCGCAAAATGTTTGTTCAGATAGTTGGGGAGAATGAAATTGGCCAGCAACAGGAGTATCGTCAGTTTGATCAGGATGATTTTCCAGAGGGTGCGGCCGAGGACCATTGAACGAAATCCCTCGACATAAAAGTGGTAAATGTTTTTCAGCATAGCCGTCTCTCCGGTCTATTTATGGGAGGTCAGTTCCGCTAAGGTGACCTCGTCAAGAATTTGCTGAACTTGCTTTTGTACTTTGCGCCAGACTGGATGCACATTGCAAGTACCGCTTCGTTCGCAGATCCCTTCGCTGATCAAACAGCTGTTCGGGTAGATTGGCCCCTCCACGGCTTCGACGACCTCCCGCAGGGTAATCTGCGCCGAAGGGCGGGCCAGGCAAAAACCACCTCGCGCACCGCGGCTCGAGCGAACGATGCCGAGACGGGTGAAGTCCTGAAAGATCTTCGCCAGAAAGCTCTGCGGTACGTCAACAGCCTCAGCGATTTCGCTGATCAGAATCAGCTTGCCTGGTTCGTGTTCGGCCAGGTAAACCATTCCGCGGATTGCGTATTCTCCCTTGCGGGTCAGTCCCATCATAATTATTACCTAAAAGATCCTTTTGATCCTTTTTACTGCGTGGGCTTCTTCTTGTCAAGGGCTTTTTTACCTTATTTGTATTTGAGAAGAAATATTGGAACTTTTATGCATTTTTTGATCAGGAGAAAAGAGCTCGTCATCCCGGAGGCTGTCATTGGCGATTTCGCTTGCGCCGGAATGGCGGTTTTTTGCTGTACTGAATAGCAACGAAATCTTTTTGTGCAATGGATCGGTATTCTGCTGTCATGTATCCCTGTATTTTGGCGATAAACAGGTTATTATTAGAAATCGTGTCTTGAAGCCAGATTTATTTTATCTTGCCAGGACGGGTGTGCAACGGGAGAAGGGAGGCAGGGATGGAACATCTCGATCAGATTATTCAGGTTATCGCCCTGAGTATGGGGGTTGCCTGGGCCAGCGGTATTAATCTGTATGCCGCAATCCTTATGCTCGGCCTGCTTGGGGCCAGCGGAAATATGGTCTTGCCTCCGGGGCTTGAAGTGTTGACTGAGCCAATGGTGATCTTTGCCGCCGGTTTGATGTATATGATCGAATTTTTTGCGGATAAAACCCCGGGGGTCGATACCGGTTGGGACACCATCCATACGTTTATCCGGATCCCCGCCGGGGCGGTTTTAGCAGCTGGTGCGGTTGGCGAGGTAAGCCCGGCGGTGGCGATCGCGGTCGGGCTGGTCGGTGGTGGGCTGGCGGCAGGGACTCATGCCACCAAGGCCGGTTCCAGGGTGATGATCAACAGTTCGCCAGAGCCCTTTTCCAATTGGATCGCTTCGCTCAGCGAAGATGTGGCGGTTGTGGGTGGGCTGTGGGTGGCCCTGCACTACCCCTGGCTTTTTGTCGGCGGGCTGATTGTTTTTATTCTGCTGATGATCTGGCTATTGCCGAAAATCTGGCGTGGGGTGAAAAAGGTCTTTGGGTTTCTCGGGCAGCTGCTGCGGGGGCGGGGACGCGGAGGACCGCCTTCGGACGATGGCGGAAACGTTATCGAGTTGCAATAGAAAAAAGCCGACCATGGCCGGCTTTTTTCTATTGCCGGGTTATTCGGCAAATGTGATGGCGTCGACCGGACAGGCGGCAATACAGATGCCGTCGAGGTCGCAGACGGTGTGATTGATCACCGCGATCTCGCCTTCAAGGGTGATGGCGTCGAGCGGGCAGGCGGTGATGCAGGCGCCGCAACCGGTGCAGGTTTCAGAATCGACAATAAGTTGCATGGGGATACTCCTTGTGAGTTGGTCAGCAGATGCGCGGCAGCTGCTCTCCGGCCAGCATTTCGATGGCGCGCAGGCCACCGATGGCGGTACGCATCCGTACTTTTCCTGAAGCCGTGCTGGTCACCTCGCCGATGATTGCGGCGTGTTTGCCCTCGGGGTGGCGGCGCATCAGGGCCAGGATCTCGTCGGCCGCTTCCGGGGTGACGATGGCCAGCAGCTTTCCTTCGTTGGCAACAAACAGCGGATCGAGGCCGAGGATGGCGCAGGCTCCAGCGACTGATTCTTCAACGGGCAGGGTCGATTCGTCAAGGGTTATTTCTACCTGCGACTGGCGGGCGATTTCTTTGAGGGTGGTGGCCACGCCGCCGCGGGTCGGGTCGCGCAGGACGTGAACCTGGGTTCCGCAGGTGGCCAGCAGGTCGGCGACCAGGTGATTGAGGGCCGCGCTGTCGGTGCGAATATCGGATTCCAGGTCTAATCCTTCGCGGCTGGCCAGAACGGCCATGCCGTGGTCGCCAAGAGTGCCGTTGATGATGATTTTGTCCCCGAGGCGGGCGCCGCTGCCGGTGATTTCAAGCTCGTGGTCGAAGACTCCGATCCCCGAGGTATTGATGAAGATTTTATCCCCTTTGCCGCGCGGCACCACCTTGGTATCGCCGGTGACGATCCGTACCTTGGCTTTTTGGGCGGCCTCCCGCATGGACTGCAGGATGGTTTTCAGCTCGGATAGTGGCAGCCCCTCTTCAAGGATGAAGGCGACCGAGATGGCCAGCGGCGTTGCGCCAGCCATGGCCAGGTCGTTGACCGTGCCGTTGATGGCCAAATCACCGATGTTGCCGCCGGGAAAAAAAATCGGATCGACGACGTAAGAATCGGTGGTGAAGGCCAGCCGGCCGCCATCGTGATAGAGGATCGCCGAGTCGTTCTGGTCACGTTCAGCCACCTGCGACAGAGTCGGTATAATCAGTTCATCGAGCAACTGGTGACTGAGTTTGCCACCGCTGCCGTGGCCTAAAAGGATAATGTCGGATTTCATTCAGACTCCGTCTGGGGTTTGGGAGGCTACGTTTGACGTTCGAGGTTCGGGGTTCGAGGTTCGGGGTTCGAGGTTCGGGGTTCGAGGTTCGAGGTTCGGGGTTCTCGGGTGTTAACGTCGAACTCGGAACGTTGAACGGTCTTTACGTGCCGTATTTGTATTCCGCCGCGCAGGTTCCTTCGCTTGAAACCATGCAGGCGCCGACCGGATTTTCCGGGGTGCAGGCGGTGCGAAAGAGGGGGCAGTCTTTGGGCGTTAATTTTCCTTTGAGAATGGCACCGCAACAACATCCGGCGGGTTCTACAGGTGGCTCCACCTCGACCCGCAGTTTTCGGGCGGCGTTGAAGTCGGCGAAGTCTTCGCGGAGTGTAAGGCCGCTGCCGGGGATAACCCCGATGCCGCGCCAGTTCGCATCACAGGGCTCAAAGACGCGAGTCAGAATCTGTTGCGCTTTCAGGTTCCCTTCGGGGCGGACGAAACGGCTGTACTGGTTCTCGACTTTTGCTTCGCCGGCCAGGGCCTGGCGGGTCAGCATCAGTACTCCCTGCAGCACATCGAGGGGTTCGAAACCGGTGATGACGCAGGGAACCGTGTGCTGTTCGGCGAGCGGACGGTAGCCCTCAGTGCCAATCACGGTGCTGACGTGGGCCGGGCAGAGGTAGCCGTCGACCTGCAACTCGGGATCGGCGGTCAGTGCCGCCATTGGGCCCGGCATGGTCTTGTTGGCGGTCAGCACCGAGTAGTTGCTCAGGCCACGGCGCTCGGCTTCGAGAATCGAGCCGGCGATGGTCGGAGTAGTGGTTTCGAAGCCAACGCTTAAGAAGACCACTTCTTGTTTTGGATGTTTTTCGGCCAGCGCGACGGCGTCGAGGGGGGAATAGACGATACGGATGTCGGCCCCTTTCGCCTTTTCAGTCTGCAGGCTGCTGCTCGAGCCCGGGACCCGTATCATGTCGCCGAAGGTGGCGATGATCGTCTGCGGTCTTCGAGCCAGGGCTACCGCGTGGTCGACAAAATCGACCGGGGTGACGCAGACCGGGCACCCGGGGCCAGAAATCAGCCGAACCTTTGGGGGGAGCATCGACCGGAGGCCATGCTGGTAGATGGCCATGGTATGTGTGCCGCAGACCTCCATGAAGGTCAGCGTTTGGGGTGCGTTTTTGACCAGTTCACCGATAGCGGACAGCAACGCTTTGGCTACTTCGGGATTACGGAATTCGCTGCCGTACTTCATTTAACGCCCCCACCCTCGGCGAGGATCTGGCGGAACAGAGCTAAGGTAGCTTCAGCGTCGGTTTGATCGAGCTTTTCCATGGCGAACCCGGCGTGGATCAGTACAAAATCACCAACCTGTACGTCTTCAACCATCATCAGGCTGGCTTCCCGCTTCACTCCATCGATCTCGCAGATCGCCGTTTCACCGTCAATGCTGACGATCTGCATCGGAATCGCTAAACACATTGCTTCGCTCCTTCGTCGCTCAGGTGAAGAGTGAGGAGTGAGGAGTGAGGTGTAAAGTTTTTTGCCCTCACGCCTCATCCCTCACTTTATTTTGCACGCCGTGTCGTAGCCATTCATACCACTCTTCCATGCCCACACCATTGTGGCAGGAGAGTTCGATGATGCGGATGTCCGGGTTGACCTGCCGGGCGAATTGTTTGCATTTTTCCACATCGAAGCGCAGGTAGGGGAGGAGGTCGATCTTGTTGATCAGCATCAGGTCGGCAGCCTGGAACATTTGCGGGTACTTGAGCGGTTTGTCCTCCCCCTCGGTAACCGATAAGACGGCGACCTTGTGGTCTTCGCCGAGGTCGAAAGAGGCCGGGCAGACCAGGTTGCCGACGTTTTCGATCATCAGGATGTCAGTGGCGTCGAGATCGAACGCATCGACGCCGTGGCCAACCATATGGGCGTCGAGGTGGCAGCCGGCGCCGGTGTTGATCTGCTTTACCGGAACGCCGGTGGTGGCGATGCGGTCGGCGTCATTGGCAGTCTGCTGGTCCCCTTCGAGGACGGCAAAGCGCAACTGGTCGGACAGGTCGGCGAGGGTTCGCTCGAGGATCGAGGTTTTGCCTGAGCCGGGGGAGCTTACCAGATTGAGAACGAAAAGCTGGTGTCTGGCGAATCGGGTGCGATTGTTTGCGGCCAGGCGGTTGTTTTTACCCAGCAGGTCTTCTTCGATGCGCACGGTTTTGCCCTTACCCTTGCCGTGCTCGTGATGGTGTTCATGGTCGTGTGAATGGGTGTGGTCATGGTTGCTTGGGCCGCAACCGCAGTCGATGCACATATCAGTCGATCTCCATTTCCTTGACTCTGAGTTCGTCTCCGGCGACCCGTTGCAGCGCCATGCTTCCGCAATCCGGGCATTCGAAGCTATAGGGGCCCATGATACATTCGGAATGGCAAGCGGCACAGCGCCCGCGTCCGGCGACCCGGTCGATAATCAGGGAGGCTCCTTCAAGAAGTGTTCCCTTGCTGCAGGCCTCGAAACAAAATTCCACGGCATCGGGGACCACGCCCGACAGTTCGCCAATCTCGACAGTAATACTGTGGACGACCGTTGCACCCTGTTTCCGGGCGTTTTCTTCGCATATTTCAACGATACTGCGGGTGATGCCGACTTCATGCATGGAGAGCATTCCTTTGCTTCTCGGGAGTTTAATCGTATAGCGAAGGTCTTTACTATAGTGGCATGTTTAGAGAGAAATCAAGGATACAAAGGCTATGCCAGTGGATGTTGAATCGAAAATGATTTGCGGTGCAGGTCACCTCTCTGCTATCGTCACCGGCAAACCTCGCTTCAAAGGATTAATGGCATGGAACAGGGAAGGGTTTACATCTGTGACGAAGACCGGGACAGTCTGCTTTTTTTTGAAAAACTGCTGATCACTCAAGGGCATGAGGTGACGTCTTTTGGTAATGGCGGACAGATGTTGCAGGCTTTGGCCGAGGCCAGCGAGGAACGCCCTCAGTTGATTTTACTCGACGCGCACTCGCCGGGAAGTGACGGGCTGGAGATGCTACGGCGAATCAAGGCGCTGCGGCCGGAGACAGCGGTCATCGTTATGAGCGCTTTTGCCACTGTGCGCTGTGCCACCGACGCCTTGAAACTGGGGGCTTGTGATTACCTGGCCAAGCCGGTGCAGGCCGATGAATTAACGGCATTGGTGGCCAAGGAAGTGGGACAGCGTCAGCTGGTTGAGGAAAACCGTTCTCTCAAGGCGCAGATTCGCAGACGTTTTGATCCGGACCAGGTGGTGTTCAAGAGCGCCGTCTTCAAACATGTCTTTGATTTGGCTCGCAAGGTCGCGCCAAGTGATGCCGGGGTGCTGATTCTAGGCGAAAGCGGCACCGGAAAGGAGCTGATTGCCTCGACCCTGCATTACAGCAGCCGTCGTCGTGAGCAACGCTTTCTTACCATCAACTGCGCCGCCCTCACGGACACCCTGCTGGAAAGCCAGCTCTTCGGTCATGTCAAGGGAGCTTTTACGGGCGCCGTGGCGACTCAGCGCGGCCTGGTCGAAGAAGCCAATAAGGGCACCCTGTTTCTTGACGAGATTGGCGATATCAGTCCGTCGTTGCAGGCCAAGCTGTTGCGGGTTTTGCAGGAGAAGGAGTTTATTCCGGTCGGCTCGACCCGGGTGCGGCATGCCGATGTGCGTTTTGTCGCCGCCACCAATCGTGACCTTGAGGCCGATGTCGCCAACGGTCGCTTTCGCGAGGATCTTTATTACCGGCTCAATGTGGTCACCTTGCGGCTCCCACCGCTGCGCGAGCGGCGCGAAGACGTCCCCTTGCTGGCGGAATATTTTATCGCCAAATTTGCCCCGCGCGGCGATCTCAGGCTGGCGTCCGAGGCGATGACTCGGCTGCAGAACTACGATTGGCCCGGCAATGTTCGTGAGTTGGAAAACGTAATTGAAATGGCGGTTATTTTCGCCGAGGACGGGGTTATTGGTCTGGACCATTTGCCGGTCAAGGTGGCTGAGGGACGGCCGGTGGCGTTCAGTCTGCCGCAAGAGCAGATGACTATGGCTGACATCGAGCGCCTGTACATCGAGCAGGTTTATCGGCAAACCCATTTTCACAAGGTGCGCACCTCTCAGATTCTCGATATCTCCCGCAAGACTCTCGATCGCAAACTGCAGCAGTACCACATTTCTAAAGACGATGCCGAATAAGGCTGGTTATCTCTTCCCTGTATGTCTCCTGTAGGGCAGCCATCTCTGTCTGCCCTTTTCTTTTGTATCGTGCAAATTTTTACAACACTGGGTTTTTTTGACCCGTTTGGCACTCTCTGTTTCTGGGTCACCTTGGACATAATGGCTCACTTTGGGTCATTGTGTCCATTTGGCCTAATGTGTCGTTTTGTTTCGCCTTGGTGGTTTGTTTGATAAGTTATTGTTATTCTATAAAATAATTGCCTGTGCTGTAAGTAGGGCATGCTCCTTGCCATTCGCTCATCTGGATAATCCGACTTCCTGGGTCTCCCGGGATCTGCATACCCCTATCAGGAGAGAGTTAGATGGCAACGAAGATTGTAATTGATCCGGTATCACGCATCGAAGGACACCTGAAGATCGAAGCGGTGGTCGATAACGGTGTGGTCAAAGAAGCCAAGAGCTCGGGCATGATGTACCGCGGGCTTGAGAACATTCTGCTGGGGCGCGACCCCCGCGATGCCGCTCGCATTATGCAGCGCATCTGCGGCGTCTGCCCGACCTCCCAGGGCCTGACGGCGTCTTTTGCGCTCGATGATGCTTACGGCGTGGCCGGCAGTATCACCGACAATGGCCGCATTCTGCGTAACCTGATTCAGGGCGCAAACTTCCTTCAGTCCCATATTCTGCACTTCTACCAGCTTGGCGCCCTCGATTACGTCGACGTGACGGCCTGCGCCGACTACAGCGGTAGCGATCCGACCATGAAGAAGGTCAAGGATTTTATTGGCCGAGGACATCTCGGTCCGTTTGTCCCTCGTTACGAAGGGGATTACCGGCTGAGCAAGGACGAAAACCGCACGGCTGTGGCCCATTACGTCGAGGCGCTCAACATGCGTCGCCTGGCTCATGAGGCGGTCTCGATCTTCGGCGGCAAGATGCCTCACAACATGTCGATCGTCGCCGGCGGCGTCACGGCCGCTCCCACAGTCGACAAGATTGCCGCCTTCCTTTGGAAAATCGAACAGCTGACCGATTTTATCGACAGCTGTTACCTCCCCGACGTGCTGATGGTGGCCAGCCGCTACAGTGACTATTTCGGCATCGGTGCGGGCTGCAAGCAGTTCCTCTCCTACGGCGTTTTCGATATGGACAGCGATCCTGACCTGACCAAACGCCATCGCTACATCCCTCAGGGGATTGTCAAAGGAGCGGATCTTAAGCTGCGTCGTCTCGACCCGAACAAGATTACCGAAGAAGTCGACAACAGCTGGTTCGTTAACCACGGTGCTGTGCATCCCTACGAGGGGAGTACCATTCCCGATCGCGATAAGGTCGGCGCCTACAGCTGGTCCAAGTCGCCCCGTTACGATGGCGAGGTTCTCGAAGCCGGCCCGCTGGCGCGAATGCTGGCGGCCTACGCTTCCGGCGACAAGGACGTTCAGGGGATGGTCAACAATGTGTTGAACCAGTTCAGTGCCTCGCCCGATGCGCTCTTTTCGGTTCTGGGCCGGCACGCCGCTCGGGCCATCGAGTGCAAACTGGTCGCCGAAAAGCTCAAGCAGTGGGTGTTGCAGCTGCAGCCGGGTCAGCCGACCTTCACCGACTTTCCGCTCGAAGTCACTAGCCGTGGCATGGGTCTGCACGAAGCGCCCCGCGGTGCGTTGGGACATTGGATCGTCATCGAAGGGGGCAAGGTCAAGAATTACCAGGCCGTGGTTCCGACCACCTGGAACGCCGGCCCGATGGACGCCAAAGGTCAGCCCGGTCCCATTGAACAGTCGCTGATCGGCACCAAGGTCAAGGACAAGAACAATCCTTTTGAGTTGGTGCGTGTCGTCCGTTCCTACGATCCCTGCCTCTCCTGCGCCGTACACGTGGTCACCCCGAAAGGTGAAGACCTCGGGCGTTTCGTGGTCGGGGCCGAGTGATGGAAGCGGCCGCCGTTTTCGTGACCGAACGCCCCCCGATGTTGATCGTGGGAGTGGGGAATATCCTGCGCAAAGACGACGGTTTTGCCGACGCCGTGCTGGAAATTCTCGAAGCGAAGGAGCTGCCGCCCCACATCGAGTTGTTTGATGCCGGCACCAGCGCGATTGATCTGATGGATGTCTTTAATGGCCGGCGCAAGCTGATTGTGCTTGACGCCGTGCGCGGCGGCCAGGCTCCAGGCACCCTCTATCGGTTCAGCCCGGATGAGGTAGAAAATGGTGCCCTGCCGATGAATTCGCTGCACCAGGTCGGCCTGCTGGAAACCCTCAAACTGGGGGAATTGGTCGACTGCAAGCCGCAAGAGACAGTAGTGATCGGGGTGCAGCCCGCCGATACCGGACTGGGTATCGGTCTGTCGCCTGAGGTGCAAGGCGCCGTCGAAAAAGCGGTCGATCTCGTTATGAAAGAAATTGATTTGTAGGGGCGCTGCTCGTGATCGCCCGGTTTGGCGTTATGGTGCGGTTCAGGGCGAACACAAGGTTCGCCCCTACGTAAAAATTCACACGATTTATAAAACGGAGAGAACACATGCCCATTTCCAGACGTAAATTTTTGCAGTTCACCGCCGGCGGCGCTGCGGCGCTGGGCGTCAACCTGTTCGATAATCCGATGCTGCGCAAGGCGTTTGCCGGTGCCATCCAGGAAACTCCGGTCATCTGGCTGGCTGCCGGGGCCTGCAGCGGGTGCAGCGTATCGCTGCTCAACGCGCTGTCGCCGCGCATTCAGGATGTGTTGCTTGGCCAGGTTCTGCCCGGTCATCACGTAGAGCTGGCGTTTCACCCGACGTTGATGGCGGCTTCCGGTGATCTGGCCATGCAGGCGATGTACGACACCGAAGAAAAACCGTTCATCCTGGTCGTTGAAGGCTCGGTGATCACTGGTGATAGTGGTCGCTACTGCGAAGTTGGCGAGAAGCACGGCCATGGCATTACCAGCCTGGAACACGTCACCCGTCTCGGCCGCAAGGCCAAGGCGGTCATCGCCATCGGCAGTTGCGCGGCCTTCGGCGGTATTCCGGCGGCCAACATGAATCCCACGGGTTCCAAGGGGGTGATGGAGGTCTTCAAGGCGCAGGGAATTGTCACCCCGACTATCAATCTCCCCGGTTGCGCCGTCCATCCCGACTGGTTTATCGGCACCCTGGCCTCGGTTCTGCTTGGCGGGCCCGAATCGGTCAAGGTTGATGAGCTCGGTCGTCCGGAGATGTTCTACAAAAAGTTGATTCACGACAACTGCCCGTTGCGTGGTCATTTTGACGCAGGCCGTTTTGCCGAGAAATTTGGCGACCCCTACTGTCTCTACAAGCTCGGTTGCAAGGGACCGGTGGCTCATGCGAACTGCCCCGAAAAACGCTTCAACTCGGGAACCAACTGGTGCATTGAAAACGGCCATCCCTGCCAGGGTTGTGTCGAGCCGGAATATCCCTATGATCAGACCATGTGGGGCACGGTGCCGATCCAGGATGCCACTCCGCCGTCCCTCTATCCTCCCATCGTGACCGATATGAAAAAATCGGTGGATATCACCCCGGCTTATGCGGCGCTGGCCGGTATTGCCGCGGGTGTGGTTGGAACTCAGGTCATGAAAAAGAAGCCTGCCCAGAGTGAGGACAGTGAAGGGAAGGAATAAGGGATGAAAATCGATCGTAGAAAATTTCTCAAGATCGGTGCCGTCGCCGGTGGCACCGCCGTCTGTGCCAAGGCCGTGCCGGCCGAGGCTCGGGAACACCGGGAGCCCGATCCCAACTGGTACGGAATGCTCAATGACAGTACCCGCTGCATCGGTTGTAAAGCCTGCCAGGTGGCCTGCAAGAAGGAGAACAAGCTCGAACTCGAATCGACCCTGGATGACAAGGAAAAATTTGGCAACGTCATCTATGATTCGCCCCGCGGCCTCTCCGAGCATACCTACACCCTGATCAAGCTGCACCAGGGCAAGACGCCGGAGGAGACCAGCTTTGTCAAGCAGCAGTGCATGCATTGCGTTGATCCGGCCTGCCAGTCGGCCTGCATCGTCGGCGCCCTGAAGAAGCAGCCGACCGGCGCCGTTCAGTACGATGCCGGCCTCTGCATGGGGTGTCGTTACTGCATGGTCGCCTGTCCGTACAGTGTGCCCCAGTTCGAATGGCACAAGGCGATACCGTCGATCAAGAAGTGCACCCTGTGCAATGAAACCAAGCTGACCAAGGGGGAGCCGACCGCTTGTGCAACTGCTTGTCCGGCCGGGGCCATTACCTTTGGCAAGCGCGAGGATCTGTTGCGGATCGCTCGCGAACGGATTCAAGCCGAACCGGATCGCTACCTGGATCATATTTACGGGGAAAAAGAGGTTGGTGGGACCAACGTCCTCTATCTGACTCGCAAGAAAGTCGAGTTCGCCGGACTTGGTCTGCCCGATTTCGAATATAAGGCGGTTTCCGGCCTAACCGAGAGCATTCAGCACCGTATCTTCCAGTACTTTATTCCCCCGATTGCGGTTTACAGTATTCTCGGCGGCATCATGGCGTACAACCAGCGTCGCAAGCAGAACGCCGGAATCAAAGGAGGCGATGATGAGTATTAAAGCCCTGCCCCTGCGGCAGAAATTCTTTACCACCAATTTGGCGATTCTCTGTTTTTTCATGGGATCCGGGGTGCTCTTCGCCTTTTTCCGCTTTTTTTACGGTTTTGGTTCGGTGACCAATCTCAACCCGGCCTATCCGTTCGGGCTGTGGATCGCCTTTGACGTTGCTTGCGGCGTTGCCCTGGCGGCCGGTGGCTTTACCACCGCGGCGATTGTCGAGATTTTTGGCCGGGAAAAATACCATGCCCTGGTGCGGCCGGCGATTCTGACCGCCTTTATCGGATATTTTCTGGTTGGTCTGGCGGTTTTCTTCGACCTTGGCAAGTACTATAACATCTGGCATGCGTTGGTGTACTGGAACGGCACCTCGGTCCTCTTCGAAGTGGCCTGGTGCGTTATGCTCTACCTGACCGTTCTCGGTATCGAAAACCTGCCGAACGTGGTTGAGCAGTTTAAGGGCAATGTCCAGATGCCAGGTTTCCTGGCCAAATTTAACCGTCTTGTGGACTGGGTGCTGCACCGGCTGGACTGGTTTTGCAACAAGACCATGGCCTTTTTCGTGATCGCCGGGGTAGTTCTCTCCTTTGGTCACCAAAGCTCGCTGGGGACGATGATGCTGGTCGCCCCCTACAAGCTGCACGACCTCTGGTACACGCCGCTTTCGCCGTTATTGTTTCTGACCTCGGCGGTTTCCGTCGGCCCGTCCATGGTCATTTTCGAGGGAACCCTGGCGGCCAAGTTCTTCGGTCGCAAGCCCGAAACCGAACTGCTCGGAAGCTTCGCCCGCTTCATTCCGATGTTTCTTGGCACCTATCTGCTGCTGCGTTTTGGAGATTTGGCCTACCGCGGGGTACTGGCTCAGGCCTTTGACGGCAGTGTGGCGGGCAATTCCTTTCTCATCGAGTTTGCTCTCTTCGCCGTTCCCTACTTTCTGCTCAAACGGGACAGCGTGCGCATGCATGGATCCAAGCTCTTTCTCTGTGCTTTCTCGGTCATTTGCGGGGTGGTGCTGAACCGTTTCAACGTCTTTCTGATTGGTGTTGATATGGCTCCAGGGTTTAATTACTTCCCTTCGGTTGGTGAATTTGCTGTTACCTTCGCCTTCCTGGCTTTTGGTGTGCTGCTTTACCGAATCGGGGTGAACTATCTGCCGATTCTCGAAGCAGAGGAACATCATTAAGAAGTTCGGGGTTGTACTGACAAAAGCCCGCCGAAAGGCGGGCTTTTGTCATTGGCGGCGCTGGCTCTCTGTTGATAAAGACCTGAAATCGGCGGGTTACATCTCGCCATGCGCCTCCCCTTTGGTCCAGGTTAACAAAAAACCAAGTAAAAAGCGGCTCCCTGCGGGTCCAACGAAGGCGCGCCAGTGGGCCACTGAAGCGGTAAGGGGGCTGGGCAAAGTAAAGAAATGTCACCCGACCGAACCGTTATCATTAATCCATCCCTTGACGCCAGCAATCACTCTCGCCTAAACTGAACGGGTCTGTATGCCACGCACATTCCGTCCGCCTTTAGCAAGCCGTTCTCTTCTTACAAAGTACCCCATGACCTCTTTTCATCATAAGGAACAGTCTTCCCGTACGCCTTGGCGTCCTATCAGTCGATACGAAATCGAACAGATGGTACGTTCGCTGTCGAGCGTTTATGAGGTGATTGGGGTGCAGGAACTGCGAGGTCGTTTGACGATGGATCGGATTAACGATCCGGCCTTGCTGCGTCTTGAGTTTCCCCCTCGGGTCCATTCTCCGAAAAAATTTCTTTTTCCCAACTGGGAGCAACTCTTTCGCTTCAGGCTGGGTGGTTCGGTATTGCTCGAAGCCGAGTCGGCCCCGGCACCGCGGGTCATTTTTGGGATGCACCCTTGCGACCTGCACGCCATACGGGTGTTGGACGATTGCCTGTTCGATGGGGAAGCCGACAGTGCTTATCAATCCAAGAGAGCCGCCACGGTTCTGGTTGGGGTGGATTGTGTTCCCGATGAACACTGTTTTTGTACCAGCATGGCGACCGACCGTGTGGCCGGGGGCTTTGACCTGTTTTTACATCAGGTTGAAGGCGGGTACCTGGTGCAGTGCGGTAGCATAAAGGGGGAAGAATTGCTGGCCCGTCATGCCCCGGTGGTCGCTGGGCGGCTCGGTGAGCCACCGTTGCCGTTGCAGGTCAAGCAGTGTAATGAAGGACTGCATTTTGCCGTCGAGTCGTTGGCTCCCTTGTTGGGGGATGCTCACGATCATCCGCTTTGGCAGGAAGTGGGAGACCGTTGCCTTGGCTGCGGAGCCTGCACTTTGCTGTGTCCCACTTGCTACTGTTTCAATGTGCATGATCGCATTGATTTCAATCTTGAGGGGGGAGAACGGGTGCGAACCTGGGATTCCTGTCAGTTCGATCAGTTTACTCGGGTCGCCAGCGGGGATGATTTTCGCGGTAATCAGGCCGACCGTCAACGGCATCGGTTTTTTCGCAAATACAAATACCTGTGGGAGAAGCACCAGCGTACCGCCTGTGTCGGTTGCGGTCGTTGCAGTCGCGAATGCCTCGGACATATCGATCCCCGGAAGGTACTCAATGGTCTCTTTTCACAGGAAGCCTTTCCCGACCTGCCTAGCGTGCCTGGTGCCGAGTACCACCCTCAGTTGGCTGAAATTCTTCAAGTCAGTGAGTTGACCGCTAGTGAAAGATCGTTCCGGCTACGGTTGCATGAGCCGCTGGTCTTTGAGCCTGGAGAGTTTCTCGCGGTGTCGGTATTCGGACTCGGCGAAGCTCCGTTCACTATTGCTTCGCCGCCAGGAGAAGGGTGTGAGGGCGAGATCGTGGTGCGAGCCGCCGGGGCTTTGACTCAAGCCCTGCACCGGCTCAAGCCTGGGGATCAACTCGGGGTGCGCGGGCCTTTTGGCAAGGGTTTTCCTCTCGATGAATTTCTCGGTCGCGATGTGCTGCTGGTTGCGGGGGGCATGGGCCTGATCACTTTGCGTTCGCTACTTCTGACCATTTTGGCCCGTCGGCGGGAATTCGGTCGGGTCACGTTGCTCTATGGAACTCGCGACAGGGATTCTTTTCTGTTTTTCGATGAACTGATGGCCTGGCATCGAGGCGGAGAACTCGACTGCCGATTTGCCGTCATGGCCGATGAAGGGGAGTGGACCGGTGCCCGTGGCGATATTACCTACCTGTTTCGCGATCTTGACCTGATGTCGCCGCGGACGGTGGCGGCCGTTTCCGGTCCCTCAGGCATGTACCGTTTTGTCAATCCACTGTTGCTGCGGTTGGGAATCAACGAGGATCGGCTCTATGTCAATCTCGAACGGCACATGAAGTGTGGGCTGGGTAAGTGCGGCAAATGTCGGATCAATGAGGTTTGCGTTTGTGAGAGTGGGCCGATTTTTCCCTACAGCCGGGTCAAGCATCTGCGCGAGGCGATTGAATTTTGATGGCGTTGTAAAAAGTCCATTTTTTGGCGTTATGGCTTTTGGGGGCTGATGTTGGTCTTCTCCCTCTGAAAAAACACAAGCCTTGGCGGAAGAAGCTGTTGTTTAGCTATCCCATGAATATTTGCGAAAGTATCCATCTTCGCTATGGATTGGATTAAAGGTATCCATCATGAATAAACCGCGCATTGGATTTTTTGATTTTACCGGTTGTGAGGGGTGCCAGTTGACCGTACTTAACCTCGAAGAAGAATTGCTGGAACTCCTCGAACTGGTTCAGATTGTTGAATTTAGGGAAATCATGAGCGGGGAGTGTGAGCATCTCGATATCGCATTTGTAGAGGGGAGTATCTGCAAGCCGGGTGAACAGGAGCGGTTGCGGGAAATCCGGGCCAAGGCAACCACCCTGGTCGCTTTGGGCGCCTGCGCCGATACCGCGGGCGTCAACGCCCTGAGTCATTTTCGCGATCTTAAGGAAATGCGTAGGGAAATCTATGGCGGCGAGCATCCGCCGGTGGTGACCGACATCCCCCGGCCTCTTTCCTCCTTTGTGAAGGTCGATCACCGGGTTCCCGGTTGTCCGATCGACGGTCGGGAATTTCTCTCTGTGCTGCAGGCGCTGCTGCTGGGTCGGTCGCCGCAGTTGCCGACCTATTCGGTTTGCGTCGAATGCAAGCTGGCCGAATTTACCTGCGCCTTCGAGCGCGACCAGGTGTGCCTCGGTCCGGTCACCCGGGCCGGCTGTAACGCCCTCTGCCTGGCTGCCGGCGACCGCTGCCGCGGCTGCCGGGGGATGATCGACAATCCTCGCTCTGGTCCCTATTACCGCATTCTGGAAGAGTATGGTTTGAGCGAGCTGGATATTCTGGATGAGTTCCGCACTTTCAATGTGTCTGGGCGGGGAGGGTCGCGATGAAGATCGAAATTCCATCCCTGGCCCGCATTGAGGGGCATGCCCGACTTGTGGTTGATGCGACCAGTGGCGAACTTAAGGATTGCCGGCTGGAAATTTTCGAATCGCCGCGGTTTTTCGAGGCGTTGCTCAAAGGGCGCCATTACCGCGATGTCGCGCCGATCATTGCCCGTATCTGCGGGGTCTGTTCCAATTCTCATACTTTGGCCTCCCTGGCTGCCACCGAGCAGGCCCTTGGCGTTGAAGTCAGTCGTCAGACCCTCGACTTGCGGCGGCTTCTTGCTTACGGCGAGATTTTGCAGAGCCACCTGCTGCAGCTTTATTTCATGGCGGTCCCCGACTTTCTCGGAGTCGGCAGCATTTTTCCGTTGGCCAAGTCGCACCGCGAACTGGTGATGCGGGCGCTGCGGCTGAAGAAGCTCGCCAACGACATCGCTCATGTCGTCGGTGGCCGGCCGGTGCACCCGGTGACCCCCTGTGTAGGTGGATTCTCGGCCCTGCCGCAGGCTCAGGACCTGCTCGAACTGCGGCGCCGGTTGGTGGCGGTTTTCCCCGACCTGGAAGCGACGGTGGAGCTGTTTGCTTCTTTTGATTTTCCCGTCTTTGAGCGGCAGACCGAATATGTCAGCCTGGCGGATGATGACGGCTATCCTCTGCTGGCCCAGACTCTGGTCTCCAGTGACGGGGTGCTGGCGTATGTTCCCGACTACGCCGGGGTGATCGAGGAATTCCTGGTTCCCCATTCGAGCGCCAAATTCGCCCGGATGACTCGTGAGTCGTACATGGTGGGGCCGCTGGCACGGGTGAAAACCGGATTTTCCAAGCTGTCACCGATGGCTCGCAAGGTTGCCGGGGCCGTTGGTCTCCACGCCGATACAGTCAACCCTTATCACAACCTGCTGGCCCGGTTGGTCGAAGTGGTGCATTGCGTCGAAGGGGCTATTCACCGGATCGATGAAATTCTGGTGGCCGGGTTGAAACTGGCGGCGGTGGTCGTTCCAGAGGGGGGTGGCAGTGGTGCAGCGGCCATCGAGGCACCGCGCGGTACGCTCTTTCATGCTTATCGCTACGATCAAAACGGTTGCATTGAAAGCGCTGATTGTGTCATTCCTACGGCCCAAAATCTGGCCAACATCGAGGCTGACTTGCGAGCCCTGGTGCCGACCCTTCTCGATCTCCCTCGTGAGGAACTGACCCGCCGGCTTGAGATGCTGGTGCGGGCCTATGATCCTTGCATCAGTTGTTCGACTCACCTGTTGCAGGTTCATTTTGTCTGAAATCCGTATCATCGGTATCGGCAACCCGCTGATGGGGGACGACGGCCTCGGAATTGCCATCATCGAACGGTTGCGAAATCTGGAACTGCCTGAAGGGGTCGAGGTTATTGATGGCGGTACCGGAGGCATGACCCTGCTGTCCCTGATCGAAGGGGCGCGGCGGGTCATCCTCGTTGATGCCGTCGATATGGGAAAGGCCCCTGGCACCATTGCCCAATTCGGCCTCGATGATTTTCTGTTCGATCCTTCGGAACCCGTCCTCTCTTTGCACGTCTCCGGGGTCCTGCCAGCCCTGCAGCTTGGTCAGGAGCTTGGCCTTTTGCCACCGCTGACCCTGTTCGGCGTTCAGCCGGCGGTGGTTGCCCCTGGTCCAGGTCTCTCCCCGACAGCAACCTCTGCGATCCCCCCTCTTCTTGATCACCTTCTGGCCGAAATTCATTCATTTTGCTGATAATCATTCTGGTCTGTGAGCTCCTTCATCGATTTAGGCTTGTATATTGCAATTTGTTACATTGCTTGTTTCTGTACTTACCGAACATAGAATGGTTTCCCTATTTTTCTAATAATTAGTGAGGGTTTGTGCTGGTCAACATTTTGACTGGTGTCAGGTTCTGACTAAATAATTTTCGAAGAACGGATTTCCTGCGCTATTTCAGCCGCCAGCAAGAGAGGATGTAACATGTCAGTATTCAACCTCACAATGAAGCTCTCCACCAAGATCGCCGGGATATGTCTGATTCTTATTCTGACCTTCTGCCTGGCGTTGGCCTGGATGTACAACGTGAACAGCAAGGGGCAGGAGGAAAGTCTGAGGTTTAAAGTTCAGCATCAGGTTGAAACCGCTTATGTTGTTCTTGAGCATTTCGCCGCTGAAGTCAAGCAGGGGCGGCTTACCCTGGATGAAGCTCAGGCGCAAGCCAAAGAGATGATCAAAAAGATGCGTTACGGCGACAACGATTATTTCTGGATCAACGACATGCAGCCGGTTATGGTCATGCATCCGGTTGAACCTCAACTCGATGGCAAAGATCTTTCGGCGGTTGCCGATCCCAATGGCAAAAAGTTGTTCATGGCCTTCGTTGAAGTGTGCCAGAAAAATGGCGGCGGTTTTGTTGACTATTTTTGGCCCATGGCGGGGCATGATCAACCGGTGGCGAAGATTTCCTACGTCAAACTCTTTCCTCAGTGGAACTGGATTATTGGTAACGGTCTCTATCTCGCTGATGTTGAAGCCGGGCTCTGGCTCATCCTGAAGAACATCCTGATCCTGATGGCTGCCTTGGCTTTGATTACCGCCCTGTTGTTCTTCGGTTTGGCTCGCAGCCTGATAACCCCACTTCGCATTTTGCAGGAGGCACTCAAGGCTTTGGCCCAGGGGGATACCGACATCAGGGTGCCATTCGGAGCGCCGGTCAATTGTTCTGAACAGAAAAAGTGCGGTGAGAAGGACTGCCCAAGTTATGGCAAGGTCGATCACTGTTGGGTTACGGCCGGCTCTTATGCCGTGGATAAAAAGTGTCCCAGGGCGAAGAAGGGAGAAGACTGTAAGAGTTGTAACATGTATGGCGCGCATAGCGAGATGGAAGAGTTGGGATCTTCGGTGATGGCCCTGGCGAATGCCATGGAGGTCCGTTCGAGTCTGGCTCTGCAGATTGCTAATGGTGATCTGACCAAAGACGTTACCGTTTTCTCGGAAAAAGACACCCTTGGCAAGGCTTTACGTAAGATGCATAGCAACCTGAACAGCGTGCTTCGTCAGGTTCAGGCGACCGCCCACAGGATTGGTACCGATGCCAATCAAATCTCCGACGGGAGCTCCGATCTTGCCGATGGCGCTACCCGTCAAGCCTCGGCGTTGGAGCAAATCTCCAGTTCGATGCATGAAATTGCAGCGCAAACTGGAAAGAACGCCGAGAATGCCAAGCATGCCAACCTGTTGGCGGCCCAAGGTCGCGAGGCGGCGGATAAGGGGAATGAGGAGATGGCGGGGATGATGGCGGCGATGGGAGAAATCAGCACCGCTGCGGAGAATATTTCGAAAATCATCAAGGTTATCGACGAGATCGCTTTCCAGACCAACCTGCTGGCGCTTAATGCTGCCGTTGAGGCGGCCCGGGCCGGTCAACATGGCAAGGGGTTCGCCGTGGTTGCCGAAGAAGTTCGCAACCTGGCGGCTCGCAGTGCCAAGGCGGCCAAGGAGACCGAGGAATTGATCGCCAGTTCGGTCACAAAGACCGAACGGGGCACGGTGATCGCCGATCGAACGGCGGTGGCATTGAAAGAGATTGTCGATGTTTCGGCTAAGGTCAGCATTCTGGTCGGCGAGATCGCTTCCTCTTCCAGAGAGCAAGCTCAGGGGATCAACCAGATCAATGGGAGCATCTCGCAAATTGACCAGGTCAACCAGCAAACTACCGCGAGCACCGAAGAAAGCGCTGCCTCCGCAGCGGTGCTGGCCAGCCATGCTCAAGAGTTGCAGGCTCTGCTCACGCAATTCAAGCTCGGTTCGGACCGCTCCAGGACCGGGGTAGCAAAAGCCTCATCTGTGTCGGCGCCAAAGCCTTCCCAGCCAAAGCTTGTTGCATCGAAGTCGTCGGTTAAGCCAGGCAAGGCGGTTGCGCCGAAGTCGCCGGCCAGGCCAGGTTCGGTGACGAATGCTTCGGGGTCCAAGGGCGAACAGTGGGGGGATATGGAGGGTAGTTCCAAACCGGAAATTCCGTTTATCGCTTTGGATGACGAGGAGTTCGGAAAATATTAACGATGTCACGAATGTTCGCCCTGCGGGGTTAGGATATTCGAATTGTTGCTGAAAGACGCAAAGAGCCGCATCCGCAAAGATGCGGCTTTTTGCGTCGCTAGTGCTCCGTGCGGCTATTTCATTCTTTTGAATTTTGTTGCTTTTGGCCCCTGACTTCGTTACGGCTCTTTTCTTTAAGCCCGGTCAGGCCTGCGGCCCCGCGTCTTGCCGGCAAACAAAATGGCCTGGAACTAGGCGCCACGATTAACCGTACGGGGCACCAGAGTATTTAGTCCAATAACGTTTTCCGGCACTGCTTGTGCAACTGACCTACGTAGTGTAAATTTTCTACCAATCTTACTGTTATGGAGGTTCCTCTGATGAAAGTTGCTCTGGTTGTTGATGATGAACCCCTGCTTCGTCGCCAGGTGGGTGAAATCCTTCTGAATCACGGCTTTGAAGAAATTGTTGAAGCTGAAGATGGCCAGCAGGCGCTTAATATTGCGCTGATTCGCAAGCCTCTTCTGATTGTCATGGATGTTTCCATGCCTGTTATGGATGGGGTCACGGCTGCTGAAAAAATAGGCAAAAGGCTGTCGGTACCCATTGTCTTACTGACCGCTACCGAAGATTCCGAAACCATTGAGCGTGCTCGCGACGCCGGGGTCATGAGTTATGTGCTCAAACCGTTTCGCGAGGCCCAGCTGCACGCTGCGGTTGATCTAGCCATACACCAGTTTGTCGAAGTATCGAATCTGCGTGACGAGGTGGTTCATCTCAAGGAAACCATTGAATCGCGCAAGTTGATTGAACGGGCCAAGGGGGTGCTGATCAAGCAAGGCTTTTCCGAGCCTGAGGCCTATCGGCGTATGCAGAAAATCGCCATGGACAAGCGCAAGACCCTTAAAGAGGTAGCCGAAGCCATTTTGCTGATGGAATGATTCATGCCGATGAGGGCGACACTGAAATCCCGGTGCCTCTAATGTCTGAGAATTCAGATCCGACCGCTGGCGGCGCAATTTAACGCGGATGTCCTGTGGGGGGTGAAATAATCAGGCTCAATCACAGGTGCGGTTGTCGCCCTTCATTCATCGCTCGGCAATCAATTAGGTAGACTTCCTGAATTTACGTTTTTCCATTTTTCCCGCTTATCGATACTTTTTGTTTGTTATAATTAATGCCTGCCTGCGGACCATCGTATTTTAATATCTGATGAGTGCCATCTTTTGGTCACTTCAACATAAGCTCTGGAGATGGCTAAGCAAAAATTTCGACCCGCAAGGCCTGGTGGTTTTTCAGGGGCGAAGGCCTGCATCAGGTAGGTCGGGGTCGTGAAAAACCGCAGTAACGCCGTAGGGTGGCCTTTTTGCGACGCCATCCTCTTTGATTCGATTATCTATTGGAGGCGGAGGGTGGGTACTAAATTTATTGAAATTATACAGGGAGACATCACCACGCAGATGGTCGATGCCATTGTTAATGCCGCCAACAGCAGCCTGCTTGGCGGTGGTGGGGTCGATGGCGCCATTCACCGGGCGGCCGGGCCGCAGCTTTTGGCCGAATGTCGCACCCTGGGTGGTTGCCCGACCGGTGAGGCACGCCTCACCGGTGGTTACGACTTGCCGGCCCGTTATATCATTCACACGGTGGGCCCGGTCTGGCATGGCGGCCGGCAGGGGGAGGACGAGTTGCTGGCGGCCTGCTATCGCAACAGTCTGGCCTTGGCGGCTCAGAGTCTGGTGTGCAGCATCGCCTTTCCCTCGATCAGCACCGGGGTCTATCGGTTTCCCATCGAGCGGGCCTGCCGCATTGCTCTGCGCGAGGTCCGGTCTTTTTTGCAAAAGTCCACGACGGTCACCGATGTGACCTTTGTCTGTTTCTCTTCGGTTGATCTGGCTATCTATCGGAAAGCCTACCGGGAACTCTTTTCCGGTGCTTCCTCCTGAGAGGAGTCGCGATGAAACGATGGATGAAAATCGTCCTGGCGGTGCTGTTGGTTTTGGTTTTGCTGCTGGCGATGTTTCCCCTCGTTTTGCCTTCCCTTGTGCGCAGTTACGGCGGTGGCTGGCTTAAAGAAAAGACCGGCCGGACTCTGGTCGTCGGTGATCTTTCCCTGAACTTGCTGACCTGGTCCCTCGAATTGCAGGATGTGTCACTCAGCGAGCCCCACAGCGTCGAGCGATTTGTGGCTTTTGATCGGCTGCAGCTGCGCCTGAGCCCGAAGTCTTTGCTTGAACGGGCGGTGATTGTCACTGAGTTCGCCTTGATTGGGCCAAAAGTGCAGATTATGCGCGACGGTGAACGGTTCAATTTTTCCGATTTCACCGAACTCGCATCGCCTGAGGCCAAACCTCCGCCTGAGGTCGTGGCCGAAGCTGGCGAACCGCTGCGGTTCTCCCTCAATAACCTGCAGATTGTCGGCGGCCAGGTCCTCTATGTTGAAAGTAAAGACGGTGGCGAGTTGCAGCGCCACCGTGTGTCCGACCTGAATCTGGCGGTGCCGTTCATCGGCAACACCCCCTATCTGGCTGACCAGTACGTGACCCCCGCGTTGCATGCGGTCATCAACGATGCCCCCCTTGATTTGGACGGCAAGCTCAAGCTCTTTTCCGATGCCGTCGAAGCGGCAATCAACATCGACCTGAAGAATGTCGATATTCCCTTTTACCTTAATTTGATCCCTCAAGCGTTACCGGTCAAGGTCAGCTCCGGCATTCTCGATAGCACGATGGACATCGTCTACCGGGTGGATCAGTCCCATGCGCCGCAATTGCAGGTGGCCGGAGACGTGCATCTATCGTCTCTGCGAGTCTTCGCACCTCAGGGGGGCGATCTGCTCTTTTTGCCCTACGTTGCCGTTCGTCTTCGGCCATCGCAGGTGCTCGACCAGCAGCTGCATCTGCAGCGGCTGCATATCTACAATTTTGAGGTTTACCTCGACCGCGACCAGGGCGGGCAATGGAATTTCGCCGGTCTGCTGGCTCCTGAGTCGGCTGCGAAGCCAGTTGAGGCCCAACCAAAGGATGAAGCGGCGACCGAGCCCCCGGCGTTTTTGGCGACGGTCGACGACTTTCTCCTGAAAAATGGCCAGGTGATCTTTCGCGATCAGCTGCCGGAAGGGGGCTTTCACACCGAGGTTCAGGATTTGACCTTGGCGGTCAGCGAATTTTCTACTGCTCCGCAGTCTCGCGCCACCTATGCGTTGTCGCTGCAGACCGCTCGCCAGGAGCGTCTGCAGATCTCCGGCGGGCTGGGGATTGAACCGCTGATGGTAGATGCCCGGGTGACTTTCGAGGAAGTGCACCTGGAAACCTACACCCCGTACTTGACGCCGTTTCTCACCGCCCCCATTACTGGATTTACCGGGCTGCAGGGGACGGTTTCCTTCAGTGACGGCAAAGTCAGTTTCAAGGACGGCCGGCTCAAGGTGAAGGATCTCGCAACGTCTTTTGGTGGCGACGATGGGGTCGACATGTCCAGCTTCGGTATTACCGGCATCCGTTTTGATGGCGGTGAAAATCGATTGGAAATCGACAAGGTCGAACTGGCCGATGGTCACGTGACCCTGTCGCAAAGCCCGGAGGGTCGGTTATCGTTGTTGAACCTGCTGCGTGAGTCGGACTTGGGAGCCGAAGGTGCTCCCTCCGGCGCGGCGGTAGAGTCGGCTTCGCCACTGAATTACCGGTTGCAGGAGTTGGTTGCCAAGGGTCTGCAGGTAACTTTTACCGATCAAGTGCCTAAAAAGCCGGTTCGTCATCGGCTCAGCAACATCGAGCTGTCTCTGAAAAATCTCGCCGGTCCTGATCCGGTTGCGAGTCCCTTTCGTCTGCAGGCCGGTTACGGTCGCAATGGCACGCTGGATCTGTCTGGCGAGCTGGTGGCAGCGACGGGGCAGTTGACTCTGGACAGCCATCTTCAGGGCATCGCCCTGAACAACTTTGCCCCTTATATCCCTGCGTCGGTGCGTCTGGTTCTGGCTGACGGCCAATTAAACAGTGACCTCAAGGTTCGGTTGATTCCGTCTGGTACAGGACTTAAGGGGGACTTTTCCGGTAGTCTCGGCATCCGTAATTTTTACTGCCTTGACGCCGAGCACCGCGAAGAGCTGGTGCGCTGGGGCAGTCTGCAGCTCGACGGCATTCGTGGCGGACTGGACCCCTTGGCCCTGCACATCGGTGGTATCGCTCTGAACGATTATGCCGCCAGGGTGGTGATTGACGAGCAGGGGGTGCTTAATCTGCAGGGGGTGGTGGTCAATCCTGAAACAGAGGGGGAGCCGGCTCCCGTCGAAGAACCGGATGCGACCGGTCCCGGGCCGGACATTTCTATCGACGCCATCACTCTGCAGGGGGGGACGGTGGCGTTTGCCGATCGTAAGCAGCAACCTTCTTTTGCGACCACCATGTACCAGCTTGGGGGTCGGGTTGGGCGATTTTCTTCGGCTGGCACGGTGCCTGCTGAGATCGACCTGCGCGGGCATTTGGAAAACCTTTCGCCGCTTCAGATCAGCGGACAGATTAATCCTCTGGTCGATCCGTTGTTCGCCGACATCAAAATCAACTTCAAGGATATT
>JBFHFM010000006.1:0-31353 GCA_041583595.1 Trichloromonas sp. | reverse complement strand
GCAAAGAAGCCGGCCTGATCGGTATACAAACCGAAGCGGTGGTTGAAATCACCGTGAAACTCGAAATTGACCGCCAAGGCCGATCCCGCGAAACCGGCGATAAAGCCAGCGGCCGCCAGGGCCAGAAAAATCCTTTTCATGCGTTTCATCTCCCTAATATAATAGAAAAAGTCTAGACCCGCTTGCAAGACAGCGAACCTGTGCCAACCTGCAGCAGGTTGGAAAAATTCATTCATTTACTGCTTACTCGCCTCAATCGGCGGGTGTAGAGAATTCGTAGCCGCATGCAGGACATTTGACCTTGGCTGCGCCGCCCTTAGTCGCCGTGCAAGCCGAAAGCGAAACGGCCATCACCATCACAATCAACAGAGTCACCAGTTTCTTCATCCCTTTCACCTCCTTTCGTTTTCGATCCATTGGTAAGTGGCAGCTAATCAGTGAAAACAATCAGGATGTTTGCTTTCTTCTCCGTGATGACCGAAAAAAACAAACACATTTTACTTCGCAAGGACGATGCCAATCATGGTTAAAACCGCCCTTCCTCGTAACATCTCACAAAAAAGTGTTTTAATTCAGCAAGTTGATCTTCCAAACGGACATCATGGCGCAAAGGCTAGCCCAGGAGCAACTGTAGATTTTTTACCACACTCTTTCTTCACATCGACCCAAAAAGACACATTCGAAAGATCTAATACAAATTATTTATGACCGCAGATTGGCCAAATGTCCCCGGAACTGCCCCCAGGTGGTGATTCGACAGGATCAGCGACCCTCCACAGCAGCAGGCTTTTCCAGAACCTTTTTAAACTCGGCCATAATCTGCTGGGCAGTCAGAATGTTGCCATCACGCATCACGTGAAAATCGCGATCAACCAGGAGAACACGCGGAATCAGGTAGACGTTGTACGCTTTAAGAACCTCGCCATCGTCAATCATGGCACTGAATGGTGATTTGAACTCTTCTCCAGCCAGGTAGTCGCGAACCATCTTTTCGGAATCCTGCAAAAAGACTTCGACGATTCGGATTTTATTTTCGGTGAGAAATTCGGTGATTTCATGAAATTCAGCACTCTGCTGCCGACAGGTCGGGCACCAGGTGGTCGCCAGCTTGAGAATCATCAATTCTCCTTGATGATCGGAGAGCTTAAAATCCTGTCCGGCAACGTCTTTGAGCTGAATTTCAGGGGGAGGAGTGCCAATCTCGACCGCCCAGGTCGTCATCGACATTAGGAGAAGGAACAGGCCGGCCAGCAAACTGGACAGAAATATTTTTTTCATATGAACTCCTCTAATAACTGAGCAGTAATATAGATTCCGTCGTTCAGTCTACCAACCCGCACCATCAAGTCAAGAACAGGAGACTTTAAACGTCGTTCTACTATTGACTAAAGTTAGTATAATTTTGCATGACACAAAGTCAAGACAAAAAGGAAAAACCAGCCAAATCAGTATCTAAAAACCTATTTTACATAATATTTAGATTTACAAAACAGTGTTATTTCAGTCTGCATTCTGACAGATTTCAGTTAGCACCCCACCGGTAGCCTTCGGATGTAAAAAAGCGATCAGACTGTGATGAGCCCCCCGACGCGGCTTTTCATCGATCAACCGGACGCCTGTGGACTTGAGCATTGCCAGAGTGGCTTCGATATCCTCCACCTGGTACGCAAGATGATGAACCCCTTCACCATTCTTTTCGAGAAACCTGGCCACGGGCGAATCCTCCGACGTCGGCTCGAGGAGTTCGATCCGACTCTCTCCCACCGCCAGAAATGCCACCTTCACTTTCTGTTCAGCCACCTCTTCGGTTCCCTCAAAAGCCATCCCCATAACATCCCGGTAAAAAGGAATTGATACATCCAGGCTTTTTACGGCAATCCCCACATGATTTATTTTCCTGGTCATGATGCCTCTTAATTTTGAAAAAAGAATGTGTTTGCAGTTAGAAATGAGTTAAGACGCCCATTTTTCAGGGCGCGGCAAGCGGAGCCCCTACGCTCCTTCCGTGAACGCCTGCAATAGCCGGCGGGCCGCCGCACTGGGAGTGGTGAGACCGCGATCGACCGCCTGATGAACCTGTCCGAGCACCTTATCGACATGAGGATCACGCAGAAACAACTCCTTAAGATCGTCCATCACCAGGGTCCACATCCAGTCGGTGGCCTGCAATCGACGCTTTTTCTCAAACTCACCACTGGCTTTCATGGCCTTCGTGAAATCAAGGACTACCTGCCAACCCTCCTCTATCCCCTGGCCATGCAAAGCGCTGCACAACAGAGCGGGAACTTGCCAGTTGCCACTTCGTGGCTTGAGCAGATGCAAGGCATTGACATACTGCTGGCGGGCGAGCTCAGCCCGGGGACGATTCTCCCCTTCGGCTTTGTTGATAAGGATGGCATCGGCGATCTCCATAACCCCCTTTTTAATTCCCTGCAGCTCATCTCCGGCCCCGGGAAGCTGCAGCAGCATAAAAAAATCGACCATCGAGGCGACGGTGATTTCAGACTGTCCAACCCCGACGGTTTCGACAATGACTACATCATAACCTGCGGCCTCGCAAAGCAGCATGGTTTCGCGCGTTTTGCGGGCCACCCCGCCCAAGGTACTGCCCGAAGGGGAGGGACGAATAAACGCGTTGGGATCGCGGGACAGCAGTTCCATGCGGGTTTTGTCACCCAGAATGCTGCCCCCCGAAATCTGGGAACTGGGATCGACAGCCAGCACCGCAACCTTGTGGCCGAGGCCGGTCAGATAAAGCCCGAGGGCCTCAATAAAGGTGCTTTTGCCGACGCCAGGCACACCCGAAATGCCAATCCGGATTGAGTTTCCCGAGGCGGGAAGGAGTTCGTCAAGCAGAGAGGTGGCCGCCAGAGAGTGGTCGATGTTGCGGCTTTCGATCAGGGTGATGGCTTTGGCCAAGGCGCGCACCTGGCCTTTTTTCACCCCTTCAGCGATATCGTGAATTTTAAACAAGAAAAAACCTCAAGACAAAATTTGATGTAGGGGCGGCAAGCAGCGCCCCTACAATCAATGCACATCCAGTTCAAGAAAAACGGCGGGCCCTGAGGCCCGCCGTAGGCCTTCACGCTACCTGCGTTTTTCCTCGATGGCATCAAGTGTCTGGCCGGCCGAAATAATAATCGGCGTACCGGGACCAAAAATTCTGGCTGCCCCGGCCGCATGGAGGGCCTCATAATCCTGGCGGGGGATGACTCCGCCACAGACGATGACGATATCCTCGGCTCCATGCTTTTTCAATTCGGCGGCCAATTGCGGCACCAAGGTTTTATGCCCTGCAGCGAGACTGGAGACGCCGATCACATGAACGTCGTTTTCAACCGCCATCTTGGCTGCTTCTTCAGGAGTCTGGAAAAGCGGACCGACATCGACATCGTAACCGGCATCGGCGTAGGCTGTAGCCACCACCTTGGCCCCGCGATCGTGACCGTCCTGGCCCATCTTGGCCACCAGGATGCGCGGGCGGCGCCCCTCTTTGGCGGAAAAGTCGTCAATGCGCTTCTTCAGCGCGGCAAAGTCCTGATCTGATTCAACCACGGATCCGTAGGCTCCCGATACCAATTTGATTTCTGCCCGGTGGCGGCCGAAGGCCTTTTCCATGGCGTCGGAGATCTCACCAACCGAGGCCCGCAGGCGAGCGGCGTTAACGCACCGATCGAGCAGATTTGCATTCTTTGTTTCACAGGCCAGGGTGATCGCCTCGAGAGCCTGCTGACAGGCCGCCTCGTCGCGCTCGGCACGCATTTTATTCAGGCGGGCAATCTGCGATTCACGCACCACCGTGTTATCGATGTCGAGAACCTCGATAGGGTCTTCCTTGGCCAGCCGGTATTTATTCACCCCAACGATGACATCGCGGCCCGAGTCGATGGCGGCCTGCTTCTTGGCAGCCGATTCCTCGATGCGCAGCTTGGGCATCCCTGATTCAATCGCCTTGGTCATGCCCCCAAGGGAATCGATCTCATCGAGGATCTTTTGCGCCTCCTCGATCAATGACGCGGTCAACGACTCAACATAGTAGGATCCGCCCAGCGGGTCAACCACATTACAGATCCCGGTCTCTTCCTGAATAACCAGCTGGGTATTGCGGGCAATGCGGGCGCTTTGATCGGTCGGCAGGGCAATAGCCTCATCGAGGGCATTGGTATGCAGCGACTGGGTGCCGCCAAGGACTGCAGCCAGCGCCTCCAGGGTGGTGCGAACCACGTTGTTGTAGGGATCCTGCTCGGTGAGGCTCCAACCCGAGGTCTGGCAGTGGGTGCGCAGCATGCTCGACTTGGGGTTTTTCGGATTGAACTGCTTCATCAGCCGGGCCCACAGGTAGCGGGCGGCACGCAGCTTGGAAGCCTCCATGAAGAAATTCATACCGATGCCGAAAAAGAACGAAAGCCGCGGGGCGAAAGCATCGATATCGAGCCCCTTGGCCACAGCGGCACGCACGTACTCTATGCCATCGGCCAGAGTAAACGCCAGCTCCAGAGCGTTATTGGCACCGGCCTCCTGAATATGATAACCCGAAATGGAGATGGAATTGAACTTGGGCATATTCTGACTGGTGTACTCAATAATGTCGGAGATAATCCGCATCGAGGGTTCAGGCGGGTATATGTAGGTATTGCGAACCATAAACTCTTTGAGAATGTCGTTCTGGATGGTACCGGCCAACTTGTCCCGCGAAACCCCCTGCT
Organism: Trichloromonas sp.; assembly: GCA_041583595.1. Taxonomy (GTDB): domain Bacteria; phylum Desulfobacterota; class Desulfuromonadia; order Desulfuromonadales; family Trichloromonadaceae; genus Trichloromonas. The sequence goes on along the minus strand of JBFHFM010000006.1, from coordinate 26,647 downwards.
CTTCAGCGGCCACGATATAATTGGCCAGAATCGGCAGCACGGCCCCGTTCATGGTCATCGACACCGAAACCTTGTCGAGTGGAATGTCGCTGAAAAGGATTTTCATGTCTTCGACCGAGTCGATGGCCACGCCCGCCTTGCCCACATCACCGACGACCCGCGGATGGTCCGAGTCATAGCCCCGGTGAGTAGCGAGATCGAAGGCGACCGAGAGCCCCTGCTGGCCGGCGGCCAGGTTGCGCTTGTAAAAAGCATTCGACTCTTCAGCGGTGGAAAACCCGGCATACTGGCGCACGGTCCAGGGACGCCCGGCGTACATGGACGCCATCGGCCCGCGCACAAAGGGCGCCATGCCGGGGAGCGTATCCGCCGACTCAAGGTTTTCCACATCGGCCCGAGTATAGAGCGGCTTGACCCGGATCCCTTCAGCGGTGTCCCATTGCAGCTTGTCGAGGCTGTCGGACTTGGTTTCTTTTTTAACCTGAGCTTCCCAATCAGCCACCGTTTTTTTCTCAAATTGACTCATAACGTGATCCTCATTTGATCCAGTCACAAACATCACCCCACCCCGCCCTGCGGCGAACCGGGAACGTCAAAACAAAGAAGGGGCCGAGCCAACAGGCCGATCCCCTCAATATATTTGGCTATCTACAGGAAATTTGAACAGGCAATCAACGGGTGACGACTGCCAGCACCTGCACCTCCTGACCATCATAGGACAGAAGGCGATGCCTTAGAGAAGAATCGAAATAAACCGCATCTCCCTCTTCGAGAAGAATCCGCTCCTCCTCCAGCAACACCTCGGCTCGCCCTTTGAGAATCAGCAGAAATTCTTCACCTTCATGGTTATATAATGTCTCCTCGCTGGCCCGCTCGGAAACGGTAACCATAAAAGGTTCCATTTTCTTGTTGTGCTTGCGAAAGGACAAGGCCTCGTAGGTATACCCATGGCCGGTACCCGCCTTGGAGATCACCCGGTTAATCACCCGGCGCCCCCCTTTGCGAACCACTTCGTATTTGTGCTCCTCTTCTTCCTCTTCGAAGAAATGCCCCATTTTCACATCGAAAAACCGCGCCAGCTTGGAAAGAGTGGCAATAGGCGGTGAAACATTATTGTTTTCGATCTGCGAAATAAGCGCCGGAGAAAAACCGGTTTCACGGGCCACATCCTGAAGGGTCAGCTTGCGCGCCTTGCGCAATTTCTTGATCTTTGCACCTATTTTGAATTCGGTTTTAAATTCCATCAAAAGACCCACCGCAGAAATAAAATAGAGTTTTATTCACTGACGATATAGCGTAAACTATGCGAATTGTCAATATAAATTATTTATCTTAGATAAAAACATTTACTCTAGCTAAACCAAAATGAGCCACTCACGTCCAGCCATCCCCCCATCCTACGCGAGGGACTGTTTCAGAACCGCAAGCCTGATTGCAGAGTCTCCAACCCGGACATTTCGCAGGCCACCAAACCGCACCTGCCTCCCCCAGCCCGGTTGACATTTTAAGGTAAAGCTACTAATTTGGAGAGCACAAAATATTTTAGTTGCCAGAACGTCAGATGGCCTTATACGGCAAGGCATCTGCCTATAAAAAAATACCGATTACAGAGGATCTCCATTGTCTTACCAACCGTTCGAACTCCCCTTGGGACTACGTGTCTGGCCGCAACAAACGAATGAAAAAAAACTTTCATTTGTCGAGGGGTATACCTTCAGCCCCCTCGAAAACACAACCGATTCCTATCGTTTTGCGATCATGGTCAACGCCAGCAGGGTGAAAACAATTCTTACGGCCCTGGCGCCAAAACTACCAGAAGAAACCTTTTTTATTCTTGAATACTACCACGACGATCAGTCCGCCAATCAGACGGATCCTCCGGCACCGACGACCTATTATTCGCCATACCTGCCCACCCTCGAAATTCTCGACACAATTGAGCCATTTCTGCCCCGATTGATCCACGATGGCTTCGTCGGCTTCGGCCTGGCCAACAACCGGGAAGGTATCGAACTTTTTTATTCCGAAGAAAAGGTGCTGACCTGCTTCACCGGCAACCACCTCCGCATCACCAACCTGCTGGCACAACTGCAGATCCCCAACAGGCCCGCTCTGCAATTTCCAACCGACACCGGACACGATCACCTGTCGCTTCTCTGCCATCCACTCAAATCCCTGCCCGAGCCCTTTAGCGAAATGACCGAAACCGAGCTGGACTATGCCTGTTTCTGCGATGAGCTGGTCGAAACCCTCGAAATGTATCCGGTAGAAGACGATTTCAACTTCTTCCTCTCCAAAAAAGAGCAGGACCACATCGAGAAGCGCCTGAGCGAACATTCAGAATATGCCGATTTTGCCGATGATGATTTTGGTGCACTGCTTCTGGACTGGAACGATTTCGTCGACGAATGTGCCGCGGCTTTCGAAGGTGACCTCTGGGAATACCACCAGGGGCTCAAACTGCGCGACCTGATCGAGTTTGTCATCGAGGGAGTCTCTTTACCTTTGGCTGAAAAAATCCGCGAGATTATTTCCGAGGCCGATCAGACGTTTCAACAAAACCTGGTGGATCGTCGCAAACGTCTCGATCCGCCATGCAACGGGTTACCGATCCGCGAGAATCATTTCTGGTATCAGGGCATCGTGCGCAACCAGGGCGTTCCCCTGCGCCGCGATCTGATTCGCCAAGGCTGGTATAATCGCTGACGCACGGCCTCATGACCACTTGCCCGCACCCCTGACCCTAACCACCAGCACCGGTATCTCATCATGATCGCCCTGATTGCTGCCGTACCCCTTGAAACCACCCTGCTTCGCCGCTTTCTCAGCCCCTGCGAAGTGCGCAACTGCAGTGGTCGTGACCTGTACCTGGGCACCCTGTCCGGACTCAGCGTCACCCTGCTCCACAGCGGTATCGGCAAGGCCAATGCGGCCTCAGCCACCTCGTCGCTGCTCGGATTTTTTCGCCCCACGGCGGTGATCGTGGTCGGCTGCGGCGGTGCATTCCCGGGCTCAGGGTTAAACGTCGGTGACCTGGCCATTGCCTCCGAGGAAATCTATGGGGATGAAGGGGTACTGACGCCCGATGGCTTTCTCGACATGCAAGACCTGAAACTGCCACTGGTGAAACGCAACGGAAATTCTTTTTTTAATCGCTACCCCACATCAGCTGCCCTCACCGAAAAAGCCTTTGCCCTGCTGACTGCCGGCAGCGCTTGCGCATCGACTGCGATTGCCAGCGGCCCCTTCGTTACCGTATCGACCTGTTCGGGAACCCTCTCAGGCGGCAGGGAACTGGCCCGCCGCACCCAGGGTATCTGTGAAAATATGGAAGGTGCCGCGGTCGCCCAGATCTGCGCCATGAACAATGTTCCCTTTATGGAGCTCCGAGGCATCTCCAACCTGGTCGAAGACCGTGACACGTCCCGCTGGAACCTCAAGGAGGGGGCCGAAATCGCCCAGCGGGCGGTTCAGGAAATTCTCAGACATTGGCACGACCGGGAGGAATCCGCATGACTCGCTTACTGACCCTGGGCTATTCGCCATGCCCCAACGACACTTTCATCTTCGACGCCCTGATCCATCGCCGCATCCCCCTGTCTGACCTGATTTTCCATGAACGACTCGAAGATGTCGAAACCCTCAACTCATTGGCCTTGAAGGGAATTCTTGACCTGACCAAGGTTTCTTATCACGCCTTCGGTCATCTACGCCGGGACTACGCGCTTCTGCGCAGCGGTGGCGCCCTGGGGCGCGGTTGCGGACCACTGGTTGTGGCCTCCCGCCCGCTCTACATGGAGCAACTGCGCCATCAGAAGATTGCCATCCCCGGAGAGTTAACCACCGCCAACCTGCTGCTTCAGCTCTACGGTGAAGGCTTCGAGCAAATTGTTCCCATGCCCTTTGACCAGATCATGACCGCAGTGGCCAGCGACACAGTTCCGGCCGGGGTCATTATTCACGAATCCCGCTTCACTTACCAGAACCAGGGCCTGCACCAAGTGCTCGATCTCGGCCAGTGGTGGGAAGAAACCACCGGCAAACCGATTCCGCTAGGAGGCATCCTGGTTAAACGCGCACTCGGAGCGCCGCTGATCGCCGAAATCGATGCAGCCTTACGGTGCAGCATCGAATTTGCCTTTGCCCATCCAGAAACCTCGCGCCCCTATATCAAAGCCCACGCCCAGGAACTTTCCGATGCGGTCATCAACAACCATATTGGACTGTACGTCAACGACTTTTCTCTCGACCTTGGTGAGGAGGGACTCGACGCCGTCGTCGCGCTTCTGACCCGTGCCGAAAAGCGTGGACTAATTCCATCCTGTGATTTGCCGTTGTTCGGAGCCTGACCTGCCAGCCCCTCTTTGCGTCTTTTCCTGCATGGCCAATCCATGTTTTCGATGAAGTCCTTGCAGTGTCCGCCCCTCCCTGAGGGGATGAAATTGCGGCAAGTGGACTCCCTGAAACCAGGGACTTCGCTAACCGGTCATTGCAGAATGCTATCGCTCACAAATCCCAAATAACCCGTCATTTTAACCATTATTTGGTCTTTTTTACCCAAGACATGGTTATACAACAGCTTCTCTTCCCTCTCAGGCGAATTTTTTTCTACCTATCGGGACTTTTTTCTTCCACCCGAAGCCTCATCCTTCGAATTGTCGATCTATTACATAAAAAAACATAAGATTCTAGCCACTTATAATGTATACCCCAGAGAAACAGAGAACATTGCCAGCAGCAGGATGATCACTTTAAACAACCGGTTTACTCTTCAAAACAAAAAGCTGGCCTAACATGCTGTTTTATCAAAAATTAGAAAAATTTTTAGTTGCACGAAAATGGCGCCCCCTATAATTTAATCATAATTACATACGTGAATAGATATCACATAATGCGTCGAAGAAAGGAGACATGCCATGCAATGTCCCGTCTGCAAACATTACCATTTAAAAGAACTAGGTCTGCATTCCGAAGGATTCCATGCAGACATCAAGGAGTGCCGGGTTTGCGGCACGACCTGGTCTACTAACCACGGACTAACCGCCGTCATCAAAAACATGCACAAAAACTCCATCCTTGAAGGATCCGCCGAATGCGTCGAAGAGGATAACTATATCCTGGCGGTCTAATCCCCGTTGATAAAAAAACCGGTCGCGCCTAAACGGGCGGACCGGTTTAAATAACAAGGGCTCCGGAACGATTTCCGGAGCCCTTTTTGTACGTGAAATCAGAGAATCGCCGTAAGATATTCAGTAGTCGTCTCGCGACGCAGTTTATCAACTTCTCGAGAGTCGATTTCCACAAATTTCTCGTCCGGAACGACCTTGAAAATCGGTTGTCCCTTCTGCACGATGACGCCATCTCCGCCTTCGATGAGAATTTTTTCGATTGTTCCGGAGAAGGGGGCCGGCACCTTATTGAACATTTTCATAACTTCAAGAATAAAGAGCGGCTGCCCTTTTTCGAAATGCATCCCTTCCGTAACGAAGGGGGGCAGACCTGGCGCTTCCTGCGCATAATACATGCCGCCACCCGGAGTGACGATCTCGTCAGCCCTGGTCGCCGGTGGCGGTACCAGCACCTTTTTCATCGCCGCCTGCAAGTCGCCATCGGTGAGATATTCGGGAATCGTCACCTCGAGGTTTTCTTCTACCTTGAAGTCGAAGAAATCCGTCTTATCGGCAATCAAAAAGAGCAGACCAAGAAGTTCATTGCCAATTTCAAAACCAAGGTGCGATGCCTGAATTTTTTCCCAGGTTTCCTGATCATAGCCACCCTGAGGCTTCTCTTTGCTGAGCAGGGTGTTGAGTTTAACGAATTCTTCTTCCTTTAATCCAAAAACTGTGCGCAATTTTTCATAAAAACTTAGTGCCCGCTGCAACAGTTCATTATCATGGGACCAGATAATTTCGGCGGCCGGCTTGGAAGAACGCCAGCCCATATGGAGATACTTGTAGGTTTCTTCGATAATCGCCAACGGGTTGCGCAACCAGACCAGCTTGCCCTTCTTGATTTCCATATTTTTCCGGTTGACACTGAGCCATCCGGAAAGCAGATGAGGATCTTTGAGCAAGATCTCCATCGGCCGGGTTAGCAAAGTCCCCTTGCGATCCAGAGTATCGGAAACGGCCTTGGCTACCTCGGGGACGTTACCGTAAAGTTTAGCGAAGTGCTTCTTCATGGACAGAAACGCATAGACTACATCGATTTTGTTGGCTTCCTGCTTGAGCTTGCCCACCATCGTCAGGTAGGGGACAACAAAGCGGGTCGTCGGCTTAGCCATAACGTTTTGGCTGAGGAACCAGTTAACCAGACCATAGTGAAATTGAAGGTTGGTCGCCAGATCGGTGCCACTCAGGGTCGTTGAACGAAGCACCTTGGCCAGCTGCTGATAACTCTCCAGGCGATTATCGCCATGAGTCAGCAACAGGGCGATATTGGAATCATAGGCGCCAGCCACGGTGTAGCGCATGAACTGGCGGGTATCCGGATTGACCAGGCAGATGCCCTGGTCATCACGAATCTCCCCCTTGATAGGCTTCGACCAGTAGCGAATAACCCCGCCGGCGCTCGGCGACAGGGAGCAGTCGGTGGCGTTAAGACGGGCTTCGGCAGCTGCTGCGAAGCGGGGAAGCCGTTCGGGTCGGGGGAGACGCTCCTTGTGCAGAGCCAGCAGGGCCATGGCTTCGACCAGCGACTCAACAATGAAGGAATCATTCGGATCGTCGGGATTAGTGAATTTCAACCGGTAGACCAGCTCGGTGACCCGATGCTCCACCTGAATACGGGTGTTCACTTCCATGAAATAATGACGGTCGCGGTCCACGATGCACTCGAAGGTCGAGGCCGAATCGAGCCCGACCGCCTGTCCGAAGCGCTCCGATTCTTCTTCCATGCGCTTTAGCGTGCGCAAGTCCATTTCCAGAGCTTCGGCCTGAGCCTTGAGCCCGGCTTTTTGCGCCTTGGCGATTTCTACAGCCAGACCTTCCTGGGTAACGGAAATTTCCAGCAATTTCTGTTCGTGCATCTGCAGAGAGCAGTCACGGCCGCCCAGGGCAATCGCCCACTCGCCATTGCCAAGAAGCTGGATTTCATTGTGACGCGTCTGCTCGATATTGAGCTCGACGAGCACGTTCTTATTGTCACCAATCCCCGCCGCCTTGACCTCATTAAGGACTTCGCGCACCAACCCGGGTGCATCAGCTACTGCCCGAGTGATTTCGGCGTCGGTGGGATTTTTCTTGGTCAGCATCGAGGCGCCGAGAATCCGCTGACCTTTACCGCCACCACCGCCGATCGCCTTAAGGCGAATCCGACTGCCGGGGTAATTGCGAAACATGTCGGCGCATTCTTTTTGCACCTGCGCCCCCAGCTCCTCAATGGTAAAGAGATCGATGCCCTTGGCATAAGAAACCATGAGGATATGATCAGCCAACTCTTCGAGGGGCAGCTCATTATTGCCAAGCACCTTCGGATTGCACTGCAGCTCCTCGGTTTTGACGAGGGCCAGCAACGCTTCGCGACTTTGGTATTTGGCCACCAGGGTGCGGGACGTAACGTTGTCGATCCCCGGAGTTACGGAGACGCCTACGGCAAGCGCCGTACGTTTGGCTTCATCCTTCTTGCCTGCACCGCGCTGGGTGGCGCTGCAGGGACCGATAAACCGCAGTCCGGCCGCTTCGATGGCTGCGACAAATTCGTCATCCTCAGCCATGAAGCCATACCCGGCGAAGATTGAATCGTAACCATTATCCTTGGCGATTTCAATGATTTGCCCGATTCGCTCGACCCGCTCTTCCTTGCTGGCCCCAGAGTAATCAGGCACTCGATGAACTCGCGTTGAATCGGTGAGCATACGCAGTTCGGGCGACAGGGCGTTGGGGTAGACGATGGAGTCTTTTTCCGAGAGCAGGATGCCATAATAGGCAATCCCCATCTCCTCATACACCATCATGGCTTCCATACGAATCGGGCCACGGCAGACGATCAGCGGCTTGAGCCCTTCACACGAGAAGGATCGCACCCACGCGGAACTCGATTTTCCCAGGCGACGATCGCAATGAATTAGAGGATTATTAGTATAGTAATCAGTTGTCGGTGCCATGGTTAATATCTCCTGATCGAAACCTTGGTTCGCTTTCATTATTTATTCTCCCGTCATCCTAGTGGAATTCGCGCTGCGGCCCGGCCATCGGCCCGGGCTTGTAGTGGCGCATCAAGAAGGAGAGGTTCTCCCCGAGGACCTTGCGCAGATCGGTCGGCATGACAATGGAGGAGATCGAACCGAGGGCCAGCCCCTCTTTAGGATTCATCAGTTCTTTTTCATAGCGCAGATTCAACTCGGCCTCCTGGGTTTTCAGCCAGTCTGCGGCTTCCCGTTCGGCATCTTTCTTGGCGTCGCCGACATCCAATCCGGCGGCAATCCGTGCGGCAGCCCCCTGTTTGGCCATTTCGGCAGCGCCGGTACGAATCTTACGCAGCTCGCCCTTGTAGACAAATTCTTTACCCGCCGGCCCCATAACCGCCAAACGGGTAGTAGGCAGCGCCAGGACCAGGTCGGCACCGGTCGGATAGTTGTTGTACGATGCGTAGGCACCACCATAAGCGTTGCGCAGGATCAGCAGGATACGCGGGGTGCGCACATCAACGATGGAATCGAGCATGGAACGACCGGCCTGAACGATACCGCGCGCTTCCTGCTCACGGCCGGGCAAAAAGCCGGTCGTATCTTCCATGAAGATCAAAGGAATGTTGTAAAGATTACAGAAACGGACAAACCGGGCGATCTTGTGCGCCGAATCGCAGTCGATCTGACCTGATGAAACCGCTGAGTTATTAGCGACAAACCCGACTACATTGCCACCAAGGCGACCAAAAACAGTAATCGCCTCGCGTGCCCGCTTCGGTTGCATTTCAAAATAATCCCCGTGATCGACAATCTGCTGAATAATGATCGACACGTCGAAAGGCGTATTGAAACCGGTCGGCGAGTTAAACGCTTTTTTGAGCAGGGTATTGATTTCCCAGGTCTTGCGATTAAGCGGGTCGCTGGTCGTCTGAAAGGGTGCCAGCACACTGTTGTTGTCCGGGATGTAACTAAGCAGACGAACCGCAGCGCGCAGGGCCGCGGTTTCATCGGCAACGGTCAGATCAGCTACGCCAGAGGCGCCATGAACCTTGGGACCGCCCAGTTCCTCAGGGGTGATGTCCTCGCCAAGCACCGATTTGACGACCCCGGGACCCGTGAGCCCGAAAAAGGTGTCTTCAGGCTGGATGACGAAACTCCCCTGACGGGGCAGATAGGACCCGCCACCGGCATTAAAACCAAACATGCACATGATGGTCGGCACCACACCGCTGATTTTGCGCAGGGCGGTAAAAGCTTCGGCGTAACCATCGAGACCGCCGACCCCGGCGGGCACGAAGGCTCCGGCCGAGTCGTTCATGCCAATCAGAGGAATGCCCTTTTCACCAGCCATCCGAAACAAACGGGCCAGCTTCTGGCCGTTGGTGGCGTCCATCGATCCGGCACGGACGGTGAAATCATGCCCGTAGACCGCCACATCACGCCCACCGATATTGAGAATGCCGGTGACCAAGGAGGCACCGTCGAGATTTTTACCCCAGTTCTGAAACAGGATATTCGGCTCGCTTTCGGTGAGAACCCGAAGGCGCTCCCAAACCGTCATTCGATTCTTGAAATGCTGCTTTTCAATCTGGGCGACCGGCACCGACTTGATCGGACGCTCGATCAACTCATGGCCGACCTTCATCGCCTCCTCATAGCCGCCAGTGCTCCGGGCTATTTCACCCGGGATATTAAATTCAATTTTTTCAGGCGGAGCTAGTGGATTTTGCAATGAAGGTTTAATCACTTTTTGAGACATTTCGGCCATCCTTCTGATGATTAAATTTTACTTACGGGAAAGTGGTATTTGGTGCCACGTCCCAACCACAATAGTGCGATATAGTATCAAGGCAGTGCATCAAACTGTGCACATGTATACATAAAACATTGTTTCTTGAGAACCACATTAAATGCAAAAAACCCGTCAAATTGTCAAGTAATTTTTTATTACGGGTAAAAAGCCAACAGGATGAATCAACGACAAAATTATTTTCTTTTGGTGCCTGGGCGTTTATTCACAACAACGCGTCTCAAGGCCCATCCCAAAAAGACAAATTCTCCATGACCATTCGGCAAGCACATGTTTTTACAACTAAATATTTAGAGGCAACGCCATTATAGAGAGAATTGAAGGCGTCAAACGAACTCTACATTCCTGAATTCACGTGTTTGGCATTAGGATCTATGATTATTCTCGGTAAAGTTTTCCGACCTTTTTATGCTCTCGATGAAATTTTTAAAATACCTTTTGTTGTTCGTCTGACCATAAACTTGTCTGACCAAATATCCGCATTTAATCCTCTGAAAATTAAAAACCGCGAATCAATAGAAAATCAAGCATCTTGCCCTTGGTCCTGCAGGTGTGAGATAATTTCCCGCAAGTTAATATCGCTTCAAGCACCGACCCAAGTTGCTATCACCAACAGAAAACAGGCCCTGCCGCATGACGGGCAACGCCAGGAAAGACTGCCGTGAAAACTATCCAGGGAGATCTGGGGCTGATGCCCCTGAGAGATCTGTTGCAATGGGGGGAAACCCGGCGAATCAGTGGTACACTCAAGGTCAAGCACGATGACCTGACTAAGACCTTTTATCTGCAGGAAGGCAAGGTTGTTTTTCTGACTTCAAACAAAGAAGGAGAACGGATCGGCGAATTTCTAGCCGAGTTTGGCGGCCTCGGCCTCCCACTGATCAAAGGAGCCATCGAACAGAGCCAGCGTCGCGGCATCCCCTTTACCTCATTTCTTTTATCCGAACAGATCATTGACCACGCCTCCCTCGAAGCCGCCATCCGCCAGCTGTTGATCATGGCTCTGGCGGATTCTCTGGAATGGCCATCTGGTGTTTTTCAGGTGAGCGACGTGCTGCCGCCGGCCATCCTCAACGGCCCGATCCAGCTCGATACCAGCAACCTGCTGAAACAGGTCGTGCAGTACCAGCAGCAGGAAAGACGCGGCCCTTCACCGCAGGAACTCGAGCTGCTGAAAAAAATCGCCGAACGGATCAACAGTGGCGATATCGACATCCCGCCGGTTCCCGATATTCTGGTTCGTCTCAACCAGTGTATGCAAAGCCAGGATGGCCCTTCGGCTCAAGAAGTCATGAAAATCATCATGGCCGACCAGATCCTCACCTCGAAGATTCTCAAGGTGGCCAATTCGGCCTATTATGGCTTTTCCAACCAGGTTACCTCGCTGCAACATGCCATCGTCACCATGGGCCTGAACACCATGTTGAACATTGTCACTGCCTATTCGCTCAACAAGATCTGTATGAAAAATGCCACCGAGGTGCGCAACATCCTCCGTCACAGCCTGATGTGCGGCTACCTGACAAAAAAAATCGGCGCCGCAGTCCGCTTCGACGAGGAAGAAGCGTTTGTCTGCGGCCTTCTGCACGATATCGGCAAAACCATTTTGCTGACCCTTCTGGCCGATTACGAGGTAACCGAAGAGATGCAGGAGCGGATCATCCACACTTACCACCCCCAGGCCGGCTCGCTGCTGACGATCAAGTGGAAGTTGCCCGAGGTGGTACGCAATGCCGTCAAGTTTCATCACGCCCCAGAGAAGGCTCCCTATGACAACCTGGCCGCCGAAGTCGTCTTTCTGGCCAACAACATTCTCCACGACCCCGACCGTTTTGCAAGCCTCCGCCACCGTTGCCCGCACGTCGACTTCAGCCGCCTCGACATCGAAAAGATCCGCACCGACATCCTCAACATCGAAGAAGCCGCCAGCACCCTGATGTAGGGGGCCTGAGCACCGTCCCCCCCCGAGCCATTCTAATCCCTTGACGAATCCGATCATCGACCGTAAAGTAGGGCAACCTGCCCATGGAATTAAAAAAAATATCAAGTGCTATTCCATTGCTCCGAACAATGGAAAACCTAACGCACGATCGCTTTTTTAAGGCAATGATCTTTTCATGGAGTCCTCGCCCCTCTACAACAGCAGCGTCTTTGAACTCTATTTGAAGATGCTCGAAAATCGCTATCCCCACGTCGATATCGAGGCTCTGCTCGATCACGTCGGCATCACCCGCCGTGAAACAACCGACCAAAGACACTGGTTTACCCAGCAGCAGGCCGACCGCATGCATGACAGACTGGTCCAGCTGACCGGCAACCGGGATATTGCCCGCGAGGCCGGTCGGTACGCAACGTCTCCCGAAGCCCTCGGCATCATGAGCCAGTACCTGCTCAGCAACATGGGACCGGCTAATGTTTTCCGACTGATCAGCAAAACCGCGGCCAAACTGACCCGCTCGGCAACCTATGAATCGAAGAAACTGAGCCCCAACCAAATAGAGGTCATCGTTACGCCAAGGCCCGGAATTGAGGAAAAAGCCTACCAGTGCAAAAACCGCATGGGTTTTTTCGAAGCATCCCTACTCATGTTCTCCTATAAACTGCCGCAGATCCACCACCCCGAATGCCTGTTTGAAGGCGGCAGCTGCTGCCGCTACCAGATTTCCTGGGCCAACAATGGCTCTGCCGTCTGGATCCGCGCCCGCAACCTTCTGCTCATCGGCAGCATCCCCTTTCTGGCCCTGCTGCTTAAAGCCAAACCGGATCTGTTTTTCCATTTCGCACTGCCACTGCTGACAGCCATCAGTTTTCTGCTTACCCTGGTCGCCGACGCCTTCGAAAAAACCAACCTGCGAACCAGCCTGGCCAAATTGCGGGACACCACCGAACAACTGGTCGACCAGATCGGCACCACTCACAATAACGCCCTGTTGAATCGAGAACTCGCACAATCCATCGGGGTGCAGACCCATCTCGAAGAAATTCTCGACAGTGCCATCCGCACCCTGCAACAACGACTCGATTTTGAACGTGGCCTGATCCTGCTGACCGATCCCGTAAAACCCGAGCTTACCTTCAGAGCGGGGTTCGGCTTTTCCTCCGATGAGCTGAGGACCCTTGAGCAAACCCATTTTCACCTGGAGGAAGGACAGCCCAAAGGACTCTTCGCCCGCGCTCTGCTAGATAAAAAACCCTTCATGGTTAACAATCTTAAGGACTTGCCGGAGAACTCTCCAGAGCGAAGACTGGTCATCGCGCATACATTCGGGGCCCCTTCATTTATTTGCTGCCCAATTCTCTGCGACCAGAAAGCCATCGGCATCCTGGCCGTCGCTCAATTAAAAACCGCCCGGCCGCTGATTCAAACCGATGTCAACCTGCTGATGGGGATCGCCCCGGTCATCGGAATCAGCCTGCATAATGTGCAATTACTGGAAGCCCGTGCTCGCCAGTTCGAAACGACCCTGCAAGTTTTGGCTGCCAGCATCGACGCGCGCGACCCCATGACCGCCGGACATTCAAAAATGGTCTCCGAGTACAGTCTGGAGATCTGCCGGCAGCTCAGATTACCAAAAGATTTCTGCCAAATGCTCCGCATTGCGGCCCTGCTGCACGATTACGGTAAAATAGGCGTCCCCGACCATATTCTGAAAAAGCCCGGACGGCTGACTGCTGATGAATTCGATGAAATCAAGGAGCATTCGGCCCGTTCCCGCACTATCCTCGAAGCGATTCAATTCGATGGCATCTACCAGCAGATTCCCGAAATCGCCGGGGCTCACCACGAAAAACTCGACGGCTCAGGCTATCCTCATGGCCTTCGGGGCGAGCAGATTCCCCTCGGAGCACGCATCCTCTCCGTCGCCGATGTTTTTGAAGCACTCACCGCCAAACGCCATTACCGGGACCCCATGCCGGTCGGCGAGGCCGTCAACCTGCTGCGGGCCGGGATAGGCACCCATTTCGATGCTGAGATCGTCGAGGCGCTGATCCGCAGCCTGGATTTGACCGAGTCCAACGAAAAAGGACAGCATGCCACCGAACTGAGACAGTTAACAACCTCGGCCGCCTAAACCCACCACCCGCCCGGAATAATTCTTGTATTCTTGGGACATCTCGCTTAACTTTTCGATACAGTCTCCTTTCTACCCGAACATCCGTAAACCACCGCACGCTGCGAACAAGGTCATCATGTCCCAGATCATCACCACCTGCACCCGCGATTGTCCCAACACCTGCGGCCTGATCGCCGAGGTAGAAAACGGCCGCGTCACCGCCCTGCACGGCAACCCACAGCACCCGGTCAGCCGTGGATTTGCCTGCCGCAAGTGCCGCGATTTCGTGGCCCGCGCTGCAAGCCCCGAGCGGATCCTCACCCCGCTACGCCGGCAGGGGAATTCCTGGAGCGAAATCAGCTGGGACGCGGCCTTGGACGAGATTGCCGAGCGGATGCTCGCGATTCGAGAGCAAACGGGCCCCGAGGCGATTCTCTACTACCGCGGCTTTGCCCAACGCACGGCCCTCAAGCTGATCGGCGAGCGTCTTTTCAACCGCTTCGGCGGGGTCACCGGCCTCGCGGGGACCCTCTGCGGCGGCACCGGCCAAGCCTCCCAGGATCTCGACTTCGGCACCCGCATCTCCCACGATCCTCTCGATTACAACCACAGCCGCAGCCTGATTCTCTGGGGACGCAACCCGGTGGTCACGGGCCCCGCACTGGCCCGCCTCGCCGCCGACCTGCGTCGGCGCGGCGGCACCGTGGTGCTAATCGACCCGGTCTCCAGCGAAAGCCGCCCTCTGGCCGACCTGTTCATCCAGCCGAAACCGGGCAGCGATGCCTTTTTGGCCATGGCCACGGCCAAGCTTATTTTGCAGCAGGAACGGGAGGACCGGACCTTTCTCGACCAGCACAGCGAAGGATTCGATAAGTACCAACAGATTCTCGACGGCTTTTCCATGCCCGAGCTGTGCCGCCGGTGCGACGTACCGCAAGAACAGGTCGCAAAACTGGCCGACCTGCTCACCGAACAGGGACCGACGGCCATCACCCTCGGCTGGGGGATGCACCGCTACGAATACGCCCACCTGGCCCTGCGGACCATCGACGCCTTAGGCGCCATCGCCGGCACCATCGGCATCTCCGGCGGCGGTGTCAGCCAGGGGTTTGACGAGTACGCGCCTTTCGCTATGGATCTCACTGGCGACAGCTGGCATCCCGAGCGGCGCCGGCTGCTGATGCCCCGCATCGGCGCCGAGATTCTCGAGGCCCGCGACCCACAGATCGAGATGATTTTCGTCACCGCTGGCAACCCGGCGGCCATGGCCCCCAACACCGCCCTGGTACGGCAGGCTTTCGAGCAGACCCCCTTCGTCGTGGTCTCCGGCCTGTTTCTCGACGACACCGCGAGCATGGCCGACATTTTTCTGCCGAGCACCACTTTTTTGGAAGAAGACGATTTCGTTGGCAGTTACGGCCACAGCTATGTCGGCCCCGTTAATCGGGCGGCCCTCCCCCCCGGCGACTGCCGCAGCGATTTCGACATTTTCTGCAGCCTCGCCCAGCGCTTCGACTTCGCTGACGAGTTCCGCCTCTCCGGCGCAGAATGGCATCAGCACCTGCTGGCGCCGGTGCTGGCTCAGGGACTCGACCTGAATGCCCTGCGCCTGGGACCGGTACGCCTGGCCGACGTGCCGGCCGTTCCCTACCTGGACCGCCGTTTTCCCACCCCGTCGGGAAAATTCCGTTTTTTGCAGGCTTTTGATAAGCCGCAAGCTCCGGTGGACCCAACCCACCCGCTGACACTTCTCTCCACCGCCCCACCACAATGGCTCTGTTCGGAAATGACCCCGGCCGACCAGCAACGGCCTGTGGAGCTGCGCCTGCATCCGGAGACCGCAGCAGCAGCCGGCCTTCGTGAAGGCAATCTGGCCTGGGTGGAAAATGAACAGGGCAGGGTCTGCGGCCGGGTGCGTTTGGCGCAAACGGAACGCCGTGATACGCTTGTATTTCCCCGCGGCAAATGGCTGGCTTCGGGCAGCAGCGTCAACCAGCTGACCGGCGATGCGGTCAGCAAAGTGGGCAGCGGCGCCAGCTACTACGATACCAGGGTCCTAATATACCCGGCTGACGAGAGCTCTTCATGAAATCAATCGCCTCCGAACTCGCCTATTTTCTGCGCGGCCGCGCCCGCAAGAACCTGAAGGTACTGCTCCTCTACTGCCTCTTTTTACTGGCGATGATCCTGATCTACGCCACCATTTTTCGCTCCCTCATGTGGCATCTCGAAGGGCGAGAATTCTCCTTTATTGCCGGGGCCTACTGGACCATTACCGTCATGACCACCCTTGGTTTCGGCGATATCACCTTTCACACCGACCCTGGCTACATCTTTGCCGCCGTGGTGACAATTTCCGGAGTCGTTTTTCTGCTGATCATCCTTCCCTTCGGCCTGATCAGTCTCTTTCTCGCTCCCTGGATCGAACAGCGGCTACGCTACCGGCCAACCTTCGAGTTGCCGGCGCAAACCGCCGGTCATATCCTGATTTTTGGCGTCGCCCCGATCACCCGCGCCCTGATCCGCAAACTGCAAGCGCGCAAGCTGCTCTTCGTGGTGGTCTCCGCCGACTATGAACAAGCCCTGCACCTGGAAGAGCAGGAAGGCTTCAAGGTGGTCTACGGCTCCCCGTCGGACACCGAGGTCCTGCGTGGGCTGCGAGTGGCGGCGGCCCGCTATGTCATCGCCAACCTGAGCGACCCGGAGAACATCAACCTCTGCCTGACCATCCGCTCCCTCTGCCAGACCCCCATCACGGCCATGGTCAACGAACCGGAGCACGTCGAACTGCTGCGCCTGGCCGGGGCCACCCATGTCATCCCGCTGAAGAAAATCCTCGGCCGTTACCTCGGTACCCGAGCCACCACCCGCGGGGCCCTGGCCCATGTGCTCGACTCCTTCGGCAACCTGCAGATCGCCGAAATCCCTGTCCACGGCACCCCCTTCGTCGGCCAGACCCTGATTGAAGCGCAGATCCGCCAGCAAACCGGGCTGGCGGTCATCGGACTCTGGGAACGGGGAGAATTCACCACCCCCGAGCTCGACTCGGTGCTCGGCGAACGCACCCTGCTGGTACTGGCAGGCACCCACGAGCAGTTGGCGACACTCGAACAATTAACCGGCGAAGTCCCCCAGGACGAACTGATTTTCATTCTCGGCCATGGTCGCATCGGTTGCGCCGCGGCCACCTTTCTAGACCGAAAACCGATCCCTTACATCCTGGTCGACCGCGAGGAGAGCCCGACCTGCGACCAGCATGTCCCGGTCTATGGCGACGCCACCGGCCGGCAAATCCTTCACAAAGCCGGCATCGACCGGGCCAGCGGGCTGATCGTCACCACCAACGACGACAGCACCAACATCCTGCTCACCCTGACCAGCCGCCACCTGCACCCCCATATCCGCATCGTCGCCCGGGCCAACTGCGATGAAAACGTCAACCAGCTCTATGCCGCCGGTGCCGACTTCGTGGTCTCCAACGCCTCGGTCGGAGCGAGCATCCTGATGAACCTGCTCGAGCACAAGGAATCAGCCTTTCTCACCGAAGGGATCGCTGTCTTCCGCCGCCCACTCCCCACGACCCTGGTCGGCACGACCATCAGCGGGTCGCAGCTGCGCCAGCAGACCGGCTGCTCCATTGTCGCCATCGAACCCCCGGGAGACGCCGAAACGCTGGTCTCCCCTGGACCAGACACCCGACTCGAAGCGAAGAGCGACCTGATCCTCATCGGCACCCCCGAGCAGGAAAAGACCTTCGACCGGATCTTTGGCCACAAGCGCTGAGAAGAGCTGAACTAAAAAATACTGGGAGAGCCCGTGAAAAGAGCACCTCAACTGTACTTGCTGGACGGCTCAAGCTACATCTACCGCGCCTATTATGGCATCAAGGACCTGGCCACCGCCGGCGGGATACCGACCAATGCCGCCTTTGGTTTCACCAAGATGCTGCTGGATCTGCTGCGGGAAAAAAATCCCGATTATCTGGCCGTCGTCTTCGATCGCCCCAGGGAAGAAACCTTCCGCCGGGAAATCTATCCCGACTACAAGGCGAATCGGGACGCCGTCCCCGAGGATCTGCTCCCGCAGCTCCCGTACATCAAGCAGATCGTCCAGGCGCTCAACATTCCGGCCCTTGAGGCGGTCGGGTTTGAAGCCGACGACATCCTTGCCACCCTGGCCCGCCGTTATGCCGCTGAAGGCCTTGAGGTCACGGTCGTCACCGGCGACAAGGACTTGATGCAGATCGTCGGCGAGCAAATCTTTCTGCTCGACACCATGAAGGATAAACGTTCGGGACCGCAAGAAGTTCTCGAACGCTTCGGAGTTCCTCCTGAACAGGTCCCGGATGTTTTGGGGCTGGCTGGCGATACCTCGGACAACATCCCGGGCGTCCCCGGAATCGGCGAGAAAACCGCCTCCGAGCTGGTTCAACGGTTCGGCTCCCTCGAAGGGGTCCTCGAGTGGAAAAGTCTGATCAGCGGAAAGAAACGTAAGGAAAACCTGCAGACCTATGCAGACCAGGCCCGGCTCTCGAAGGTGCTGGCGACCGTCCGCTATGACGTAAACCTGGAGGTTTCTCTTGCGGACCTAAAGCGGCAGACGCCGGACCTCTCAAATTTAATGCCTCTGCTGCGTGAGCTGGAATTCGAAACGCTGCAGATCGCCTTTACCCCACCGGAACCGGGTCTGGTCGAGCTCTACAGCGATGGATCAGGAACTGCCTCGGGGCCCGGCGGATATGGGGTGGTGCTGCGCTACGGGGAACTTGAAAAGGAATTGAGTGGCTTTGAGCCCGAATCCACCTCCCAACGCATGGAACTTATCGCCGCCATCAAGGGGCTGGAAGCCTTGAACAATCCGAGAACGGTGCGCGTGTTCAGCGATTCCCAGTATCTGGTGCGGGGGATGAGCGAATGGATTCACGGCTGGACCCGCACCGGTCGCCTGGAAACTCCGGACGCTCTCGCCAACCAGGATCTCTGGCAGCAGCTGGCGACCTTGTCCCGCAACCATAAGGTGAGCTGGCAGTGGGTGCGGGGCCATGCCGGACATCCCTTCAATGAGCGCTGTGACAAGCTGGCCAAGCAGGCGGTCGAAGACGGATTACGGGCGATTGCGGCGGCAAGGCAGCCTGAGCGGATTGAACCGGAAGCGAAGGTCGCTTCTGAACCTGTCGCGGCTGCCGTGCAGGTTCCGGTTCTATTCAAAGAGGAGTCAGAATTCACTTCTGACGAAGACGGTCAGTTGCAGCTGTGTTAAATCGACCACAGGAGACGGCCGCCTTCCCGATTGGTAACAGCCTCTGCTTGAGCTACGAGCAAGAAATGGGGTTGCTTAGCCCGGCAGCTCGTGATATAAATCTACGTAAATACGGTGACATGCAGAATATCTGAGGGGGAAAATCAATGACAAAAGCGGATTTGATCGAAACTATCTGGTTGAAAGCTGGATTTTCCAAAAAAGAAACCACCGATATTGTCGAAGCGACATTCGATTTGATGAAGTCGACCCTCGAACAAGGTGAAATGATCAAGATCGCCGGGTTTGGTAATTTTGTGGTCCAGCAAAAGGCCACGCGGCGCGGTCGCAACCCGCAAACCGGCGAAGCAATAGAAATATCCTCAAGAAACATTCTGACCTTCAAACCCAGTCAAATACTTAAGGGTGCAATTAACCGGACCAGAGAATAACCCCTTATCCGGCAAACCATTCCAGCTAGAGATGAAGGGCTCTTGCCAATACGGCAGGAGCCCTTCATCTTTTGTTATGATTGACAGATGACCAAAGCCGCTCCACCTTTGATGCGTAATTTTGACGACCTAAACATGAATATTTTTTTCCGGATGCAGATTCAGCGAAAAAGAAATTTGTCCAGATTAGCTTTGAAGTGTATTTTATGGGCTCACCCATTCAAGCTAGTTTTCATCCGGAAACTGCGCTCGTTCCATCCATAGGTTCCGGATGGAAACAAGCAATCTCGGAAAGTTACTGCGACCGTGGAACTGACACTCAATCCTTCAGGCCATCTGCTGATGGTCGATCGCTCTGCGGCTAAAGGTCCAGCGCCGCGTTTCTCTCGCATAGCCAAAGCTTTTGTCGACTCCCCATCGGCAGGGATCTTGTCGCTGGCCGGTGAAAAACCAGCGGCGGACTGGCCCCTGGCCTGGAGCTACTGGCGAGATTTCGGCACCCGCTATTTGCTGCAACTCTGTCAAAACCTGCCGACCGCCAAACGGCTTGCCCCCTCACCGCCCCTTGATACCGCAACCCTGGCCTTTCTTCATCTAAGCATCCCGCCAATGCCAGGCGCAGAGTACTGTACCCCCGAGGTGCTCGATGAGATCTGGCGGGATATGGATGCCTGGGCCCTGGCGTCCATATCCCGCAATGCCGATGGTCTGTCCGGCTTTCTCTCCCTCCATGCGCCACTCTGGCGGCAGGTCGGCAGAGTCTGTTTCCATCTGGCGGAAAATCGGAAAGACCCTGAATTTCCCTTCGCCTTCATGGCGACCTATATCCCGCGCCTCGGCAAGAACGCCCGCGCTCAGCACCTCCCCTTAAATCAAGCGTTACGCGAGTACGCCGGAACCGACAATCGGGAAGCATTGCTGCGTCTGCTGGAACCGGTCTACGACGCAAGTACCCGTTGCCCCTGGGTAAAGGAGCTGCTCGATAGCAACGATATCTATCATCCGCTGGCATGGAGTCCTGAGGAAGCCTACCAACTCTTAAAGGATGTTCCGCCCCTAGAAGAAAGCGGACTGATCGTACGTCTGCCCGATTGGTGGAAAAAGCGTCCCCGCCCCCAAGTGCAGATTGCCATCGGTTCCAAAGGTGAAAACACCCTTTCGGCACAGGCCCTGCTCGATTTCCAGGTGCAACTGACCTTGGACGGCGCCCCGCTAACGGCGGAAGAAATCGCAATCCTGACCGCGGCCGGAGAAGGACTGGCAATGATTCGCGGTCAGTGGGTTGAGGTGGACGGCGAAAAACTCCAACAGGCCCTCGAACAATGGCGCAAAACGAAGGCCGAGGCCGGGGAAGACGGGCTTTCGTTTATTGAAGGGATGCGCCTGTTGGCCGGAGCCGGGCGGGATCTTTCAGGGCAGGATCTGATGCTGGAGGAAACGGGCTGGGCCTACGTGGAAGCCGGCGAGCAGTTGCGCCAGCTGCTCGCCGGGCTGCGCGATCCGAACAGCCTGGCCGCGGTCCAGAACCTTTCCGGTTTGCAAGCGAATCTGCGTTCCTATCAGCAGACCGGGCTGAACTGGCTCTGGTTTCTTTCGGAGCTCGGACTCGGTGCCTGCCTGGCCGACGACATGGGCCTGGGCAAAACCATTCAGGTCATCTCCCTGCTCTTGGCACAGCGGGTCCGCGCGGGAAAGAAGGTCCCCAGCCTGCTGGTGCTGCCGGCCTCGCTCCTGGGTAACTGGAAAAGTGAGTTGGCGCGCTTTGCCCCCTCCCTCAAAACCCTTTGCCTGCATGCGTCGGAAATGGAGCGCCACGAACTTGAACGCATCGCCGCCGATCCCGAAAAGACCCTGGCCGGCACCGATGCGGTACTGACGACCTACGGCATGCTACAACGCCAGGAATGGCTCAGAAAGCCGAGCTGGAACCTGATCGTTCTCGATGAAGCGCAGGCGATCAAAAATCCCGGCACAAGGCAGACCAAAGCGGTCAAAACCCTGTCAGGAAGGGCACGCATCGCCTTGACCGGAACGCCGGTGGAAAACCGGCTTTCCGACCTCTGGTCGCTGTTCGATTTTATCAACCCCGGGCTGCTGGGATCGGCACCCCGTTTTAAAAAGTTCATTGCTTCGCTGGAAAAGAGCGAACCTCCCTCCTATGCGCCTTTGCGCACCCTGGTGCAGCCATATATTCTGCGCCGCCTCAAGACCGATCGCAAGGTGATCAGCGATTTGCCCGATAAGGTCGAGATGACGGCCTGGTGCGGACTCAGCAAATTCCAGGCCCGGCTCTACGCGCAGGCGGTGAAGGATCTGACCGCTGCGCTCAAAGAACAACAGGAAGGGATAAAACGACGAGGGCTGATCCTCTCGTCGCTGATGCGTTTCAAGCAGATCTGCAATCACCCGGATCAGGCCCTCGGCGATGGTGATTTCGCCGAAGAGCGTAGCGGTAAATTCGGGCGGCTAAGGGAACTGGCTGAAGAGATTGCGGCACGCCAAGAAAAGCTTTTGGTCTTTACCCAGTTTAAGACCATGACCACACCGCTGGCTGCTTTTCTGACCCAGGTCTTTGGCCGCCCAGGCTTGGTTTTACACGGGGGAACCCCGGTGGCAGAGCGAAAAAAACTCGTGGAACGATTCCAGCACGAGGACGGACCGCCATTTTTTGTCCTCTCCCTCAAGGCCGGCGGAACGGGTCTCAATTTGACCGCTGCGAGCCATGTCATCCATTTTGACCGCTGGTGGAATCCGGCGGTGGAGAATCAGGCAACCGACCGGGCCTTTCGCATCGGCCAGAAAAAGAATGTCGTGGTGCACAAGTTCGCTTGCAAAGGGACGGTGGAAGAAAAGATCGATGCGCTGATTACAGCCAAGGCTGACATGGCGACCGAATTGCTGGAAGGCGCCGAAACCCTGTTGACCGAGATGAATGACGAAGCCTTGCTGCGCCTGGTAGCTCTTGATCTGGACAGGGCAGCTATATAGTTGAACCGTGAGGGGTGAGGCAAGTTCGTAGAGAATCGACAGTCCCCTTATCAATCAACTGATTCAGGCAGGAGAGTTCTGATATGAGCTATTACGGTTGGGCTCCTTATGTGACCGTGGCGGAGCGGCGGGCCAAGGCTCGGAAGCAAATGGAAAAAATGAAGAAGAAAGGGCTCGATGTGCAGCCGGTGGAACTGAGCGGGCGTAAGATCGCCTCATCCTTCTGGGGCAAGGGCTGGTGCGACCACATGGAGTCGTTCAGCGATTATGCCAACCGCCTGCCCCGGGGGCGCACCTACGTCCGAAACGGCTCGGTCTGCCATCTCGAAATCGAGAGCGGCCAGATCAAAGCCATCGTCAGCGGCTCGACCTTATATAACGTCAAGATCACCATCGCCCCGCTGGCCAAAAACAGCTGGACGGCGGTCAAACGCGCCTGCTCAGGAAAAATCGGTTCTTTGATCGATCTGTTGCGCGGCAAGCTGGACAAGGGCGTTATGGAAGTCGTCTCCAACCCCAAAGAAGGACTTTTCCCCCTCCCCGGGCAGATGAAATTCGACTGCGATTGCCCGGACCTGGCGAACATGTGCAAACATGTGGCGGCGGTGCTCTACGGGGTGGGGGCCAGACTTGATGAGGCCCCCGAAATGCTCTTCGTGTTGCGCGGGGTCAATCATGAAGAGTTGGTCGATGTTTCGGCGGCGGTGACCAACGTAGCCCAAAGGGGCGGCTCCCGCCGGCGGATTGCCGCGACCGGTATCGCCGATGTCTTCGGTATCGATTTAGCCGAGGCCGATGAAGCCACTACGCCACCTTTCCGTTCCCCTAAAAAGGGAACGTCTCGACAAAAGATTAAAAACCCGCCACCGGGGATCACCTTCCCCAAACCGCTCACCGGCACCGCCATCCACGCCTGGCGCTCAGCCCTTGGCGAAAGTCAGACCCAGTTTGCAGACCGCCTGAAAGTAAGCGCCGGAAGTATTTCCCAATGGGAGAAAAAAGGGGCAAAAACCATCGGCATCCAGAATCGCACCCTCGCGGCCTTGCTCAAGGCCTGGGAGCTAACCCCTCATGACCGTTGAAGGTTTCCTGAATGATGACCATTTGGCGACGGCCGAAAAAAGAGGAGGGAGAAGGGAAGTTCAATCAGCCAACACATAACTGGTGCTGCGTCCACCTCCTTGCTCTTTACTCAAAATCCGGCGCCCGAGAAGGTCGTTAATATCTCTCAAGGCCGTGTCTTGAGAGCATTTCCCCAGCTTCGCCCATTTGGATGAAGTCAGCTTCCCTTCGAAACCGTCCAGCAACCGGTTGATGAGTGTACGCTGCCTGTCGTTGAACGTTTCACCGGCGTGGGATTCCCAGAATCTAGACTTGCTCAGAATGGCTTTCAGGGTTTCTGCAGCGGTTTCAATGGCGCGTTTGAGGCATGAGAGGAACCATTCGATCCAGGGGGTGATATCCAGCCCCCCCCTCTGGCACTGCTCCAGGACCTCGTAGTAGACCTTTCGTTCCCGCTGAATCTGAGCGGACATGCTGTAAAAACGCCATGGGCTCTTATCGGAACGAGCCAGCAGCATATCGGCGATAGCTCGGGCGATGCGCCCGTTACCGTCGTCAAAGGGGTGAATGGTCACAAACCAGAAATGGGCCAGGGCCGCCCTTATCACCGGGTCCGATGCGAGGGGGGCATTGAACCAACGGATAAAAGCCTCCATTTCGGTGTCGAGGCGGTCAAAGGTCGGAGCTTCGTAGTGGACCTTTTCCCGGCCGAAGGGCCCGGAGACGATCTGCATGACACCGCTTGATTCGTCCCGCCATCGGCCGACGGCAATCCGCTGCATGCCACTTCTTCCGGAGGGGAAAAGTGCTGCGTGCCAGGCGCAGAGGCGCTCTTTGGTCAGTGGAGTTTCATAGTTGCCGGTAGCGTCAAACAAGACTTCGACGATCCCTTCCACATGACGATCAACGGTGGCCGGCCCACCGATATCGATACCCATGCGTCTGGCGACCGAAAAACGCACCTGTTCCCAGTCGAAAATCTCCCCTTCGATTTCGCTGGACTTAATAACATCCTGGGTCAGAGTCTGCAGGCTGGCCTCCTTCTGCAGCAAAAAGCCAAGAGCCTCCATGCGCCCCAAAAGTCGCCCCTGTTGGTGGCGGACCTCGGCAAGCAGAACCGCCAGTTTCCCCTGATCCCATCTAAAGTCAGGCCATCGGTCTTGCTGGTGGATATACATATAATCTCCGCACGTTTTAATGCGATTATGGCCCGTAATCACCGCATTGGCAAGGACAACTTCTGCATAAGTTGCGGCGAATAAGAGTCCATTCGCCGCAACTTGCCCTTCCTGGCAAACAGAAAACCCCGGTTCCATTTGGAATCGAGGATTTCTGTTTGAAGCGTTCGTGTGGAAAGAGATTTGGGGCTTATGTGCCCATTTCAACCCTTGGTATAAATAGAGAATCGGCTACGGGCCTGTCGGTGAAGCTTCTGGCGATGATGCATCATTCACCTCAACCCAGAAGGTACAGCCGCCGCCGGGCGTTTCTTCCACCCACGCCCCTCCTCCATAGAGGCTGGCAATTTTTTTCACAGTGGCAAGCCCAACCCCGGTTCCCGTAACCTTCTTTCCGCCCTTTCCCCGAAAAAAGACTTCGAAGATATGCTCGCGTTCCTCAACCGGAATGCCTGGGCCATGGTCACGAACGTAGAAGCGCACCACCTGCCCCTTTCGTTCGCCTCCCACGTCAATGGGATTCCCTTTCGCCCCGGCATAGCGGATGGCATTTACGATCAGGTTTTGAAACAGCTGGGACAGCAGTGTCTCGGGCACCCGCACATCGGGCAGAATGTTCATCTGCACCCTCACCCCTGAACTGGCGAGCTGATCGGCCAAAGCCAGAAGGACCCCACTGACAATCTCATCAGTAACAATGGGCTGCTCGGGCGCATCCAGAGTTCCAATCCTCGCCAGGGCCAGCAGGTCCTCTATCAAAAGCTCCATTCGCCGTCCCTGCTTTTCGATTACGGCCAACATTTCCAACGCCTCCTCATTCATCCCCTGCGAATGTTCCATCTTCAGAAGATCAGCGAAACCGATCATTGCGGTAAGAGGCACGCGCAAATCGTGAGAAACCGTGTAGACGAAGGCATCGAGTTCGCGATTAGCTTCTTTTATTCGTTGTTCTGATTTCTTGCGCTCAGTTATGTCAAGAAAGGAGACGACCGCCCCGATGACTATTTTTTCTTTTCGTAACGGATAAGCCCAGTACTCCGCAGAGAAACTGTCCCCATCCGCTCGCCAGAATATCTCGTCCTCAAAATGGAATCCTTCGTTTTTGTTAAAGGCCTGACAAATCCGGCATTCGCTACTCGGGTATGGAGAACCATCCGGGCGGGTATGATGGGTCAACGAGTGCATATTCCTCCCGAATAGCTCCTCTTCCTTTCCATATCCGAGAAGCTTTAGAGCGGCCTGATTGCAGAAAGTACAATTGCCCTGGAGGTCGAGACCGTAAATCCCTTCGGCAGCCGTGTTAAGCAGAAGTTTAATTTGTGCCTCGCTCGCGCTAAGTGCCTTTTCCGCTTTTCGCCTTCCCCAAAGAGTCATAAGCAAAAGGCCGGAGAGAACCGTCATCAGACCAAAGCCGCCCCATAGCTGTCCCTTGCTCAACGCATAGAACGGTGGCGGACGATTAATGATCAGGCTACCCTTCGGGAGGGCCTTCATCGAAAGCCCAAATCTCTTGAGCTCGTTATAATCAAACATGAATTCGTTGGTTCCGGCGTCGATTACGGGAATTTCGTCCGGATTATGCCCCTGAAGAACATCCAAGGCCAATTGACCTGCCAATCGTCCTTGCGTTGTAGCGCGTATCAGTTTACCCCCGACAATGCCGTGCCCGAGTGAAAAATCCCAGAAACTGTAAAGGGGAACCGCACAGGCCTGTCTCATGTGGGTTGTACTTTCGG
>JBFHFM010000005.1:0-31433 GCA_041583595.1 Trichloromonas sp. | reverse complement strand
GTGGCCGGGGTGCTCGGTGCTTTGTTCGTGCTGCAGATGCAGGAATTTTTGCCGTACGCCCTCTGTTTTGCCGCCGGGGCGATGATTTTTGTGGTGGTCGAAGAATTGATTCCCGAATCTCAAGAGAATCCGGCGCATATCGACGCAGTCACAATGTTCACGATGGTCGGTTTTTCAGTCATGATGATATTGGATGTGGCTTTGGGGTGAGTGATGAATGGTTTTTGTTTTGGGGTTTCTTCGGTGACCATTCCTTGATTGAATGGCCTGGTGAAAAACTAGCCGCCCAGAATATACAGCCGCAGTCTTACGAAAGGTATTTCGTCAGACTGCGGCTGTCTTGTTTTGCATGACCAAAGAGGTTTGTAAATTCAGGCGTTGTTTGTTTGGACGTTCAGGTCGGTCTTGCCACGGAAGACCATTCGGAAGAGCGAAGGGTAAATAAAACTGGCAAGCAGGGCGGTGAGGATCAGGGCTCCGTTGGTTTCGGTATTGAGCAACCCCATGCGCATGCCGAGGGTGCCGGCAACAACGATCATGGTGAGAGGGGCCGACAACAGGAGGGCCATGGAGATCGCCTCGCGCAGGTTAAGGCCGAGTGGGCGGCGCATGGGGAGAGTGACCAAATTGCTGATCAGAATCATCAGAGTCAGAAAAAGGGCCTGCAGCACTATATCAGGCGAAGTAAGCAAGCTTTTGTCGAGCTGGGAGCCGACCCCGACGAAAAAAAAGGGGATGAGAAAACCGAAGCCAACCGCGTTGATTTTTTCTTCAAAACGATGCCGGTTGCGAAAGACGTAACTGAAGATGGTCCCGGCCAGAAAGGAACCGAGGATGGCCTCCGCCCCGGCCAGCACGGCCAGCACGGCGCCAAAAAAGGCGACGGTGACAACGGCGCGGATTCCCTCTTCAACAGGGTCGTCGCTTTCCATGACTTTGGTGACCCGATCGGGGAACCACCACGCCAGCAGATAGAGGAGTTTAAGTAGCAGCAATGCCAGGCCGAACAGGGCTGCCAGTTTGCCGAGTTCGAGCACGGCAACGAGGGTGATGCCGTGTTTGTGGAAGGCATCGAGAACGGTCAGGGCGAGAATTGAAAAGAGTTCGCCGATAAGGGCGACATTAACGATGGTCTGACCGATCGGTTGGTTGATCAGTCCTGATTCCTTGAGGACTGGGATGGCGATGCCAGCTGAAATCAGGGCCACGGCGATGCCGAGAAAAAATGGTTGACCAAGGGCAATGAAAAGGCTGGGTGTCAGAATGAATGAAGTCAGCGGCACCAACGTCAGCCAGACCGCCTTGCGTGATCGCAGCACACGGGTGATGTCAAGTTCCATCCCGGCGATGAACATCAGAAAGATAAAGCCGAGTTCGCGCAGAACCTCAAACCACTCCGGGCGATGGTCGATGACGAAGTTGAAGAGCAAAAATCCGTAGACGATTTCGAGGGCCGAAGAGGGGATGCGGAACCGACGGGCGATGAAGGGGATGACGGCCGTGCCGGTGAGTACAAGGAGGATCGCCGATTCTTGTTTAATCATGGCGCTTCCTCACAGCACTTCCTCAATAGCCGGAATCAGCAGGGCGCTTGGCTTGCTGCGGTGGACGACGTACCAGGGGACATCGGGGTAAAATATACGTCGAAACAATCCGTCTTCATTGGTGTTGCTGATTTCGTTGACCTGTAGATTGTAGTTGGTAAGCGCCTCGGAAAAACTGTGGATCGGGTTTCCGGTGAGTTCGATCCGGCGGATGCTCGACCGGTAGGCCAGGGCGACATCGGAAATGTTTTTTTTCAGCAGGGCGTAATCGTTCCCTTCTTTCTCGGTGGAAATGTACTGGGACGGTAGAGCGAGCAGCGCTTCGATGGTGCTGTACATGTCGGCTGCAATGTCCATGGCGGCTTCCAGAGCATTCTGGCTGGCGTGCTGACTGAGGCAGGGGACGGCGATTTTTTCGTACGGGTGGGATCCGGTCGCCAGCAGCACGGGACAGTCAGCCTTGGCAAAAATATCTAGAATCTGGCGCTTGGCTCGGGTTGCCGAGAGTCGTTTGTAGAGAAAAGACGGACTCATTATGCACAACCCGAGGTTACAGTTTTTTTGCTCGAGAATGGTTTGAACCGCTTCAGATGGGGTTGCAGTCCGGCTGATCTTGACTGTGACGGGGTCTTTGTCGGCGATCAATTGCAGCAGTGGTTCGGGGATTTTAGCGCCTTCGGCAACGGCTAGGATTAAATGCTGCAGTGGCAGGGTGCTGGCCAGGTAGCCTGTCTCAGAGAAAAACTCAGGATTTTCGTTGTTACCGACCAGAATGAGGCCGGTTCCTCCGTAATCGAGGGGGAAGTCTGAAAAGCTCGACGAGAGGCGTTCGGCCACGGTTTTGAGGACTCGTGGTTCGCCGAGAATGACGACTTTGTCACGGGGCTTGAGGACGACATTTTTATTCGGTACGACAATATTGCCGTCGCGATAGATCAGGCCGAATCGCCAGCTTTTGGGGCGCAGCCAGCCAAGCGGCTTGTTGGCCAGACGAGAGTTGGGTGAGACTTCTACTTCGAGGATTTCGTTTTTGCCCAGGCCGATACCATGCACGGTTTTGCTGCGGTGTTCGAGACGGTTGCGCATTCCGGTGGCGCTGGCAGCGAAAATTCCTTCAACCTCCACGCCCAGCGCGTCCATTTCCTGGATGCCAGCCTGGGTAATACCGATGCCGATGGCGCGCACGTCAGGAAAGTGCTGGTGCAACACCCGTGCGATTTCGAGATTGATCTCTTCACTTGAGGTGGTGATCGCCACAGTGTCGGCTGGCGAAATACCGACCTTTTGCAGCACCAACCGACTGGTGGCGTCGCCAAGATAGGTCTCGACCGATTCCCCCAAGAGCTTGCGAATCGACTTCAGGGTAGATTCATTGATATCAACGCAGACCAGGCGGAAATCACGAGACAGAGTACGTACCAAGGGCATGCCGATGTTGCCGAGTCCAATAATGATGAGGCGGCCAGTAAGCATTTAATCCACTGAGTGAGAAGGGGGAAGTTTGGCGCATTTGCGGCCTGTTTCTTAGCCTGTCCATGTAGCCACATTTTGCACAAAATATACAGTTTATTCTAGTTTATTCTCTGTTAATCCGCACTGCCGGCGGTGTCCGGAAAGGGGGATTTTGAGTTTTCCGCTGCTTTCGATGTGGCAGATTTTTTTCTCGGATGCTTGTCTTTCGTATCATAAGGGGTTTAGCCTGGGAGAGAGGCTGGCATTACCAATAGTTTTAATCTATTATTGTCAGAATGAAATTCAATCAATTGTTCGCCCGTTGATTCAGATAGAGGGTCTATGCGAATTCGTCTGTTCTTGGTTTTTTTTCTGCTCATTCTGCCTGCGTTGTTCTTCGTAGCGGATGTTTCTGCGTCGACGGTTGTTCCCCAGGCTTCCGATAAAAATTCTTCACCCGGACAAGTATTGGTGTTGCACTCCTACCATGCTGGTATGGTCTGGACTGATAACATTATGGACGGAATCTCTTCTGTTTTTAAAACTGCCAGTCCTAAAACTCAACTTCACATTGAATATCTCGATACCAAGCGCAACCCAGACCCTGAGTATTTAGAGCAATTCGACGCTCTCTTGCAGCACAAGTTAATAGCGTTCTCTTTCGATCTGATACTGGTGTCGGATAACGACGCCCTGAATTTTGCTCTGCGTCATCGTGAGGATATTTTTGCCGGTATCCCCATCGTTTTCTGCGGCATCAATAACTTTGATCCTTCGATGCTGGGTGGTCAAGGGATGATTACCGGCATTGCTGAACAGCCCAGCTACCGGGAAACTCTGGAGATGGCCCTGCAGCTGCATCCAGAAACCCGGGAAGTCGTTGTGGTGGGGCGGACCGATACGCTTAGCGAACGGCTGATATCAGCGAGCATTGATGTTGCTGCTCGTGATATGGGGGCGGATGTTCATTTTGATTTCTGGAGCGATTTACCACTGGAGGTCTTACAGCATCGATTGACTGGGCTTGCGGCAGGGCAACTGGTCTTACTTGGTACGACCGTCCGCAATCAGGCGGGTCGAGTCTTTACCTACACTGAGAGTTGTCAGCTTATTCGTGAGGCTTGCCCGGTTCCTCTGTACGGCGTCTGGGACTTTTTTCTAGGTCATGGCATTGTCGGAGGGGTGCTTGTTAACGGATTCAACCAGGGACAACTGGCCGCGAACCTGGCGGTCCGTATTCTCCGAGGCGAGAATCCTGATTCCCTCCAGGTTGACAGGACCGGTGCCAATGTGCCGATGTTCGACTATCTGGAGCTTCGGCGTTTCGGCATTTCCGAGTCTGTTTTGCCGGCAGGCAGCGTGATTATCCATCAACCTCCCGTATTTTATCCGATTAACAAGCGTGACTTTTGGATTGTAATCAGCGTGCTGATTGTTTTACTGCTGCTTATTCAACGGCTTTGGTTGAGTAATCGTCGCCGGAAAAAAGCGGAAATGGCCTACCGTGAGAGCGAGGAGCGCTTGCGGTTGGCTTTAGACGGTTCACAGGACGGCATGTGGGACTGGAATGTGGGGACCGGTCAGAACCTGGTCGATGATCGCTGGTGCAAGATGCTTGGCTATACCAAGGCTGAAATCGTGGAGCATATCGATCAGTGGAAATCGTTGGTCCATCCCCTCGACTTGCCGGTTATTACGCGGATTCACCAGGAATGTCTGGATAGAAAAATATCTCATTTGGCTGGTGAATTTCGCATGCGCACTAAATCCGGTGAATGGAAATGGATTCTCGGACGAGGGGCGGTGGTCGAGGTAGACGGTACTGGAAAGCCGCTTCGATTGGTCGGCACACACAAGGATATCTCACAGCAGAAGGCGACGGAGCAGAACCTCGAGAGGGCTTTGGAAGAAGCTGAAGCCGCTCGCGACACAATCAAAGCCATTCTTTGTTCGATTGCCGACGCCCTGATTTTTACCGATAATCAGGGACGTATCATGCACATGAATCCGATGGCAGAGCGACTGTTCAATGCCCGTTTCGAGACCGTCGCTGGCAAGGATACAGAGTTGCTGGAGGCCTCGCCGGTTTTTAATTCCCGGTTATCGGCCTTTCTGGCGGGCGATGAGGAAAGTTCGACTGACGATCTGGAACTCTATCATCCGGAGTTGAAAGAGGTTCGGACTTTTCAATTTCGCTTGTTTGCCGTGCACACTCACGAAGGAGAACGTGCGGGGGCTGTGGTCATTCTGCAGGACGTGACCCGATCTCGGGAAATGGACCGAATGAAAAGCGAGTTTGTTTCGACTGCCGCCCACGAATTGCGTACCCCGTTAACTGTTATTCTCGGTTTCGCCGAATTGTTGTTG
This sequence comes from Trichloromonas sp., assembly GCA_041583595.1. GTDB lineage: Bacteria > Desulfobacterota > Desulfuromonadia > Desulfuromonadales > Trichloromonadaceae > Trichloromonas. Next base: position 26,070 of record JBFHFM010000005.1, on the reverse strand, counting down.
ATGAAGCTGGATTTTTCCCAAGAACAAAAAGAAGAATTTCTGCAAACCATTGTGCTGAAAGCAGAAGGTCTTTCAATATTGGTTACTGAACTTCTTGATTTGAGTCGAATGGAATCCGGGGGAATGATCGCTCTGAATCGAGTGCCTTGTTCGCTTGATGACATTCTGCTACCGCTGGTGGATCAGTATCGAAAGATCTACCCCGGATATGATTTTAAAACCGAGATGCCCTCTAAAAAAGTCGAGCTTGTCGTCGATCCTGGAAAAATGGACCAGGTTATCGAAAACCTGTTGAGTAACGCAGTTAAATATTCCCCCGGGGGGGGGCAGGTCGATCTGAAAGTCGATTGCGATACCGACACCTGCCGGGTCTCCGTAACCGACAGGGGAATCGGTATGTCTCCGTCACAGGTGGCGAAGGTATTTGATAAATTTTATCGTGTGGATTTCGCTAACACGGCTATTGGAGGGCTCGGTTTAGGTATGGCCATTGTGCACAATATTATTGAGGCTCATGGTGGAACGATCCGGGTCGATAGTGCCTTGGGAAAGGGGACTACCGTGACCTTTAACCTGCCGCTGAACGGTTGAAGGTCAGGCGGTAGTGGCCCGTGGCAGGTTTTCCTGCAGGGAAGCCCAGGTTACGATACAGTTTCGACCGCTGGCTTTGGCATGGTAGAGGGCCTGGTCGGCACAATCAATCAGCTTTTGGATCCCCTCGCCGTCGGTGGGATAGACGCTTATACCGATTGAGACGGTTACCTTAACTTTTTCGTGATTATGCTGCAGCGGCAGGTTTTCTACCTGTTTGCGCAGTCGTTCGGCCATTATCTGAGCACCGGCTTGGTCCGAGTCTTCAAGTAGAACGACGAATTCTTCGCCGCCGTAACGGGCGGCCAGGTCGATTACCCGCACATTCTGGCTGAGTTGTTCGGCCACCTGCCTGAGTACCTGATCACCGTACGGATGACCGTACCGGTCATTGATCCCCTTAAAAAAATCGACATCACACATCAGTAGAGCCAGCATACTTTCGTTCCGCTGGGTACGGTTGATCATGATTTCGAAGCCGTGCATAAAAGCTCGGTGATTGGCTAATCCCGTCAGGCTGTCGGTGATCGCCATATTATTGATTTTTTCGTAGGCCTGAGCCAGGTCGATTTTGATGGCGATCTGGGCCGCGATCAATTCGAGCAATTCTTGCTTTTGCCGCGAAAAGGCCAGGGGGGTCCTGTTCGCTACGGTCAGCGCGCCGATCGGTGCTTCGCCTTCTTTGCGCAAAGGGAGGATCCGCAGCGAGCGGAAGTCAGAAAACCGGTGGGCCTCACTGAAAACCGGTGAGGCGCCGTTGTACACAGCTCCTTCGGGGAGGGCGTGGTTGAGTTTGAGAACTTGGCCGACAAGACCTGAATTAATGGGGAAATCCATCCCCAGTAAGGCCTCGGCATGGGTTCCTTCGGCCCATAGGGTGCTATGGAAATTTCCTTGAACAAGGCTGATGGCGATGAAGTCGGCTGATACCAGCGATCTGACCGCCTTGATGGTTGCATTGAACGCCGCTTCCAGGCCGAGTCCCCGGTTAAGTTCGTGCATGCTGATGCAGACCTGTCGGATAGCCGTCCATTCTTCATTCATGAATTTCATCCGAGTTGCCATGGTTGCTTCAATGGCTAGTTTGCGTGCCGCCAGGCGTATTGATTGGCGTTCCGCAGCGGTCCAGGGCTCTTCACTGTGGCGATCGACACAGAGAATTCCTTCGAGGGGATCGGTGTCTTTTGCGCCTGTGATGCGGATCACCATAAGGCTGCCGACATCTGTCTGTTCCCGGTAATAGGGGAGTCCGCATAGCGGGGTGCGTACCGGGGCCATAGCGATTTCGTCCTGCCCCTTGAACAGGGCTCCGGCAATGCCGCTCCCCATGGGAAAAGGGCCGGGGTTGAGGTCGGTGTATTCTGAATCGATTCCCCGAAGCTGAAGGGTATTGGAGGGATAGTCCGCCCACAAAACGGCTACGGTGGTCAACTGGTTGGTCTGGCGGAGCAGTTTTAGTTGCACCAGAAAAGATTCGGTAATCAGTTCGTCTATTGACGATTCGTTTGCGTCTGCGTCGCGAGATCCGGGTGCGGCCAGGGCATCGAGCAGAGAGTGTTCGCCAAGCCTGGTCTCCTTGCTGGAGGGACAGGTTTTAACCTCACTGCTGCAGGTGGCTGATTTGGATTTAGGTGCCGGTGCTGTGCGCTCATTGGCTAGACGCCAGACGGCGATCGCCAACCCGACCGAGAGGATCATGGTTAAGTGAGGCTTGCCATTGATGATATGCAGGAGTTCGGCCGACAGGGTCACGATACCCTGCAGGGCCAGGGAGGCGATAGCCCAAGTGGCCAATCCTCTCAGTAGGTATTTCAGTACGGTCACAAAAAAGTCCAAAGGTGATGGGTCTCATTTAGATTAAGAATTTGTAGAGATTAGCATATTGAAAGGAACTTGGTAAACTCTATATCGGTTAACTTGAGTTTTGGAGATATAATGGCGGCAATTTTTACTGAAATAGTCGATCTCCCTGAAATTCAGGGACTGATGGAGAGTCTGTATAAAGCCTCTGGAATTCCGTGTGGGATCATCGATATTGAAGGGCGAGTTCTCGTTGCCGTTGGTTGGCAAAAAATCTGTACCTGCTTTCACCGCGTTCATTCCGAGACCGCTGCCAGGTGTTTGGAAAGTGATGCCTTCATGCAGCAACATCTCCATCAGGGAGACCCTCTTCCCGCTAGTGGTTTTTTCGAATATCGCTGTAAAAACGGCATGATTGATGTGGCCTTGCCGATAATCATCGAGGGCCGACATCTGGCTAACCTGTTTCTCGGACAGTTTTTTTATACTCCTCCCGATGAGCATTTCTTTGTTCAGCAGGCCCAGCGCTTTGGTTTCGATGAAGATCGGTATCTGGAGGCGTTGCGGGCGGTGCCGATTTTTTCTCGGGAGAAAATAGAAAATATTCTAGATTATCAGTCCCGTTTCGTCGGTTTGATGGTCAGAATGGGGATTCAGCGATTGGAACGGATTCGGGCCGCCAAGGAAAATGTTCAGGTCCGGGCTCGCCTCGAAGAAGCTCAGCGTATCGCGCGACTCGGTAGCTGGGATTGGGATCTGGTGACGGGCGAATTACGCTGTTCGCCACAGGCATATCTTAACTTGGGACTGGATCCCGAGACCATGGTTCCCAATGCTCGATCCCTGCTCATGAAAATATATCCTGACGACCGTGAGCTGGTTCGGCGTTCCATCGATCAGGCGCTTCAGGCCGGCGAAGTTTGGGTTGAACATCGCGTTGCTCACCCCGACGGTAGTATTGGTTATCTGCTCGAACAGGGGGAGGTGGTGTATGGGGACAACCATCAACCACTTCGAATGCTGGGAACCTGTTACGATATCACCGAGCAAAAACAGGTTGAAATCGCTTTGCTCGAAAGCGAGCAGCGGTTACAGAATATTCTCGATAACGCCAATGCTCTGGTTTATCTCAAGGCTCTCGATGGTCGGTATCTGTTCGTTAATCGTTACTTTGAGAAACTGTTCAGGCTCAATAGGGGACAGGCTCTTACCTGTTCTGATTTGGATTTGTTTCCTGCTGATGCGGCGGAAAAATTTCGTCTCAATGATCAGGCTGTGTTACGCAGAGATTTCGCCATGCAGTTTGAAGAAGCGATTTCCCTGGATGATGGGGTGCATACTTACTTGTCGGTTAAGTTTCCTTTGCATAACAGTGACGGAAAGGTGTATGCGCTTTGCGGGATTTCCACCGATATCAGCGAACGTAAGCAGGCAGAAAAGACAGTTCGGGAGGCCCTGGCGCTTGCAGAGGAAGCCCGTGATACTGTTCACGCTGTTTTTAAGGCGGTGTCCGACGGATTGATCGTCACCGATTGCGACCAGCGGGTGGTGCTGATCAACGAGTCGGCGGAGAGATTACTGGGGATAGCCTCTGACCAACCGGATAACCGGAAGATTGCCGAAGTTGTTCGCTCAGATGAACTGCGCGAACAGGTTGAAGCGGCTTTAGTTTCCGGAGAAAAAAGTCGTCCGCTGGACCTGGAATTACCCGGCACGGATGGTCAGAAGGCGATTGTTGTACAAGTCCGAAGTGCAGCGGTTGTCCATTTGACCCGGGGGAAGCGCGGAGTGATCACCATCTTGCGGGATGTAACCCACGAACGGGAACTCGATCGGATGAAAAATGAATTCATCTCAACGGCTGCTCATGAGCTCCGCACGCCGTTGACCTCGGTTTTGGGCTTTGCCGAGGTGCTGCTCAATACGGCGAATTACGGTATCCAGGATCCAGCTCAGCAACGGGAACTTCTGGGGCATATCGTCGAAAAGGCTTTAAGCCTGAAAGCCATCATTGACGATCTGTTTGACCTGAGTCGGGTACAGGCCGGGCAGTTGCTTTTTCTGGATCGCCAACCCTGCGATATCTGTGGCTTGCTCAGGAGGATTGTCGATTCGTATCGAAAGGCTTTTGACAGCCATCCTTTTGAACTTCTGTTGCCCGACGAGTGTCCTATTGTACAAATTGATCAGAAAAAAATATCTCAAGTGATGGAAAATCTTCTCAGCAATGCCAGCAAGTTTTCCCAATCTGGTTCCCTGATCAAAGTGTCTGGCGAAGTTCATGGCGGTCTGTTTCAATTTACCATCGAAGACCAGGGGATCGGCATGACCTCTGAACAGGTTGAACGGGTATTTGATAAATTCTATCGGGGCGATGCCTCTAACACAGCGGTTGGAGGTTTAGGGCTTGGAATGTCTATCGTCAAGAACATTATCGAAGGATACGACGGGCGGGTCTGGGTTGAGAGTGAGCCGGGTGTGGGCACCCGGGTGATGTTTACCTTGTCGCTGGCTACCCTATAAAGCGATTGATGCCGTTTCGGTTGGTTGTGCAAAAGGCTTGACCGCAGGCAATTGCACGATTAATGTTGGTTTTATGTTTCTAAAATGAAGAGGAGGTACGAGATGTATCGGAGATTTTTTTGGGGTGTGTGTTTGGTTGTTTTACTCGGTAACGGCGCTGTGGCCGGCGGTGTTGACATGAAAGATGGTCTGTGGGAAATTACCACCACGACTGAGATGAGTGGCATGCCCTTTCAAATTCCGCCGATGACATTTTCCCAGTGCATCACTCAACAAGACCTGGTGCCGCAGAATGCGGAAACAGACAGCGGGTGCACCCGGACAGAGAACCGGATCAGTGGCAACACGGTCACCTGGAGCATTGAATGTAAGGGGGAGGGCGTTTCTTCTCGTGGCGATGGCACCATCACCTACCATGGTGACAGTTTTGAGGGCGATATGAAAATGTCCATGGAGGAAGGGGTGCAGATGATCAACCTCATGAAAGGACGGCGGATCGGCGCCTGTAAATAAAAGATTCGCGCCGCTAGCTCAGCTGGATAGAGCACCAGACTTCGGATCTGGGTGTCGGGGGTTCGAATCCCTCGCGGCGCGCCAGAAGTTAACGGGTCATCTCGAAAGGGGTGGCCCGTTTTTTATTGAGAGTGGATGGATAAGGACGGTACGGCTTGCTCAATTGCATAATAAATATGATAATTCGAAAAATTGAATGTTTGGGGGCAGCCGTAGTCAGGCTTTCGGACAAGCCGCTGCCGGCGGATTGTTTCTCCTGTGCTTGCTGCCTTCGGGTGTGTCCAGCGGATGTCATTGATTATGGTCCGTGCAGGCGAAATCTATGAAAATGTTGTAACAAAAAGGCCGGCGCAAGCGGGTCTTTTCGTTTATGGTATGAGTTCCTCTCTTTACAATAAACGACGCGGCATCAGCATGAATGCGGTTCTGAGGTCGGGGGTGTTGTCAGGGGAAGGGTAAAGGTAAAGGTGGCACCTTGGCCCGGTTGGCTGCTGGCGCTGATTTGGCCACCGTGAGATTTAACAATTGCACGGGAGATGTAAAGGCCGAGACCGGTGCCAGATGGGGCGGTTTCGCTGGTATCGGCGCGGTAGAATTTATCGAATATGTGATCGAGCTCGTCTTCTGAAAGACCAACACCCTGATCTTCTATCGAAATGTGCAACATGTTGTCTTCTTGGGTGCCGGTTATGATGATACGTCCCTGTGGCGGGGAGTATTTGACCGCGTTGCTGATCAGATTTTCGATGACCTGCGCTATTCGGTCTTCATCGGCAAGGACGGGGGGGCTGTCCGCCGGGAATCTGATTTCAAAACGATGCTGGTGACCTTGCTGATTGCGCAACAGTCGCTGGATCAGGCTCTGGATATGACAGGGGGCAGGGGTCAGTGGCAGATTGCGCCCGGCTTCGATGCGACTGACATCGAGAAACTGGTCAACCAGTCGGGAGAGAAACTCGGCCCGTTCTTTAATTATGGAGACAAACTCGTCCTGGTTTCCGGTTATTTCATTGGTTGGAGTTTGCAGAAGTTCGCAAAACCCGAGAATAGCGGCGAGCGGGGTCTGAAATTCGTGGGCGGTGGTTGAGACAAATTCTTGCCGTAACTTGTCGATTCGCCGTTCGGCGGTGACATCAATCATGATTCCGACTAGTCCGGCTAGCAGGCCGGCGCTGTTGACAAAGGTGGTCTTTTTGCAGACCACTTGCCGCTGGTGGCTTTTCGCCGCCGTAACAGGAAGTTCATACTGACAGGTTCCCGGATTGTTAAACAGGTCGTTGTCAGCCTGGACATGGATTTCGGCTTCAGTTTTGGGGAACAGGTCATGAGACCCATGACCGATGATCTTCTCTCGTGGTAGGCCATTAAATTCTTCATAGGCTCGGTTGCAGCCAAGGTATACCCCCTGGGTATTTTTGTAGAAGACGGGTTCGGGAAGTTCATTCATCAGGGTGGCGATAAATTTGAGCTGGGAGGCGAGATTTTCTTCGGCAGACTGTCGGCGTTCCACCTCATCGACCAGTAAACGGTTGCGGGTGAGGAGTTCCTGCTGGGTGGCCTGAAGCTGGCGTGTCATGAAGTTGAAGGATTGAGCCAGTTCACCGATTTCGTCGCGCTGTTGTTCGTTTAGATGCTGTTCGAACCGCCCCGCTGCGACTTCGCGGGCGGCATGGTTAAGATCGTTCAATGGGCGGACAATCGCCGCTGAGAGGGGAAGGCAGAGCAGCAGGCTTGCCGCGGCCAGCGCCAGGGTTACCAGCAGGATGTTCCAGGTCAACCGGTTGACGGCTGCCGTGATCGGTTGGCCTGACATTCCCACATGCACTTGGCCAAGGTTACCGCGACCGATCGGCACTGCGACGTCGTAGATCCGTCCAACCTCCGTTTCAAGATGGGCTATGCTGTAGTCGTTATGAGCGGGAAGGTAATTGGCATCGAGCAATTCAATGGGGAATTCGGCGCCGAAGGTATGGGCAAAAATATCGCTGTCACGCTGGCCACCAAAAAAGATGTAGATAATGTCTTCTTCAGCTTTTTGTGCTTGGATAGCTTCTAACTTGATCGTTAGAGCATCACGGGCAAGAATATGGCCGATGCTATGCTGAGCCAGGTGCCGGGCGATGGAGATCCCCCTTTTTTCCAGTTCACCACGGAGTTGTTTTGAGTATTCGAACTTGACGAAGAGCAATAGCGCCAAACCGAAAAAAAACGACAATCCTGCCAGGGTCAGGTAGATTTTTTGATGAAGTCCCTTGAAAAATAGCATCAGTCTGAATCCTGACTGCCTAGGGGTGGGCGCTGGCGAACCGATTCGTAAGCTTCATCCTCAATGGTGTCAAACCGATCGATGTGCATGGCTTGAAGAATCTTTCGCCCCCTGGGTGTTTCGTGCATGGTTAGCAGCACCTGCCTGATTTTTTCCTGCAATTCAGAGGAGATGTGGTGGGTAGTGACCACTGGTGGAATGCCATAGGGCCCGTAGCGCTTGATCACCCGTATTTGTTCCTTCAGTGTTGGTTCGGTGGCGACCATATAATCCCAGATCAGGCTGTCGACGGCTGCGCCATCGACCATTTTCTCAGCAACGGCGTAGATGGAGCGGTCATGGGCGTGGGTGTATGAAGTTGAAGAGAAAAAATCTTTCGGCGTGACCCCCATTTTTGTCAGTTGGGTTTTGGGCGAAATGGAACCAGTATTGGACTGGGGGTCGGTAAACGCAAAAGTTTTACCACGCAGGTCGGCGAGGGTCTGAAAGGGACTCTCAGCGGAAACGATGAGATTGGAGTAATAGACTTGTTCACCCTTGACCACTGGAGCGGCCAGTAATAACAGGCCGAACTGTTCATGCCCTTGGACATAGGGATTGGAGCAGACGAAGGCGACATCCACTTTGCCGGTTTCAAGCAGGTGGTTGAGTTTTTGATAATTACCAGGATCGATCACGTTGATCTTTAGTTCAAGTTGGTCGGCGAGATAGTCGATTAATTGCTGGTAATAGGCATATCCCTGTTCCGGGGTAATCATGGAGCCTACACTGAGATTGAGGCTGGATTCATTGGAGGCGGGGATGCCGGTAGGCAGAGGGGCACGGTTGGACAGATTGATCGATTTGGGAGGGGCTTGTTCGCAGCCGGTTAGGAGGGCGAATAGGAGCGCCAGACCAAAAGCTTCGATGATGATCCATGCCCATCGATGTCGTTTCATTATTTCCCCCCCAGGTTTGGTCCGCTACACGGTGTTATTTGTTCATGGTGACTCGGATTTCTTTCTGCTGGTGCGTCATGGGGGGCGCGAGGGTCGGTTCAGGTTTGTGAAGCGACGGATGTTGGTTGTTGCTAATTTTGAATAATAGGGTGTTGGGAGAAAAAACACAAGGTTTGTGGATTGTATTCATTTTTAAGATCACGCGTTTCGTCAGGATGTTAAAGGATTCAATCGCTGGTATCGCTGGATCAGCTCTTCGCGTAATTTGTGCAACTGTGGGCTGATGGCAACTTTGTAACGGTGGGGGTTGATCAGCCGTAATGAACCGGTGGGCATCCGTTTGAGCTGCATGGAGCAGTGATCGGCCATTTGATCGAGGGATGGCGTTTTGTGCAGGATGCTACCGTTTTCCATCACAGGCTGTCGCAGGTTTTCTAGTCGAAGCTTGTCTGAAAACTGTTTGTGCCGAATCGGGTTGGTCGGGTCATAGACGATGTCCCCCGGGCGCAGTTGTTCATTCAGGCAGGTCAGAATATCCATGACGAAGTTTCCGTCGCCGTCAATGGCTCTCAGTACCTGCTTACGGTCGGGGACGGTACTTTTGCTGGCATCTGAGGTGACTTTCAGGCGCGGTCGATCTTCGTAGTGTACTAGTTTATAGACCCCGCCAAGGGCCCCGCCTCCCTCGCCTGCGCAGCTAGCCAGGCGGGTGCCTACCCCGTAGATATCTACCCGTCCACCCTCGTCGCGTAACGATTGGATGACGTTTTCGTCGAGGTCATTTGAGGCGACAACCTTGACATCGGGAAAGCCGGCCACATCGAACATGCGACGGGCTTCGCGGCTGAGGTAGGCGAGGTCCCCTGAGTCGAGTCGGATGCCGAGCAGTTCGTGTCCCTTCTTGCGCAGTTCGCCGGCTACAGTGATGGCATTGGGAAGACCGCTCTCCAGGGTGTCGTAGGTGTCGACCAGCAGCACGCAGCTGTCGGGGAAGCAGTCGGCGTAAGCGCGAAAGGCGCTGAGTTCATCGGGAAACGACATAATCCAGCTGTGGGCATGAGTGCCCTTAACCGGAATGCTGTAAAGGTGGCCGGCTTGCACGTTGCTGGTCGACCTGATTCCGCCGATGTAGGCGGCTCGCGCCACGCTGAGTCCGCCATCGGGGCCCTGAGCCCTTCGCAGGCCGAATTCGATGACTTCTGCTTGGCCGGCGGCGACGGTCAGGCGGGCCGCCTTGGTGGCGACCAGAGTCTGGAAATTGATGATGTTAAGCAGGGCGGTTTCGACGAATTGAGCCTCCGCCAGGCTTCCTTCCACAGTCAGCAGCGGCTCATGTGCGAAGACCAGGGTCCCCTCCTTGGGAGCGATGACCCGGCCGCGAAAGCGGAAGTTTTGGAGAAAGGTCAAGAACGATGGCTTGAAAAGACCGAGGCTGGCGAGGTATTTGAGTTCGCTGTCTGAAAAATGTAACTCGTTCAAATAGGTCAGAGCGGTGTCCAGCCCGGCAAAGACAGCGTAGCTGCCTCGATACGGTGCTTCGCGGAAAAACAGGTCAAAGGTTGCCGGTTTTTCGTGCATCCCTTTTTCGAAGTAGCCAGCCAGCATGGTCAGTTCGTAAAGATCGGTAACCAGCGCGGAATAATTCATTGGTTCTCCATTTGAAAATAAAGGGATCAGATGGTTAGAGTAGTGTTGAACACGACAGGGTTCTGAGAACTTGTCGGACCATGCGGGCCGCAATGAAAAATTGGATGGATGAGGCCAGATATCCGAAAATTTGAGAGCGAATAGCTTGACTGTGCGTCGAAGCTTATTCTAGACCAGATTCTCGAAAATATGAGAGGGAATAGCAAGGTTTTTATCAAAATTATTGAGAAACGGGGATGATAATCCTATTTTGCAGAAAGTTTACCTTATGCTCGGGAGCTTCTTCAGCGCCTGATCGATGCGATTCAATCCCTCGACAGCACTTGCGGCGATCGAGAGGTGCGGCGGTTTGATCTGCGGTTCGCGGGGGTTGATGCGTATGACCGTCGCTTGCTTGTGATTGCCGAGCCGTTCACTCATGAAACGGATGGTCGGGATGGCCGTGCCGGCGCCCAGTTCGATGATCGCCAGTCGTTGGTTCTGGTGCTGTTCGAGAAAGAGGTCGAAACGCATTTCCTGCCCGGCCGATCGGCTGCTGATCCAGGAATAGTCACCAAACATCAGAATGTTGGGACGGGCCGGTCCGCCGCAATGGGGGCATTTTGGAATGTGACCAGCTCGCATGGTGTCGAAGTCGACAGGTATCTCTTCATTATTATTCCAAATCGACAAAGTGCATGGTTTGAGGCATTGCAGATGGTGGATCGAGCCGTGCACTTCGAGAATCTGGTCTTCTTTGAATCCGGCTTTCTGAAACTGGCCGTCGACATTGGAGGTGACCACGAAAGTGTCGAGGTTAAAATCGGCGGCCCAGCGTTTGAGCAGGTGAAAACCGGCATGGGGGATGGTGCTGCGGTAGAGGTTGGTGCGGTGCCCGTAAAAACCCCAGCCGAAAGCCGGGTCGCCTTCGAAGTTGGCCGGGTTAGCCGCGCCGATGAAGTTGATACCGAGTCGTTCGTACATCGGATAGGCGTTCCAGAACCCTTTATCGCCGCGAAAGTCAGGAAGGCCCGAGTCGACTCCCATGCCGGCTCCGGTGGTGATGACCAGTGCCTGGGCCCACCGGATCGCTTCGGCAGCGCGTTTGAAGTTGTCCTCGCTCATGGTGGCCTCCTTTCGTCTTCCGTCCTCCGTCTTTAAATAGCGACTTTCACTAAGGTCGGTTGCAGCAGGGGGATCGCTTCCTTGGGATCGATTGCGACCAGAAAGCCTCGCTTGCCGCCGTTAATGTAGATTTTCGGCAGGGTGGCGATGGTTTCTTCCATATAGACTGGCATGGTTTTACGGGTGCCAAAGGGGGATGTCCCGCCGACCTGGTACCCCGAGTGCTTGTCGGCAACCTGCGGGGCGCAGGGGGAGACCGACTTGCAGCCGATGAGCCTCGCCAGTTCCTTGGTCGAAACCTGGCGGTCGCCGTGCATCAATACGATCAGCGGCTGATGTTGATCATCCTCCATGATCAGGGTTTTGATCACCGTATGTTCCTCGACCCCGAGTTCCCGGGAAGAGGTGGCGGTGCCTCCCTTCTCTTCGTAAGTATACAGGTGACCTGTAAATTCTACCTTGTGTTGTTTCAGCATCCGTACCGCGGGGGTAACGGGGAATTTGTCCTTGGCCATAAATCCTCGGATCAGAAATTCTGGAAGATACTGATGGTTAGCATGATCAAGCTCCCCAGGGTAGCCGCCAGGCAGAGTGCCGCCAGCAGGTTAAAGGCCTTAGGGGCCAGTCCTCGTACCCGATAGCCCATGGGCAGAATCAGGCCGAGAGCGGCACCGCCGAGACCTCCGCCTAAGTGTCCGGCATTGTCGGCGCCGACCATCAGGCCGAAAACAAAAGCATAGATGGCCCATTTGGCCATAAAGTTGCGGATGTGATGACCGGGGGAGCCCATCCGGTGGTAATAGGTGATGGCGAAGCCGATCAGGCCGAACAGTGAACCTGAGGCGCCGACGACCGGGGTCATCGGGTGCCAGAGGTAGCCAAGGGCGGTGGCGGTCAGGGCGGTCAGGGTATAGAGCAGGATGAAGCGGGCCTTGCCGATCTCCGATTCGATCAGTGGGCCGACCTGATACAGCACCATCATGTTAAAGCCGATGTGGATAATGCCGCCGTGGGTGAAGGCGTAAGTCAGGCAGCGCCACCACTGGTCGTACTGGAGGACCAGCGGCCAGTACTGGCCGCCCCAGCCGATGAGCAGTTTGGTTGGCGGCGACAGCAGCACGCCTCCTCCGAGTCCGAGAACGGTGCCGTGGATGACCATTAGCGAGAAGAGCACCAGATTGATAAAAATAATGATCTTGGTCAGAGAAATTTCCGCGGTGCCAGGTGTCGCCTGGCCTTTCAGCATCCCCTTGAAATTACGCTCCCAGCGCATCATGCGCCATTGCCAGCGGGTGCCGTTCATGCCGAGATTGTCGAAAAAACGTTTCCAGTCCAAAAGTTTTATCCTTCCATGAGTTAATGGTTCCAGAATATTGCAGAAATGTTCGAAAGGTTCAAGCGTTTAGAAGAGAGAGTACTTGAATTCAGCCGTGGAATTGTGCAGACTTGTATACGGTACTTAGTGAGTGCTGGTAATTGTCGACTGTCATCCTTTATTCTGAGTAGCTGATGCAGATTACTGTTAAACTTTACGGCTCCTTTCGGGTCGACCGGTTCAAGGAAGCGATCTGTCGCTATCCTGTCGGCGCGACGGTTCAGTTCGTTGTGGTCGCTCTCGGCATTCCGGTGGCTCAAGCTGATATTGTGATCGTCAATGATCAACGGACATCCCTCGATCATGTCCTGGAAAATGGCGATATTCTTGCTCTTTTTCCCATGGTGGCAGGGGGATAGTTGCCAGTCGGGCTGTTCCTGACAAGGCACACCTTACCATTGTCTTGGAGGAAGCAACCATGCGTATTGAAACCAACAATCCAATAATAAGTCCCTCGCACGTCTATTATAAGCGCTGCACCGTCAACCTGGCCACTCAGGCCATGTCTTTCGAGGATGTTCCTTGTGGCAACCTTGAGGATGTTTTGGGTGGCTTCGGGCGCTCCTTCCAACTGCTGGCCAAGCGCGAGATCAAAGAAGCGTACTGTCCTGAAAACCCGCTGATCGTCAATACCGGACTGCTGACCGGCTCTCCAATTATGACGGGTATGCGTACCTATTTTTCTGCTTATAGCCCACTTAAACACTCAAGCCAGGGGTTGCCTGCCGCCATGTGGTCGGCGGCGAGCGGTAAGTTTGGCAGCAAGCTGAAATGGACCGGTTTGGATGAAATACTATTCGAAAACTGTTCGCCAACTCCAGTCTACGCACTTATTTCCGAGGGGGAGTCTGGGCCGAAGTTGGAGCTTAAGCCGGCGGATCATCTGTTTGGAATGACCACTCACGAAAAGATCATGACGTTGCATAAGCATTATCCCGATGCTCATTTTGCCGCCATTGGCCAGGCAGGTGAGAATTTTCGCAATGTCTTCATGGGGGCGGTGGCACTCTCCACCGAAAACCAGTTAAAGACCGGTGATGACAAATGCCGTTTTGCCGGTCGGGGTGGCATGGGGAGTCTGATGGGATACAAGAACCTGCTGGCTCTGGTGGTGCAGTGTCGCGACAAGCTGGTCAAGCCATCCCCGGAAATTGCTGCCATCAACAAAGAGATCGTCAAGGGGGGAGGATCGGCCCGTTTTCAGCCGATTTCCCAAGGGGGTAACGGCGGTACCTGGGCTTCCTACGAGGTGATGCAGCCCTTTTTTGCGGTCCCCGAAAATAATTTTCAGCCCAAGGGAAACGACGAGGTCGAGAAAGTGTTCCGCGAAAACGTGGTCAAAACTTTCGATGTCGCATCCGCCGGCTGTTATCGCTGCGGTATTCGCTGTCATAACAACATTTACCGGAAGCAGGCGGATGGCAGCAGGGGGGGATTTCTGGCCAAATTCGATTTCGAGCCTCTCAATCTGTTCGGCACTAACCTGGGGTTGCACGATGCAGGGATGGCCGGTGAGCTGATTCAACTGGCCGACAACCTGGGTATGGATGCCATTTCTCTCGGCACCACTATCGCCTATGTGCTTGATTACAACGGCCGTCACCCGGATAAGCCTCTGCTCAACGGAGCCACTTTTGGCCAGTTTGAGCAAATCAGGGATCTGGTGTGTTTGACTGGAGCGGGCAAGGCACCGGAGATCGGCCAAGGCTCCAAGCGTCTTTCTGAAAAGGTCGGTGAGACCGGTTACGCCATCCAGATCAAAGGGCTGGAACTGCCGGCTTATCTTCCCGAAACCAATCCGGGCTATCCCTGGGCCATTGCCGGTGGGCACATGTCGATGGGAACCTATCTGTTGCTGGTGCGGCAGGGGAAAACCGATCTGGACTACTGGGTCAATGCCATCACCCAGAGCGGTCTTCTGATTGTTGGGTACGATATGATCGGTTTGTGCAAATTTGTTGGCGTGGGGATAAACCATCAACTTATCGTTGATTCGGTTAAGGCGGCGACCGGGCTTGAAGTCACTGCCGACGATCTGACCGCTGCCGTGCGCAGGGCTTACTTGTTGGGGCTTGCGCTCGAGCGCAAGCAGGGATACCTCGACGCGGAGTATGCGCTTCCCTCACAGGTCTTTAGCCAGCTCAATCCCAACATAAAATTGCCGCGCTTCGTGACTGCAGAGTTTTTTGACGAGTTGAAAAAAAGGGTTTGGTCGGTGTTCGAAAAGGAAATGCCTACACTGTAAACGTCGTTTGAGGTGGGGGCTAACTGGAAGGGGACGCCATGAGTCTGACAGGCAAGCAGAGGATCGGGCTAGAAATCAAGGGATCTGGAGACGGAGAGTTTTTCGCGGTCAACCCGGTGACCGGAGAACGTTTATTCCCTGCTTTTGACGAAGGGACCTCAGCCGATGTCGACCAGGCGGCACAGTTGGCTGAACGGGACTTTGACACCTATCGAGCGACGGATTTCGCGGTTCGGGGTGGCTTTCTAGAGACCATTGCCGATGAGTTGATGGCCCTTGGCGATGACCTGCTGCTGCGGGCCGCTGAAGAGACCGGACTTCCAAGAGCGCGCCTTGAGGGGGAGCGGGGTCGAACGGTCAACCAGCTTAAGCTCTTCGCCCAGATGGTTCGGGAAGGTTCCTGGGTCGGTGCCCGCATCGATCGCGGAAACCCGAACCGGACGCCGCTGCCTAAACCCGACGTGCGTATGCTGTATCTGCCGCTGGGACCAGTGGCAATCTTCGGCGCCAGTAACTTTCCCTTGGCTTTTTCGGTGGCCGGAGGGGATACCGCCTCGGCCTTGGCGGCCGGGTGCCCGGTGGTGGTCAAGGGGCATCCCGCGCATCCGGGTACCTCGGAACTGGCCGGGCAGGCCATCGTTTCCGCCAGCCGCAAGTGCGGCATGCCGCCGGGCACCTTTTCTCTGCTTCAGGGGAGCAAATACGAGGTCGGTATCGCCATGGTGCAGCATCCGCTCATCAGGGCCGTAGCTTTTACCGGTTCGCTAAGGGGCGGTCGGGCCCTCTTCGATCTGGCGGCGGTTCGGCCCGAACCGATCCCTGTTTTTGCAGAAATGGGGAGCATCAACCCGGTTTTTCTGCTTCCCGGTGCTTTGCGCAAGCGGGGCGAGCAGATTGCCGTGGATTTTGGTGGCGCGCTTACTCTCGGCGTCGGCCAGTTCTGTACCAACCCTGGTGTGGTGTTTGCCATCCGGGGGCCTGAACTGGAGTCTTTTGTCGCCTGGCTCGAAGCCGAACTGGCAGAAAAACCAGCAGGGGTGCTATTGCATGCGGGAATTCGTCAAAATTTTCAGGATGGCGTGGCCAGGCTGGCGGCGGTCAAGGGGGTCTTGCAGAAGGGCGACCCCGGGGCTCCCGGTTCGGGGGGCTGTGCTGCCGCTCCGGTGCTGTTGCGAACCGACTGTCGTACGTTTCTTGCCCATGCCTCCCTCGAAGAAGAAGTATTCGGCCCGGCCTCCCTCCTTGTTGAATGTGATAGTCTCGACGAACTGCTGGCGGCAGCGCGTCACATCAGGGGGCAGCTGACGGCGACCATTCATGGGGAGGATGTTGATTCTCTAACCATTGCTTCCTTGGCGCGAGTTCTTGAGCGTAAAGCCGGACGACTCATTTATAACGGTTTTCCCACCGGAGTCGAGGTCTGCCACGCTATGACTCACGGCGGCCCCTGTCCGGCCACCACCGACAGCCGTTTTACCTCGGTCGGCACGGCAGCCGTTAATAGATTTCTGCGCCCGGTCAGTTATCAGGACTTCCCCAAAGATTTGCTTCCCGAAATTCTTCACGATTCTTGTGCGCTTACACCATGGCGATTGATCGACGGCGAGTTGACTCGGGGCTGATTGTTGCTGCTTGTATCTCAAACATCGAGGGCACCACACATCTTCAGACCTACCGCCTACAATGGTTTTTCAGGATCTTTAATTCTCCGGGGTCGGTTTTCTTCCTTTCAAACCCTACACAATGGAGCAACCCAGGTTGCATGGCGCAACCTGGGTTGCGCTGCCTTTCTTTTACCGCTGTGGCGGTTTCTAGCTGATTTTCTTGTCCATTCATGATTTCTTCGCAACCTTGGTTGCGGTCTTTTTATTTAAGGATTATTTTCCCTTCCTGGAAAAAAGTTATGTATTTAAGTATCTTAAGTGAGATTTAAGTTTTAGGCACTCTCCTTGCTAACATAGAAATCATTCATGTTTGTTGCGCTGGTCTCGTTAATGCGCACGATCATGATCCGTCCCGGGGGGGAGGCGCAGCATTGAATTGTACCCGTCAAGCTTCTCCGTATGAGTTGGCTCCGTTAGATTTCCCCTCCTGATTAATGATCTGTTTGTAAATGACGCTGGCTGCCTTCGAAGGCATGTGAATTCAGCTAAAGAGCATCCTTGATGGTTCGCAATATTTCAGCGAAAAGGTGTCGCGGTGTATTTTCAGGGTCTCGACTCGCCTGATAGAGGGCTTTGCACCTAAAAAAACAACCCGACCTTGCAGGTCGAAAATTCTGCCGAGAATTTTTTACTTTTTTACGAATGCATCATCCATAGCTATGAAAGGAGGTTCGAGGGGAGCTCTTCTGAGTTCAGGAGGAGCTAGTTGGATACCTGCCACGTGCAAAATGTTAACAACGTGAAAAAGAGGAGAATGTAAAAATGAAAAAAAATGGTTTAGCTAAAAAATTGGTTGCTCTGCTGGGTGTTTCATTGTTTACCGCGGTTTCTGCCAATGCCGGGGTTATTTCTGGCTGGGACATGAGCAATGTCACAGTTACACCAGGTCCTTACACCGAATATGTTACCTATCCAAGTTATTTGTTCACTGACACCAATAAGACGGATTACAACGGGGTCATTACCTGGAAGGAAGGGGATGTTCAGGCTCCTGGAATGAAAGTTGTCACAGGAGATGATGTTGATGGATCCAACTGCATCATGACCACCGGTTACAACCCGTACGATTTCAGTACCAAGATGTGTACTGATCCCCTTAAGTCGTCCAAACGCTGGAAAGTGAAAGGTTATGAAAGTGACGTCATTGATGTCTATTTCTCGGTAACTGCTGGTAATACCACTATCTATCGCTCTCTGCAGAAACTCACCGACGGTACTCTCGTGCCCTGGGATGGCTTTCGCGCTGAACTTGGTTTTATGGTTAATGGCGAGTTCGTTCAATCAAGTACGGGCGACGGTCTCGGCTATTCGAACACCCGTGGCGCCTATTTTACCAAACTGACTTCTTCTTACACCCAGAAGGAAGACACCCTTTCGGCCCTGTTTGCTCAGGGATTGGCTGGGCCTACTGACAAAAATCACCCCACCACCGGGTACTTTGATCCGACTTCTCGTTTCAGCTACGAGCTGAATGCTACTGAAGATGAAATTTACACCGGTGCAATTTCTTCTAATTATTCATCGCTGTTTGGCGCCTGGATGAATGCGTCCAGCGTACCTTTTGGTTACTTTTTTGACGACGATGGTGATATTAACACCGATAACCTGCTGATGGCTAACTGCCAGGGCACCTTCGTCGTAACTGATCCGATTATGGAAACCGGTACCTGCACCGGTACCTGGGTAACCTATCGCAGCCAGGAAGGTTTGGACCCGTCGACCGGGCTCCCCTATGCTTCTGATGGCGTGGCTAAACCGGTATCGGATGCTCTTATTGCGGCTTGGCAGGATAGCTCGGTGTACATGACCGGCGCCATTGACGACCTTGCTAATCTTGGTCTGAACTATTGGATTACCATTGGGGATAACACCCAGTGGCCGACTCCGAATCAATTCGTTATGCGTTTCTATCCTGTGCCCTCTACTGTTGAGGTTCCTTCAGAAATTTGCAATGACGGCCTTGATAACGACCTTGATGGCCAGGTTGACTGCGCCGATTCCGACTGCACCGCCGATCTGGCCTGCACGGGACCGACTTCTGAAATCTGCACCGACCTGATCGATAACGATTTTGATGGTCTGGTGGATTGCGCCGACAGTGATTGTGCTGCTGATGCAAATTGCCAGGCGCCACCGACTGAAATCTGCACCGATGGCATTGATAATGATGGCGACGGTTGGGCTGATTGTTCAGATAGCGACTGTGCCGGCGTGGGCATTTGTGGCCCTGAAGGTAAATTCGATACCTGTTCCGATGGTTACGATAATGATGGCGACGGAGATATTGATTGCGCTGATTCCGGCTGCGCCAAGAACCGGTCTTGCCGGTAAAAGCTACGCAGAATAAAATAATAAGGGAGGCGCCATTGCGCCTCCCTTATTATTTTCTGGGCCAAGTTTGATGAATTCACAAAAAGCCTTGTGATGTCAGCAAGATGAAGTTTTTGTGAGGAATTGGGGGCATGCATGAAACGGTTTTGTTTATTTCTTGCTGTGTTAATTGTCACGGCCAGTGCCTGGCCGCTGGAAGCTGCTGTTGAATGGAAACTTGAAGAGTTTCAGTCCTTATCTGCAAAGGCTCTCGATATCGCTGTTTCCGGAGATGGCCGCCGTACATTCGTGTTGTTGCCGCAAGGACGAATTGTGGTCTTCAATGTTGAAAACCAGGTCGAGTCACTTCTGGAGACAGGTGTATCCGCTGACCGCATGGAACTTTCACCGGATGCTTCTCGACTCTTTCTCAATGATCTTAGCAAAAATCGACTGCTGGTTGTTGCTCTGGAATATCTGCACGATGTTGACGATGCGGCGGCGCCCTTTCGGGGGTCGCAGAATGCGCCGGTGTCCATCGTTGTTTTCAGTGAATTTCAATGTCCACATTGCTCACGTTTAGATCCATTGTTAGATCAGCTTTTAACCAAATATCCTGAACAGGTCAGGGTGGTCTTTCGAAATTATCCCTTGCGAAGTCATCCCTATGCGAGACACGCGGCTCTGGCGGCTCTGGCGGCCCAACGTCAAGATAAATTCTGGCCTTTTCATGATCTATTATTCGCCAACCAGCAGAACTTGACTCCGCAACTGATTCAGGGGTTGGCTGATCAGGTAGGGCTCAATCGGGAGCTGTATCAGCAGGATATCCGCTCCGAGGTGGTGGCTGAACAATTGAATCGCGATATCGAGTCGGCTAAAAATGCCGGGGTTCGAGGAACGCCCACGATCTTTGTCAATGGAAGGTTGTTACAGGATCGCAGCATTGAGTCGTTCACTGCGGTTGTTGAGCGCGAGTTGGAGAAGCTCCGTCAATAATTTTTTTCCGGTTCGGGTGGCGGCAGAAAGGTATTGCAGGTATCATTAGAGAAAAATCTTCTTTTCTCCGAAGGAATGTGCAATGCGGGGTGTCGCTGCTGGTTGTCTGCTATTTTTTCTGGTCTGTCTGGATTGGTCCATTTCCCTTCCTGTTTTTTCAGCGTCGTTCGGTACTCAGATCGAAGCTGAACTGCGTCTACTGCTTGAACAGAAACCTTTCCCGGAGCGGTTGCACCTGGGCCGCATGCAAATCCGTCCTCATTTAATTTTACCTGAATTTTATGCGGATCGAGCTTATGCTCCAGCGTGGGTCAACGACCGGGGTGAAGTCCCCTCCGCCGACGTATTGCTGGATGCCTTGCGTGGAGCTGCGACTGAAGGATTATGCCCAGAGGATTACCATCTGGATCTGATCGATTCGCTGTTAAGACTTGCGGCCGATACTCGTGGGCAGGCTCTCCTTTTTGACCCCCAGTGGATGGCAAAGCTTGACCTGTTGTTGACTGATGCGTTTCTCTGGTATGCCTCGGATCATCTGCAAGGGCGTATGGCCTTTGCAGAGCTTCGTCAACAAAGTCGCCGGGATAATATAGCCGACCCGGCAAAATTGCTTGATCATGCTCTGAGTCAGCAGCGACTCAAAGCCGCGCTCAGTGATCTGATCCCAGCGCATCCGGGGTATCAGCGATTGGTGAAGCAACTCGATCAATATCGGCAGATTGCGGTCATGGGGGGATGGCCGAAAGTCCCTGCGGGAGTTATGGTGCGACCGAATGAGCGGGACAGCCGGGTGCGCCTGCTCAAGGCGCGGCTGCTTATGACGGAAAATGTTGCGGTACTTTCAGGGGACGATCCCGATCTTCTGGATGGCTTAACGGTGCGGGCCTTGAGGCTTTTTCAAAAACGCCATGGTCTGTTTGTCGACGGGGTGCTTGGTCCGAGGACTCTCGCTGAGCTCAATGTCCCGGTCGAAGAGCGTATTCGCCAGATAGAGTTAAACCTGGAGCGTTGGCGTTGGCTGCCTAAGGCCTTGGGCAAGAGATACCTGCAGGTCAATATCGCTGATTTCTCTCTCAAGGTAGTCGAAAATGATCAGGTGGTTATGTCAATGCCGGTCATTGTTGGGGGGGAATATCGTAAGACTCCTGTTTTTTCAGGAGAAATGACCTATCTGGAATTCTCGCCGTACTGGTATGTACCACCGACAATTCTGCGTGAAGACAAGTTGCCGATTATTAAAAAGAATCCTGGCTGGCTCAAAAAAAACCACTATGAAATCGTTTCCTGGCGTGACCCAAAAGTGGTCGTTGATCCTGATCGTATTGATTGGAAGAAGGTGAATGTGGGGAATTTCCCGGGGGCGCTGCGACATAAGCCTGGTCCCAAAAATCCCCTTGGGCAGGTTAAATTCATGTTCCCGAACCGTTTCGCGGTTTATCTGCACGACACACCGGAGCGTCATCTTTTTCAACGGCGGGTCCGGCTTTTCAGCTCAGGATGTATTCGCATCGAACGACCGCTGGATCTGGCCCAGTATCTGCTTGAACCTCAGGGGGTGAGTTGTGGCGAACTGCTCGACGCCGTGGAGCGCGATACGCCTTTGCGAGTGTCTTTAAAACAGCCTTTACCAGTGCAGATTCTCTATTGGACAGCCTGGGTTGACCCGGATGGTATGGTAAATTTTCGCGGAGATTTTTATCTCCGCGACATGGATATGGAAACTGCGCTGGAAACTTGGCGTTACGGGGGAGAGTCAGGCTCAGAACAGGTTTTTTAGCCACCCAAAAGCGACCAGGGTGCCGATCGCGGATCCCAGGGATGAAAACAGAAAAACCAACAGGACGCGGGTCATGCGGTTTCCCCACCAGCCGCGCCAGTGTGCCAGGTCTTCGCCGACTCGTTCCATATCTCGAACCGTGGGGGCGGCAACGAAAGCTTGTACCACCCCGGTGACGAATCCGGCCCCGATGGTGGGGTTGAGTGACGTGATGGGGGCACCGATGAAGGCGGCAAGGATAGTCAGGGGGTGGCCGAAGGCGATCAGGGTGCCGAGGGCAGCGAGCAGGCCGTTGGCCAGAATCCATGCTATGGCAGCATCGGCGAATTGTTTTTGATCACCAAAAAAGAACCCGATGATGAACAGCAGAACAACAACGGCGGGGATCACCCAGGGGACGATTTTAGATAGGGTCGATTTTTCGGGAATGCTGGAAATTTCACTGATAGTCAATTCCGAAATTTCTTTTTCAAGCCATTTCATTATGCCGGGCAGGTGGGCGGCTCCAACCACGGCAACGATTTTTTCTCCAGGTGTATTGCGAATGTGGTGGGCCATATAGATATCCCGTTCGTCAACCAGGATGGTTTTGACAGATGGCAGGATGGTTCCCATCTCTTCAAGCATGGCCGAGAGAGTATCGGACTGGCGCAGTCGAGTCAGTTCTTCTTCATCGATCTGATTACTTTCGAACATGCTGGCCATCAGCGTGGCGAGCAGATTCATCTTTTTCCACAGGCCGGTTTTTCTCCAGGCGCGCAGCAGGGTGGTTCGAATGTTGCGGTCAACGAGGTTGACCTTGATTTGGCTCGCTTCAGCCGCTTCAGCGGCGGCGGCCAGTTCAGCTCCGGGCTTGACGCCTGTCTGCAGACCCATTCTTTTTTGAAATGAGGCCAGAGCAAGGTTGGCCATCAGAAAAGGAGCCTGTCCTTTTTTGATCACTTGAATGATATTGAGAGATTCCCACTGTCTCTGGTTTTTAAGGGACTGGTATCTCTGCTCGTCTAGTTCGACGCAAACAGCATCTGGCGCCTCCTGAGCGATGACCTGACGGACAGTGTCGACCGAATCCTGTGATATATGCGCGGTGCCGACCAGAATGATTTCTTTGTTTGGGAGGTGAAAGCGACGAATGTCTGAGGAAGCCTGGTTGTTCATCTGGGTCTTCTTTCTTAATGAATTTAACGTCGCATAATAGCACAGCTACGCGAAAAAAGTGAAGATTTTGTGGCGATGATCATTTCCTGTGCGGAGGGAGGCTATTAAGGCAATCGCTGTTTTATGATATAATGGCTGCAAATGATAAAGAAGGGAGTATCTTATGAAAGAGCAGGAATATATCGATGCCTGTCAGAGGACAGAGCACAAAGATATGCCGGCCCGATTACGTAACCTCAAAACCGGCGAGATTGGAAGCGTAATTCAGTGTCTACTCGGTGAGACTCCAAAGGCTTTTTTGGTTCAAGTTGGAGAGGATGTGACGACTTGGTGGCCAGAGGATGTTGAAGAGGTTCTCACGAAACATTGAGTTTTACAGCAGTTTTTAATGGAAAAGAAAGGGAGCTGAAGCTGAGGATATCGTTTCGGCTCTTTAAGCACAAAAAAGCGCCACAACATTTGTGGGCGCTTTTTTTTTGAAAACTCTCCACGCCTGCCGTGGGTTATCGGGCCTCCCAGCGAGTCCCAATAAGGTGGGACCTCTTGTTAGCGTATAAGGCGTCCCATTCGACGATGGGCTGGCACACCACGCTTCTGAAGAAATCCCTGTTGCAAATTATTCCGCTCGGGCGTTCAAACCGCACTTGCAGGGTAGAGAGTCTTTCAAAGTGATTTCAGTATAGCCATACCCCTGATCATCTGACAAGCAAAAAGTTTTTAGTCTTGGCAGGTGAAAAAACAGGAATCGACTTCAGGTTTGTCGATGATTTTCATACCGCAGGTAACACAGGAATGGATTTATTTATTGGGGAATTGGTGCTCAAAGTATGGGCATGTCAACTTAAAAGATGGGCAGAATTACTGGTTGTTTTATTGTGCGGCCCCGCCATCCCTTGTTATTGCTGCAGATTGTACATGGCACGGGTTGTGCCTTGAGGGCTATAGAGGGGTTTGCAGTAGAGGAAGGGATAGTGGATGACCGCCTGGTCCGATAGACAACATGGGAAATTACTTCAGGCCTTGATTGATATCGGTCAGGAACTCTCTTCAACCATCGATTTGGAGGAGTTGCTGAGCCGTATCCTGCGTATTTCGCGGGAGGTCTTCAGGTTTGAAAATGCGATAATTCGACTTTTGGATGAAGATCGTCAGGTGCTGACCGCAGTCGCCTCGTATGGCTATGGGGAAGATGCGGTCCGACTTAATATTGATGTTGGTCGGGGGGTGATGGGGCGGGTGATGCTTTCGGGTGCACCTATTTTGATAGCCGACCTGGCTGAGATGCCGGATTACGTTCCAGGTATTTGCGGGGCTCGAAGTGAACTGGCGGTGCCACTGGTGGCTCGGGAAAGAATCATCGGTGTTTTTAACGTTGAAAGTCCCCTGCCCAATGCTTTTTCCGATGACGATGTCGCGCCACTGATGACTATGGCCAGTCAGGCCGCCATTGCCATTGAAAATGCTCGTCTCTACGAAAATCTGCGTTCCATGTCGAGTCGTTATCAGGAGTTGCATCAACTTAACGAGCGCGTTCTCAAAAGCGTGAATCTCGGCATCTATACCGTTGATTCCGATTTGCAAATTACCTCGTGGAACCAGGCCATGGAAGACATGAGCGGGGTTGCTGAACGGTCTGCCCTCGGAAAGGATCTTTTCGGGTTATTTCCGCAGCTCGTTGAGGAGGGCTTCCAGGAGTCGATGCGACGGGTAATGAAAAAAGGTGTTGCTGAAAAAATCAGCCTTGAGCATCGCAATCTTAAGGGAGAGCTGCGCTTTCAGAAGCGTCGCCTTGCGCCCATCAAGGATGGTTCCCGGATTTCTGGAGCGGTGGTGATCGTTGACGATATCACTGAATTCAAGCGTTTGACGGATCAGACGGTGCAGTCGGAAAAGTTGGCTGAAGTCGGTCGGCTTTCGGCAGGTATTGCCCATGAAATAAACAATCCGCTGTCCGTTATTTCATATGCGGCGCAGTTACTTCTGCGCGAAGAGGATATCCCGGTATTTCAGAGGGAAATCGTCGAGCGCATCGATGGAGAGGTCGATCGACTTAAAGCTTTGACAGGCAGTCTGTTGACCTTTTCCCGGTCCCAGGGGACCAAGAAACGGGCGATTGATATCAATGAAGTGATTCGTGATGTGCTACGCCTGGTGCGATACGAGCTCTCTCGGCATTCGGTTAAATTGGTGGAAGACTATGGGGTACTTCCTCTGATCTGGGCCGATTCGAACAAGATCAAGCAGGTTTTTATAAACCTGGTTATGAATGCCTCCCACGTTATGCCTAAGGGGGGAACTTTGACCATCAAGACGCAACAGATCAATGGTGCCGAAGTTGAGGCCATTGTTTCTGATACCGGTTGCGGAATTCCCGAAGACATTCGTGAGCAGATTTTCGATCCTTTTTTTTCGACGAAGAAAGAAGGGGAGGGAACCGGCCTGGGGCTCTATATCTGTCGCAATATTATCAATGAACATGAGGGGCGTATAGCGGTTGAGTCTGTCGAAGGGCAAGGAACTTCATTTCGCATCGACCTGCCTTTGGCAGACATGATGACTTAATAATCAGCAACTCCCTTCATTTAGGTGGCTTTTTTTTGTGCAATCTTGGGTCTCGATATATTTAAGTAGTTTAAAATACAAGGATTTATTTTTTGGCACGCCCCATGCTATTAGATTAAACAAAGGTTGACTTGGAGGCAGGATGCTTAACCGCATACTGATTCTCAAATATATTTTGAACGGCTTCGAAACAATGGCGTTTCTGGAGTGTTCTAAGTTTTGGGCAACGGCGCCCCTTCTTCCCTGGTGGAAGAACGGGCGTTTTTTTGTGTCTCTGGAAAGGAGCAGTACGTATGAAAAAAATCGAATGCATTATTAAACCGTTCAAACTGGATGACGTCAAAAGCGTCCTCACAGATCTGGGGATTGCCGGTATGACCGTCAGTGAGGTCAGGGGATTCGGTCGTCAGAAGGGGCACACCGAACTCTATCGTGGCGCGGAATACCAGATCGATTTTATCCCGAAGGTTAAAATCGAACTCGTTGTATTGGATGAACAGGTTGCGGATATTGTTGCTGCGGTCCAGAAAGAAGCCTGTACCGGGCGTATCGGGGACGGCAAGATTTTCGTTACCTCGGTGGATCAGTCGGTTCGTAT
>JBFHFM010000004.1:0-31719 GCA_041583595.1 Trichloromonas sp. | reverse complement strand
GAGTCGCGACCATCTTCCCGAATGATGCCTCCTGCCTGAGACTCATCAGCGCGGTCCTGATGGAAATCTCGGAAGAGTGGGAAACAGGTTGGATTTACCTCGCCATGTGACCACCGAATGCGTGACCCCAAAGAGGGGCAGCAAATTTACAGAACGAATGTTGCTTTATCATTCTAACCGGGCATTGCTTAATAAAATGTGGATATGGTTTAGCCTATTAAGTTGCTAGCTGTATTAAGAGTTTGGTAGGTTGTTTTTTAGGGGAATGCGATGGATTCTGATACAATAATAGCTTGTGCTACGCCACCTGGTGAAGGCGGGATAGGTATCCTTCGGCTTTCCGGAGAGAACGCCGTAGATTGGCTACAGCTTTTTTTTAAACCGGTGGCTCGGGTGGCTCTTCTCGAAAGTCACAGACTTTATTTGGGGTCGTTTGTGGATAATGCTGGGGTACTTATCGATGAAGTCATGTCGGTGGTGATGCGTGCTCCACGTTCCTATACCCGCGAAGATGTAGTTGAGGTTCATTGTCATGGCGGAATGGTGGTCATGCGCCGCATTTTGGATCAATTCGTTGATGCGGGTGCTCGCCTGGCTCGTCCTGGGGAATTTACCTTGCGGGCTTTTCTCAATGGACGTCTCGATTTGAGTAGGGCGGAAGCGGTTATTGACCTGATCCGAGCCCGCTCTGATTCCGCTGGACGTATTGCTGCCGCACAGCTAGATGGTTCTGTCTCCCGAACCATCCATGAATTTCAAATGCAAATAGCCGACTTGCTGGCATTGATTGAGGCTCATGTCGATTTTCCTGAAGAGGACATTGAGTTTGCTGACCAGCAGCAACTGTTAAGGGATGCTGGTGCTGTTCAAGGCAAAATTGACCACATTCTCAACAACTTCGATTCCGGGCGAATTCTTCGGGAGGGTCTGTCTGTGTTGATTCTTGGCAGACCTAACGTTGGTAAGAGTTCTCTCCTCAATGTTTTGCTAGGTGAAGCCCGTGCTATTGTAACCGACGTGCCGGGTACCACCCGTGATACGATTGAAGAAAATCTGGTTTTGAGTGGAGTGCCCCTACGATTAGTTGATACTGCTGGTGTACGTGACACCCTTGATCCGGTTGAGGCAGAAGGGGTGGCCCGAGCTAAGCGCAAGATTGAGTCCGCTGATCTGGTGTTGTTGGTCATTGATGGCAGTTGCCCGGTCACTGCTGAGGATCTGCTTGCCTTGGAAGCTTGTCGGTCAGCCAAGGTTCTCCTTGTTCGAAATAAGGCGGATCTTCCAGAGTCATCCCTTGATCAACGCTTCAGTCTCTTTCCCGTGGTCACTATTTCAACCCGCTCTGGAGTGGGCATCGAACCACTGAAAAAATCCATTGTCAGGCTAATCGGTGGTGATCAGCCTTCTGGTGAGGCTATGGTGGATGTTATTTTTTCTGATCGGCGACACCGGGAGGCACTGGTACGGTGCAGTGAATCTATTAGTCGTTTTGTGGAAGCTCTTTCCTCGGGGCTTTCTCCAGAATTTTTGGCTCTCGATTTACGTGAGGCACTTCAGGCTTTAGGCGAAATCACAGGCGAGACTACTCCAGAGCATATTCTGGAGCGTATTTTTACGCGTTTTTGTATCGGAAAATAAAATGTTTCACGTGAAACATTGAGTGGTAACTGGCTTAAATCATGAGGTTTTGGTGCGGATGACAACCTACGGAAGTGAATATCGGGTCATTGTTGTGGGCGGCGGGCATGCCGGGTGTGAGGCAGCTCTGGCTTCAGCCCGCTTGGGCTGTAAAACCCTTTTGCTGAATATGAGTCTGGACGCCGTCGCGCAGATGTCGTGCAATCCAGCAATTGGTGGTTTGGCTAAGGGACATCTGGTTCGGGAAATTGATGCTCTGGGCGGTGAGATGGGAACTAATATTGATGCCACAGGTATTCAGTTCCGTATTCTTAATACCAGGAAGGGGCCGGCTGTGCGGGCCTCGAGGGCTCAGGCCGACCGTCGCTTGTATGCGGAGCGGATGCGGAGGGTGGTAGAAAATTATCCGCTGCTTGATTTGAAGCATGGTGTCGTTACTCGTCTGATTATAAAAAACAATCAAGTCTGTGGTGTAGAGACCCAGGAGGGTATTGTTTTTTTAGCCAGGGCTGTGGTGTTAACCACGGGAACGTTTATGCGTGGATTGATGCATGTCGGTCTTTCTCATTTTTCTGGAGGAAGGGCGGGGGAACCGGCGTCTGAAGGTTTATCCGATTTTTTGCGCAGTCTCGGTATGAAGGTAGGGCGTCTTAAAACAGGTACTCCTGCCCGTCTTAATCGTCGTTCAATTGATTTTTCGCGGTTAGAGCCTCAATATGGAGATGACCCCCCGCAACCTTTTTCGTTTTTAACCAAGAAACTGGATCGGCCCCAGGTTCCCTGCTATATCACTTATACTAACAATAAAACCCACGATCTAATCCGTTCAGGGCTTGATCGGTCTCCGCTATTTAGTGGCGTCATCGAGGGAGTCGGGGCTCGCTATTGTCCATCGATCGAAGATAAGGTGGTGCGATTTCCTGAAAAAGACCATCATCAGATATTTCTTGAACCTGAGGGTTTGACCTGTTCTGAAATTTATCCCAATGGAGTTTCTACCTCACTGCCGTCTGATATTCAGTTGGCTTTTTTGCGCAGTATTGTTGGTCTTGAAAATGTAGAGGTTATGCGACCGGGGTATGCGATTGAATATGACTATATTGACCCTATTCAACTCTACCCGTCTCTGGAGACAAAGGCGGTTGAAGGACTCTATCATGCTGGTCAGATCAATGGGACCTCTGGTTATGAAGAAGCGGGCGCTCAAGGGTTGATTGCCGGGGCTAATGCAGCGCTTAAAACCAAGGGAGAGCCTCCCCTGGTGATAGGCCGCGATCAAGGATATGTTGGGGTGTTGATCGATGACCTGGTAAATCGCGGAACCAGTGAGCCCTATCGGATGTTTACTTCGCGCGCCGAATACCGGTTGTTGCTCAGAGAGGATAATGCTGACCAGCGCTTGACGCCAATGGGCCATGCGGTGGGTTTGGTCTCCGAGTTGCGTTGGAGGCATTTTGAAGAAAAAATGGCGAATCTGCGACGGGGAGAGGAGCGCTTGCGCGAAGTGCGGGTTTCGGGAGCGGATCGAGTGTCGATCGAACGGTTGAATCTGGGCGAATTGAAAAACGGGGCATCTTTGCTTGAGTTACTCCGTCGTCCTGAACTGGAAATCGGCGACCTGCTGTTTTTGGATGAGACTCTGGCCGGATTGGATACAGAGGTGTTGGAGTTGTTGGAAGTGGCCACCAAATACGAAGGGTATATTAAACGGCAAATGGAGCAAGTTGAACGTTTTCGCCGAACTGAAGGGGTGCTTATTCCTGAAGGGTTCAATTACGACATCGTTTCTGGTTTTTCGACCGAAGTACAGGAAAAGCTGAAAAAAATCTGTCCGCGTACCCTTGGACAGGCGGCGAGAATTCCCGGGGTTACTCCGGCAGCTATTGCTGTTTTGAGTGTGTTGCTTCGCCGTGGATAGTTCAGCCTTTGAGCAATTGTTGGAAACGCAGTTGACGGCCCTTGGTTTGGCTGTCGATAAAACTGCTAGTGAGCGGCTACGGTGGTTTTCTGAAGAACTGTTGCGCTGGAATCAGCGGGTCAATCTGACGGCGATTACACGCATCGAAGAGGTTGTTGAAAAGCACATCGTTGACTCATTGACCTTGATGCCATTTTTTTCTGGAGATGAACGAACCCTTGACGTTGGATCAGGCGGTGGCTTTCCTGGTCTCCCCTTGAAAATTGTTTTGGAAGGGCTGGATCTTGTATCGGTGGATGCCGTCGCTAAAAAAATTAATTTCCAGAGGCATGTAGTGCGGCAACTGGGTTTGTCCTGTTGCATTCCATTGCATATCCGCATTGAGGATTTACCTCGGTGGGAGGCTTTTGGCGATGGGTTTGATGTGGTCGTCTCGAGGGCGTTTTCTTCTCTTAGTGATTTTGTTAGTTTAACTTTGCCCTGTTTGTCTGCAGGAGGCAGACTTATCGCGATGAAAGGTCCGGAGGGGGAAAAAGAATTGGCGCAAAGCACGGAACTTTTCTCCAGACTGGGGGTCTCTTGTGTCGGGATAGTGAAAAACCGGCTACCATATTCGGGGGCAGATCGTTTATTGATGACCCTCAAGAGAACCAACGAAGTGGGTGTGTTATAGCGATCCTGTTTTGAGGACATACTACATATAGTATCTGCTCGTTTATTTTTCCTTTAGATCTTTGGCTTACTCCTTGGGTTTTCGAGTATACCCTTTTTTTCTTTGAGGAATAAGGGGGTTATGTTATTCTTGCCGACCCGAAGCTAGGTTCAAGGAGATCAGGTTTTATGGCCGAGATAGTTGCTGTCGTCAATCAGAAAGGCGGGGTTGGCAAGACCACCACATCCGTTAATCTGGCTGCATCGTTAGCAGCGGCGGAAAAACGCACCCTGCTTGTCGATATGGACCCTCAGGCCAATGCCTGCAGTGGCTTTGGGCTCGATAAGCGTAAACAGGTGTTGACTATTTATAATGCCCTGCTCGGCGATGTTTCTATCCAGGAAGCCAGGGTTCGTTCCCATCTTGATCATCTTGATATACTCCCTTCCAATACCGATCTGATCGGTGCCGAAATTGAACTGGTGAGCGCCTTTGCTCGAGAGTGCAAGTTGCAGAACCTGCTCAATGAAATTCGTGACGAATATGACTATATCATTATTGATTGTCCTCCGTCCCTCGGCCTCTTGACGATCAATGCTCTGACAGCAGCCAATTCTGTTTTAATCCCGGTTCAATGTGAATTTTACGCTATGGAAGGTCTCAGTCATCTGATGCAGACCATTCGTTTAATCCAGAAGCAACTCAATCCCTCATTACGGATTCTGGGCATTTTGATGACCATGTTTGATGGTCGAAATAACCTGTCACATCAGGTCAGCGATGAGATTCGCGCGCATTTTGGCGACCAGGTTTTTTCTTCGGTAATACCCCGCAATGTAAGGCTTTCGGAAGCACCGAGTCATGGGTTGCCGGTTCTTCTTTATGACATATCCTCCCGCGGCGCAGTGGCTTATCTGGAACTGGCCAAAGAAATCATTGAAGCAGGACATTAATATGGCAAAAAGACCCGCCCTTGGCATGGGCATTGGAGCTTTATTGAATTCGGCCAACCATGAAGGCGGTCGAAAGTATTTCCTCTGCCCCATTGAAGAAATACGTCCCCACAGCAATCAGCCCCGAAAAACTTTTAATGACGATAAGATGGCCGAACTTGTGGCTTCGATCAAGGAGAAGGGGGTTATCCAGCCCTTGATCGTGAGGCAGGTTGGGGATCATTATCAGATTATTGCCGGAGAGCGGCGTTGGCGGGCTTCGCAGAAGGCTGGTTTACATGAGGTTCCGGTTGTTATTCAGGATGTTTCCGAGGATTGGGCCCTTGAGATGGCCCTTATCGAAAATATTCAGCGCGAGGATCTTAATCCGATTGAGGAGGCCGAGGCTTATCGCAACTTGATGGAAAATTTTGATTTTTCCCAGGATGAGATGGCTAAAAGGGTCGGCAAGAATCGCTCGACCGTAGCCAATTCTCTGCGGCTTCTGCGATTACCCGAGTCGGTGCGCGATGATGTTATGTTGGCACGCCTGAGTATGGGACATGCCAGGGCCCTGTTGGCACTGGACAATGATGAAGACCTGCTGGAGGCCCGTGACCAGGTTGTACAGAAACGCTATTCGGTTCGCGAAACCGAAGCCCTTGTAAAAAAAATTAAAAGTTTTGGCCTGTCTCATAAAACCAAGCAAAAAAGTGAAGCCGATCCCCAGATTCAGTTTCTCGAAGGAGAGCTCAAAAAAGCCTTAGGCACTCAAGTCAGGATCGCGCCTAAGGGTAAAGGGGGGAAGATTGAAATATCGTATTTTTCCGCAGCTGAACTGGAACGGTTACTGGAGCAGTTGGGGGTTTCTTGAAGGGATTGACTGAGAATGATCAAACGGAAGGATAAGCAACTCATGCGCAAGGAAACTCCCGTAGAAAAAAGTGATATTAAAGCCTTTCTTGGCCCGGGTAGCCAGTTTGAAGGGAAATTGCTGTTTGATGAAATTGTTCGGATCGATGGCGTCTTTCGCGGAGAAATTCTCTCCAAGGATACTCTTATCATTGGCCAGACCGCGGATATTCAGGCCGAGGTGACTGTTGGCACGCTCATCGTGAGTGGCCGTTTCAAGGGGAATGTCAAAGCGACCAACAAGGTTGAACTACGCGCCCCGGCCCAAATGGAAGGGAGTGTTGAGGCACCGGTGCTGATCGTTGAAGAAGGTGTGATCTTGAACGGTACCTTGGCTATGGGACAAAACGGAAAAAAACAATCTGAGATGGATTGATTTAATGGCACTATAAAAAGAACCATACGCTGGTGTTGCGGTTTTTCTTATAGGTCATTGACCTTTCTTATTTTCTCCGACAAAAAACCAGATACTGCGGACGGCTTTTTGCCTTGTTATGTGACACGTATGTGGATGCATTAGAGTTGTCCCGGTTTCGCCATTTTGGGCAAAAAATGGCCACTTTTTTGCCCTGTCTAGATAAAGCTCCTTGACATTACCGGGGCTTTTGTGATAGCAATGCCCTGTTTTGCTCAATAGCAAACTGTTTTTTTTAATCTTCCCGATTGATTGTATACGAGTAGGCAATGGGTCCTGCAATCCCCAAAGTCTGACAGCCAGTTAATTCAAGAGGTGTCTAGTGATTAATGTCGATTGGACCATTTGGCTTCAGTTCGTCAACTTTTTTGTGTTGATGGCGGTACTGAATTTCCTCCTTTACCGTCCCCTGCGCGATGTCCTTAATCGTCGCCGGGAAACCATTGACGGTTCTTACGCCAAGGCAAAAGAGCTCGAAGCTCAAATTAACGAGAAGATGGAGAGCTACCAGCAGCAGTTGCATGCCGCCAAGGTCAAGGGCAATGAGGAGCGCGCTGCAATGCGTAAGGCCGCTGCTGGCGAAGAAGCAGAAATTTTGGGTCAGGCTCAGGCGAAAGCCTCTGAGCAACTCCAGGAAATCAAGCGGAATGTGGCTAAGGAAGCTGAAGCTGCAGCCAATATTTTGAAAAAAGAGTCCACGGCTCTGGCTAAGCAAATTGCCTCCAGTGTGTTGGGGAGGGCTCTGTAAATGAACGTCAGAGGTCTTTTTATGAACAAGAAGTTTATCTTGGCTAGCACCGGCCTTCTTCTGGTTGGTGTCGCAACAACGGCGATAGCTTCGGGAGGCGAAACCGCTGCACATGCCGGGGCGCATGCTGATAATGGTGTTTTACTCAAGGATTTTCTCTATCGCTGTTTTAACTTTGTGGTGACTTTCGGACTTCTCGGTTACTTTGTGACCAAACCGATCCGCAAAGGATTAGCCGGACGCCGTGAGGGCATCGAGAAAGCCCTTGAGGAGGCCAAGGTTTCTCAGCAGAAAGCAGAAGCCAAGTTTGCCGAATACGGTGAAAAGTTGACCAAGGCTTCGGCCGAAATCGATGAAATTTATGAATCCATCAAACGTGAAGCCAAGCTTGAGCGGGAAAAGATTCTTGCTAATGCTCATGAGATGGCCCAAAAAATAGAAAATGAAGCCAAGCTGTCGGCGGCTCAGGAAATTTCCAGCGCCCGCACTCTGTTGCGTCGTGAAGCATCCGCCATGGCTATCTCTATCGCCGAGGATATCCTCAAGAAAAATTTCACTGGTCAGGATCAGAGTCGATTGGTGGATGAATACATGCAGAAGGTGGGAGAACTACATTGAGCGTCAGCGCAATTACCAAAAGGTATGCCAAGGCCCTGGTAACACTGGGCTCTGAGCAGAAAATGGTGGAGGCTTACGGTCAGGAACTGGCCGGTGTCAAGTCTCTGTTGGCTTCTGAAAACTTTCTTCGCCTGATCCTGGAAAGCCCCTCTTTCCCCATGGAAAAGAAATCGGCGGTCCTGACCGAACTGGGTGAATCGATGGGCCTGGCCGATGGCATGAAACGCTTTCTCGGCCTGCTTCTGGCTAAGGGGCGTCTCAAATATCTTCCGCAGATTGAAGCGCAGTACAAAGATTTTGCCGATGAGCTTTCCGGGGTTCTGCCGGCGCATATTATTTCGGCGTCCAAGCTGAACCAGACCCAGCAAAAAGCCATTGGGGCCGGGCTTGAAAAAAAGATGGGGAAGAAAATCGAACTGACGGTTAGTGTCGATCCTTCCTTGATTGGTGGCCTTCAGGCCAATGTTGGCGACAAGGTCTTTGACGGCAGCATCCGAACTCAGCTGAAACATATTGAAGATAAATTAAAGAAGGGGTGAGAAGGGCAATGGAAATCAAAGCAGAAGAAATCAGCGCGATTATCAAGAAGCAGATTGAAAATTTCGGCCGTGAGGTTGAAGTCAGCGAGACTGGTTCCATCATTTCCGTTGGTGACGGTATTGCCCGCATTCACGGTCTTGACAAGGCCATGGCCGGCGAGCTCCTGGAGTTTCCTGGCGGCATCATGGGAATGGTTCTCAACCTTGAAGAAGACAACGTGGGTGCCGCAGTGCTCGGTGATTGTCATCACATCAAGGAAGGCGACACCGTCAAGCGCACCGAGCGCATTGTGCAGGTTCCGGTTGGCGAGGCTCTGGTTGGCCGCGTAGTTAACGGGATCGGTATCCCCATCGATGGCAAAGGTGATATCGTAACGGATACCTACCGCGAAGTCGAGATCAAGGCCCCCGGCATCGTCGCCCGTAAATCGGTTAATCAGCCGATGCAGACCGGTCTGAAAGCTATCGACGCAATGGTTCCGATCGGGCGTGGCCAGCGTGAGCTGATCATCGGTGACCGTCAGACCGGCAAGACCGCAGTCGCAATCGACGCCATTATCAATCAGAAGGGCACCGGCGTTATCTGCATTTACGTCGCTATCGGCCAGAAACGTTCGACGGTCGCCCAGGTTGTAGAGAAGCTCAAGCAGCACGGCGCCATGGAATACACCATCGTCGTGGCCGCGACCGCATCCGAGCCCGCTCCCCTGCTCTTTATCTCCCCCTACACCGGCGTCACCATGGGCGAGTATTTCCGCGATAACGGCAAGCATGCTCTGATCGTCTACGATGACCTTTCCAAGCAGGCCGTCGCTTACCGGCAGCTTTCCTTGCTGCTGCGCCGTCCGCCAGGACGTGAAGCCTACCCGGGTGACGTTTTCTACCTGCACAGCCGCCTCCTCGAGCGTGCTGCCAAGCTCAACGACACTCTCGGCGGCGGCTCTCTGACCGCTCTTCCGATCATCGAAACCCAGGCCGGTGACGTTTCGGCCTACATTCCGACCAATGTTATTTCGATTACTGACGGTCAGATTTTCCTCGAAACCGACCTCTTCTATTCTGGTGTCCGTCCGGCCATCAACGTTGGTCTGTCGGTTTCTCGCGTCGGTGGTAGCGCTCAGGTTAAGGCCATGAAGCAGGTTGCCGGTACTCTCCGTCTGGCCCTGGCTCAATACCGCGAAATGGCAGCGTTCGCCCAGTTTGGTTCTGACCTCGACGCCGCTACCCAGCGTCAGCTCAACCGCGGCGCTCGCCTGGTTGAAATTCTCAAGCAGGGACAGTATCAGCCGCTGCCGGTTGAGAAGCAGGTTGTCGGCATTTATGCCGTTAATAATGGCTATGTCGATGAATACCCGGCGACGGATGTTCGTCGCTACGAAGCAGAGCTGCTGTCTTTCCTTGAGAGCAGCCATGGCCAGATTCTTTCGGATATCAGTAGCAAGAAAGCGATCGACGCTGATATCGAGGGGCGTCTCAAGTCGGCTCTCGAAGAGTTCAAGGGTCAGTTTGTAGCTGAATAACCTGCAAGCAGAAGGTAAAGACAGATGGCAAATCTGAAGGACATAAAAAAGCGGATTGGCTCGGTAAAGAATACCCAGCAGATCACCAAAGCCATGAAAATGGTTTCGGCCGCCAAATTGCGCCGCGCCCAAGAGGCGGTGGTTGCCGCCCGCCCCTATGCTGACAAGATCGGTGACGTTCTATCCAGTCTGGCTGCGCGTGAGGATGCCGAAGCGCATCCTTTGCTTCAGTCCAGGGGGAAGGGGCGCGCTCTGGTGGTCCTGATGACTGCCGATCGTGGTCTTTGCGGGGGCTTCAACGGCAACATTTCAAAGGCTGCTGAGCGTTTTATTAAAAAAAATCCTGAGGGATATGAGTCCATTGACCTGATGATCATCGGGCGCAAAGGTAACGAATATCTGAAAAACCGGGTTGGCAAAAACATCGTCAAGGTGCATCAGAATATCACCGGTAATATCTCTTACTCCACCGCTGCACTTCTGGGGCAGGAGGTCGTTGATTTGTATGCGGCCGAAAATTATTCAGCCGTTTACCTCGTCTATAACGCCTTCCGGAGTGCTATATCCCAGGAAGTGACCATCAATCAGCTCTTGCCGATTGTCCCCAAAGAGGTTGAAGAGGGGGTTCACGTTGCTCAATACATCTATGAGCCCGGACGCACAGAGGTGCTTGCCCAGTTGTTGCCCAAGCATGTCGAGGTTCAGATCTTCCGCGGGTTGCTGGAGTCTGTGGCGTCCGAACATGGGGCTCGTATGAGCGCTATGGACAGTGCAAGCAAGAACGCGGCTGAGATGATCGGCAAGCTGACGCTTCAGTACAACCGTGCACGCCAAGCCGCCATTACCAATGAGTTGATGGAAATCATTTCCGGCGCCGAATCTATTAAATAAAGAAACGAACGATGATTCACACCTGTAGCGGGTGGGATAAAGGAGGAACGGTTCATCATGAATAAAGGAAAAATCACTCAGGTTATCGGCCCTGTCATCGACGTTGAGTTCGAGGCCGGTAAACTCCCCGAGATTTACCATGCTCTTAAGATCACCAGCCCCTCTCTTGGTAAAGAGGAGTGGAATCTGGTTGTCGAAGTGGCTCAGCACCTCGGTGAAAACACCGTCCGCGCTATCGCCATGGACTCTACCGATGGCCTGGTTCGTGGCCAGGAGGTTCTTGACACCGGCAAGCAGATCGTTATGCCGGTTGGTCGTGGTACCCTCGGTCGTATTCTCAATGTCATCGGTCAGCCCGTTGACGAAGCCGGACCGGTTAACACCGATAAAGAATGGGAAATTCATCGCCCTACCCCTGACTTTACCAATCAGTCGACCAAGGTTGAGGCCTTCGAAACGGGTATTAAGGTCGTTGACCTTCTCGCCCCTTATGCCCGTGGTGGCA
Source organism: Trichloromonas sp. (assembly GCA_041583595.1). Lineage (GTDB taxonomy): Bacteria > Desulfobacterota > Desulfuromonadia > Desulfuromonadales > Trichloromonadaceae > Trichloromonas. The sequence goes on along the minus strand of JBFHFM010000004.1, from coordinate 20,431 downwards.
AGATCGGTCTGTTCGGTGGCGCCGGGGTTGGCAAGACCGTTCTGATTATGGAACTGATCCACAATATTGCCAAGCAGCACGGTGGTTTTTCGGTCTTCGCCGGGGTTGGTGAGCGTACCCGTGAGGGTAACGACCTCTGGGAAGAGATGAAGGAATCTGGCGTTCTCGATAAGGCCACGCTGGTCTATGGCCAGATGAACGAGCCCCCTGGAGCCCGTGCCCGTGTTGCCCTCTCCGCTTTGACGGTCGCTGAGTATTTCCGTGACGAAGAAGGTCAGGACGTTCTCTTGTTCGTTGACAACATCTTCCGCTTTACCCAGGCAGGTTCTGAGGTTTCGGCACTGCTCGGTCGTATTCCTTCGGCCGTTGGTTACCAGCCGACCCTGGCTACCGAGATGGGCGAGCTGCAGGAGCGCATCACGACCACCAACAAGGGTTCGATCACCTCGGTTCAGGCTATTTACGTTCCTGCCGACGACCTGACCGACCCGGCTCCGGCGACTGCCTTTGCTCACTTGGACGCGACCACGGTTCTTTCGCGTCAGATCGCCGAGCTCGGGATCTACCCCGCTGTTGACCCCCTCGACTCCACCAGCCGGATTCTCGATCCTCAGGTTGTTGGCGAGGAACATTACAAGCTTGCTCGTGATGTTCAGTTTGTTCTGCAGCGTTACAAAGACCTTCAGGACATCATCGCCATCCTCGGTATGGACGAGCTCTCTGAAGAGGACAAGCAGGTTGTTGCCCGTGCCCGTAAGATACAGCGTTTCCTCTCCCAGCCCTTCCATGTGGCCGAGGTCTTCACTGGTTCCCCTGGCAAGTACGTTGAGCTCAAGGACACCATTAAAGGCTTCCAGGAAATCCTCCAAGGTAAGCACGACGACATTCCCGAGCAGGCCTTCTACTTGGTTGGTACCATTGAAGAGGCGCTTGAGAAGGCCAAGAAACTGGCGGCCTAGTAGCGACATGCAATAAAGGGGTCACAGCGGTGGCCCCTTTTAGCCGGTAAAGGACGATTGTAATGGCAGAAAAGCTCAAACTCGAAATGGTCACCCCCTACAAGAAGGCTCTTGCTGTAGAGGTTGACGAGGTTACCGCTCCAGGCGCCCTCGGCGAGTTCGGCATCCTTCCAGGGCATACCCCCCTTCTGACCACTCTTGAAATTGGCGAACTTTCCTACCGAAACGGTGGAGAAGTTTTTCACGTGGCGGTCAACTGGGGTTACGTTGAAGTCGAAGACGACAAGGTTACCGTTCTGGTAGAAACGGCCGAGCCGGCAGATGATATCGATCTGGAGCGTGCTAAGGCTGCTCTCGGCCGAGCCGAAGAAGCTCTCAAAACACTGTCTCCCGAGGATAAAGACTTCCTGGTTATGCAGGCGGCCTTGTCCCGAGCTCTTATCCGTATTCAGGTGGCTGGACGCAAGGCGCGTTGAGCTAAACTAAAATAACGGCATAATAAACAAAAAGGGCGCCCCCTGCGGGACGCCCTTTTTGTTTATATTAATGGCGGGTTCAAGCGTTGCTTGTTTTAAACAGAAATTCAGACATCTTCTGTTTTACAATGGACAGATGTTCAATCATTTTTTGTTGGGCCAGCTCAGGATTGTGGGCCGAGATGGCACTGAAGATCGCCTCATGTTGTTCCAACAGCAATTGAGTATAGCCTTCGCGACGGTAAAATTCAAAGAGGGCAACCTCGATGGTGGCCTTGAAAAGTGAATGGATGGTGTTCAAAACGTGTATTTGGATGGTGTTATGGCTGGCGTTGGTGATGGCGTAATGAAATTGCGTATCTATCTCAGCTGGCCAACCGCCCGAGGGTGCCAGTCGCCGCATTCTTTCAAGAATTTTCTCCAGTTCTGCCAGATCTTGGTCTGTGGCATTTTGAGCGGCCAGGTGGGCTGACCAGCTTTCAAGACCGATGCGGACCTCAGAAAGATCATACAGGAGCTGCGGGTTGTTGGTGACCATGCCGGTGAGCGGGTCGGTCATGGACTGTTCCGTAAGAGAGCGGACGTAGGTCCCCCCACCCTGTCGTGACTCAACCAGACCCATGGCATCGAGCACCATGATCGCTTCTCGTACCGAAGGTCTACTTACCCCGAGCATTGCAGCCAGATCCCGTTCGGAAGGGACCCGCTCCCCCGGTTTAAGCTGACCCTTGGAGATCAACGCCTTAATCTGTTCTACGATTTCCTCAGAGATTTTTTTAGGTTTTATTGGTTTGAATAAAATGGTCACGCCATTACTCCATGTCCTAATTGGTATGACCAGTCTTTAACATGGGGAAGCAAAAAGGTCAAGGGAGGCCTTTTCCAACAGCGGAAATCAAGGCCAGGGCGGCGGATCGAGAACGCAGCAGGTGGTCTTGACTGTGTGCTTCCAAGGTCATGGTGGCATTGATATGGTGGCGAGCGAGCCAGTCGAATAGTAGAGGAAAGTCAATTTTTCCCTCACCAATCGGGAGATGGGCATCACGGTCGCCAAAATTGTCATGCAGATGCAGGTGAAAAAGACGTGACCCTAATGCCGAAAGCCAATCGGTCAGGGATACCTGCCCGAACAGATTCCAATGTCCGGTATCGAAACAATGTCCGAGCCAGTCGGAATCGATTTCATTCACCAAAGTAATGAGGGTCTCCGGATTTTCTTCGAAAATATTTTCCAGGGCCAGGCGAATTTTTAGCTGTTCCGCACATTTTAACAATCGGGGCCAGAAGTTTTTCGACTGGTCGATCCATAGGCCGCTATTTCCGCTGTAGCGCCAACGATCGTAGCCCGGGTGAAAGACGACGAGTTTGGCGCCTAGGATGGCTGCGGCGTCAAGGGTCTGCTGGCAGCGAAAAAGGGTGGCTTGGCTTACCAAGGGATCGACCGCCCCGGGATTGAGGTCCATGAAAGGGGCGTGTACGGTTGCGGAGAGTCCGGCATGGTTCAGGGAGGCGGCAAGTTGCTGCAGCGAGGCGGCCATGGACGGTGAAAAATCGGTGGCGACAAAGGCTACTTCGGGTTGCAACCGGTGTTCCAGGATAAAAGGTAGAAACCGTTCGAGATCGCGGAATGGCAGGTGAACGTGCAGTCTGTCAGGCACAGTTCGGAACTCCTGAGGCTATCTTTTCGAGGTGCTGAATGGCGGGTTGTTCACCGAGCGTGATGAGGGTGTCACCGGCTTCGATGGCCACCTTGGGGGCTGGATTGAAGAGCATGTTGCCATCGCTTTTCTTGATCCCGATAATAATAATATTCCAGTCCCGTCGAATACCGGATTCGATCAGGTTGGTGTTGACCAATCGCGAATTAGGTGCCACCAGAATCTCTTCCAGTTGAAGTTCGAGGTTATGGCCAGCAGTGGCTATTTCGATGAAATCAACAACGGAAGGACGCAGAATGGCGTGGGCCATTCGGGTGGCACCTATGGTGTAGGGGGAAATGACCTTGGTTGCTCCGGCCCGACGAAGTTTTTTTTCAGAGCCGGGATCTCCGGCTCTCGCCAGAATAAACAGGTCAGGATTTAAGCCGCGCGCGGTCAGGGTAATGTAGACGTTCTCGGTGTCCGAGGTGACCACGGTGATCAGCCCTTTGGCTTGGCGGATGCCTGCGGAAAGAAGGGTTTCATCGTCAGTGGCATCACCCTGAACAAAAAGCACGCCTTCGGAAGCCAACTTTTCACAGTTTTCTTTATCTTTCTCCACCACGACGAAGGCAATCGAGGGCCGTGTCTTGAGTTCGTTGCAGATATGGTTACCGATTCTCCCGTAGCCGCAAATAATGTAATGCCCCCGAAGTTTACTGATTCGTTTTTCCAATTTTTTTCTCCCGAGAATCGTGCGTAATTCCCCTTCGACAGTAAAACGGATCAGGCTGCCGATCGCATAGGCGATGATACCAGCGCCGAAAATGATCAGCAACAGGGTGAAGGCACGTCCCTCATCCGATAGTTCGTGGACCTCTTTAAAACCGACCGTCGCCAGGGTGATGACAGTCATGTACAGGGAGTCAAAGAGGCTCCAGTTTTCAAGCAGGTAGTAACCCAGGGTACCGAAGCCGATGACGGCAAAGAGGGTGAACATGGAAAACTTGAGGTGGCGAACTGAATCCATAAAATACCATGATAAGAGATTAACGCGATAATATCGGTAGGTTGGATAAAAGGCAAGGAGATATAACGGGTTGCAAAATAGTGTTTTGGGAAAAGACTTGACATGCTATGTATACTGTATACAATTTATTCCCTTGATATGAAATTGTTAACCAATGCTGTTGGAGGATTGTGGTGAAAAAAAAACTAGTGGCCACTCATCTTACCTTGCGCGAAAAAATTCTCGAGACCATCCGTGACGCGATCCTTAAAGGCTCTCTGAAGCCTGGTGAAAAAGTGGCGGAACCCGAGTTGGCAGAGCGGTTCGGTATCAGTCGAACCCCTATTCGCGAGGCGTTCAGGCAGCTTGAGTCTGAAGGTTATCTGACGGTAATTCCCCGCAAGGGCGCGGTTGTCGCCTCTCTTTCGGAGCGTGATGTCGAAGAGTTTTACGCGATCAAGAGTGTCCTTGAAGGGTATGCGGCACGGATGGCGGCTGAAAAAATGACCGATAAAGAGATAGATCGACTTGAGGGAATTAATGAGCGCCTCGAAAAGTTGGCTCGGGAAGGAGACGTGAAGACTTTTTTCCGGGTTCATAACGATTTTCACGAATGCTTCATTCGATCGGCTGGCAACGATAAACTTCTCGAATTGATCAGCCAACTGCTTCTGAAATTCAACCGGCTGAGAATGGCTTCGTTGTCGCTGCCAGGGCGCATGGAAATCTCGGTGCAGGAACACCGAAAAATTATTGAAGCCTTCAAGAATCGCCAGGGAGCGCAGGCTGAGAGCCTGGTGACCAAGACCGCGGCTTATGGCGGCCAGTTGTTGATTCAGAGTATGGCACAGAAGGAGGGTCGCGATGGAGAAACTTCGATTCTTCATCATGTTGGTGATATTTGAGTTCCTGATCGCAATACACGGAAGGCGACAAAAATTTGGCATTCGCTTGGTTGCGGATGCCGTTTTTTTATGAAAAAGGAAGCGGAGATCATGAACAGGTGGATTTTAGGCGGAAAGCTGCGGTATTGTTAGCAGATAAGGCATGGGAACGAGCTAGATTGTGGTTTTCAGGATCCATAAGGACTTTGCACGAAAATGCAGGCGACGAAGCAGGTACAAAAAGCGCAGAAAAAGATAGAGTTGCCGCCTTCTCCAGAGGGAGGCTGGTTTCCCATTGACCTGCGTTGTATCGATCCGGAGCATTTTACTCCCTGTGACCTGTATCGAAAAACACGGCAGGGTGGTTTTGTGCTCTTTGCCCAGAAAAACTTGGCGATTGATCGGCAGATTCGCGATCGGTTGATGGCGAACGACCTGTATTATCTGTATATCCGGGATGAAGACAGTCCGGTTTATTTCGATTTTCTAAAAAATACCTTGCTTGAGGTAGTACGGGATCCGAACACGACTTCGAAGAAAAAGGCCGAGGCGGTTCATGCCTCCTGTCAGGAAATTCTGCGTTGGACTTTCGAAGAGCCTCGTGCTCCTTTCGTCCGCAAAGCACAGGAAGCGATACTCCCCACCATCAGTCTGATCATGAACGATGACAGCGCAACCAAGCACTTGATTCGTCTGACCGCTTATGATCATTCCACCTACACTCATTGCACCAACGTAGGGATTTACGGGGTCGCCTTGGCCAAAATCTTTTTCGGTGCCGGGTCAATGAAAAAGATGGAAAGCCTGGGTCCCGGGTTTTTTCTTCACGACCTGGGCAAATGCCGGATTCCCCTTGAAATTCTTAATAAGCCTGGGGCTTTGACCCTGGAAGAGCGACAAATCGTCAACCGGCACCCGGATGATGGCCGGATCATGCTTGCTGAATGCGGATTGCTCACCGAGGAAGCCAAGATTATCACAGGTCAGCATCATGAGCGGGACGACGGCATGGGCTACCCGTTGGGGCTCAAGGGGATGGACATCCACCCCTATGCCCGGATTTGCCGCCTGGCTGACGTTTACGAAGCCCTCACGGCGAACCGTCCATACCACAACCGCCATTCGACCTTCGATGCGTTTAAGATCATGTATAAACAGTTCACCTCGGATCTTGACCGCCGCCTGTTTGAACTTTTCATCCAGCTCTTTTCTGGTTAGTTTTCAAAAAAGTTTTCTGTTAACTCATCAATTTGTAGCCCCGACTGATCAACAGATAAGCCCAGCAGAAGAGGCTCAGCGACAGTGCTGTGGCGATTCCCAGAGAGAGGGGTAGAGGTATTTCGCCGACTCCGAGCAGCGCGTGACGAAAGCCATCGATAAGGTAGAAGAGCGGGTTGCCGTGAGAAAGGCGGGCCCAGAAGGGCGGGAGGATGGCGATGGGGTAAAAGACCCCGCCCAGGTAAATGAGGGGCAAGATAACGAAGTTGTTGTACATCGACAGGGCGTCGAAAGAATTGGCGTAGATTGCCGCGATCAGGCCGAACTGGGCGAACAGGAAGCTTGCCAGAACGGCCATGAGCATAGCCAGCAACGGGTCGGAAAAGGGCAGCGTGGCGAATCCGCTCGAAATCAGGGTGACAGTCAGGCCGACTAAGAGTCCCCGCAGCATCGCCGCCAGGGTGTAGGCGAGGATGAATTGCGGTGGACTGATGGGTGTGACCAGCAGGTCGACAAGGTTGCCCAGGTAGCGGGACATAAAGAGGGATGACGAGGTGTTGGCGAAGGAATTGGAAATCACCCCCATGAGAATCAGACCGGGGATGACGAACTGGGCGTAACTGAAATCTTCCAGCACCGAGATCCGGTCACCGAGGGTGGCACCGAAAACGAACAGGTAGAGGGTTGCGGTGATGATGGGGGTCAGCAAGGTCTGGATAGAGACTCGCAGAAACCTTAGCACTTCTTTTTTGAACAGGGTATAAAAAGGCAGCCAACGGCAAATGAAATCCGGGTTAGCGGGAGGTTGCAGCATGACGGGTTTCCTCTCTACGGTTCATTCCGGTCAATTCGATGAAAACCTCCTCCAGGCCAGCCTTGTGGGTTGTCAGGTCGGTAAAGCCGATGCCGAGTTGTTGCAGCCGAGTCAAAAGTTCCGCGGGTTGGTGCCGATCGGTCAGGGTCAGGCAGAGTACCGCCCCCCCCTCTTCTAGTTTCGCATTCAGGTCGTTCAAATTTTTGGGTGCATCGACCAGCGGGACGGTCAGACGCAGACGCCATTGGCGGCTTGCGATCTGTGCGAGGAGCTTTGAAGTGGTTTCCAGGGCGATCAAGCGCCCCTGCCCCATGATGGCGATACGGTTGCACATCTGTTCGGCTTCTTCGAGATAGTGGGTCGTCAGCAGGACGGTCGTCCCGGCATGGTTGATCTCGCGAACGAAATTCCATAAGCTGCGACGCAGTTCAACGTCGACGCCGGCGGTCGGCTCATCGAGAATCAGCAGGCGCGGCTTGTGGATCATCGCCTTGGCGACCATGAAACGACGCTTGAGCCCGCCGGAAAGCTTGTTCATCGGTTTGTGCAGGTGCGGGCCGAGATCGAGCCGGTTGACCAGGGTTTCCCGCCAGCGGCGGTCATCGGCGACGCCGTAGTAGCCTGCATGGATTTTCAAGGCCCGGTCAATGGTGAAGAAGTTGTCGGTGACGATCTCCTGATGCATTACTCCGGTTAACCGCCGGGTGATTTGATAGTCCCGGCGGTTGTCATGGCCGAAAACCTCGATAGTCCCCCGGTCGATACGGGAGACTCCAGCTACCATATTGATGGTCGTGCTCTTGCCTGCGCCATTGGGGCCGAGCAGGCCGAAGATCTCACCTGGTTCGATGGTCAGGCATAGATCGTCGACCACGGCGGGGCCACCGTAGCTTTTGTGCAAATGATTGAGTTTGAGAGCCGCTGTCATGGCCGCACTATACTCCGCCGGTCGCCGGTATGCAACATTCCCCCTAAGGCAGGTGATGGATGACACAGGAAGAGCAGGCAGTTGCTCAGGAAACACTGGATATTCTCTATCTCGATGACGATCTGGTGGCGGTTCACAAGCCAAGTGGCCTGCTGGTTCACCGCAGTGAGATCGACCGGCGGGAAACCCGTTTTGCCCTGCAGTTGGTGCGCGACCAGCTCGGTCAGTGGGTTTACCCGGTGCATCGCCTTGATCGGCCGACATCCGGGGTGCTGCTTTTGGCCCTAAATCCCGAGGCGGCGCGGGCCTTGTCCACAGCCTTTGCCAGCGGCATGGTCAAAAAGACCTATTTAGCCGTAGTGCGGGGCATCGCTCCCGCGCAGGGACTCATCGACTATCCGCTGGTTGAGGAACCGGATCGTATCAGCGACTGCCGGGCCCGAACGGAAAAGGAGGCCCAGCCGGCGGTCACCGAGTTTAGGCGTTTGGCCGAGGTCGAACTCCCCTGCCCCGTCGGTCGTTACACCAGCAGTCGTTACAGCCTGGTCGAGGCCCATCCCGGCACCGGACGCAAGCATCAGCTGCGCCGGCATTTCAAACACCTGTTCCACCCGATCATTGGCGACACGACCCATGGCGAGGGGCGGCACAACCGGTTTTTCCGCGAGAAGTTTGACTCTTCGCGCTTGCTGCTGGCCGCGGTGGAGGTGGAGTTTCCTCATCCGTTGACGGGTGAGCGGATCAGGGTCTGTGCACCGTTGGATGAGGTTTTTGCCGGTGTGCTGGGGAGGCTAGGCTGGCGAGAACGGATTCCGGATCGCTGGTGGCCAGTATAAAAAAAGTCCGCCGTCGAAATTCGGCGGCGGACTTTTGGGAGACGCGTTAAAAAGTCTTACTTAATCGTTTCCGTTGGTTCTTCCTTCTCCCCTTCTTCAGATTCCGGCTTCTTCTTGCCGAACAGCCGGGCGACGATGATGCCGACTTCGTATAGAATGATGAAGGGGCCTGCGATGGCGGCCTGGGAAAAGACATCTGGCGGGGTCAGGATGGCGCCCATGATGAAAGCGACGAGGATTGCAAATTTGCGATTTTTTCTCAGCCATTTGTGGTCGACCACACCCATGCGGGCGAGAAAAAATATCACCACCGGCAGTTCGAAGACCAGGCCGAAGGCCAGCAGCAGCCGGGTTGACAGGGTCAGGTAGGCTCCCATTGAGAGCATGGCGCTGATTTCACCGGTGCTGGTGCCGAACGAGATCAGAAAGGTGAAAATCGTCGGAAAGACATAAATGAAGCCAAAGTAGGTGCCGGCGGCGAAACAGAGGCAGCTGACCAACACGAAGGGGAAGGCAAAACGTTTTTCGTGTTTATATAGCCCTGGGGCGATAAAAGCCCATAATTGCCAGAGAATGACCGGCAGGGATACCAGCAGACCAGCGACCGCAGCCACCTTGATATAGGTGAAAAATGGTTCGGTGGCGTTGATGAAGACCAGTGAGCTGCCTTCCGGGAGCGCTGAATTCACCGGTTCGGAGATGTACTGGAAGAGTTTTTCGGCGAAACTGTAGCAGCCGAGAAAGGCCAGCAGCCAGGCACCGGCAGCAATCATCAAGCGCTTTCGCAGTTCTTCGAGGTGGCTGGTGAATGGGAGTTGATCATCCGCCATGGGAAGTGTCCTTCGGCGGTTGGGTTTCGTCAGCCTCGCCCTTTTTTTCTATCGGCGTTTGGTTCTCTCCAGAGGTCCCATCTACGTAGGGGTTGGAGGGCGTTTCAGTTTTCGCGGGCGAAATTTTACCCTCGTTGATCAACCGGTCGCGGGTTTCGTTGGTGCGGGTCTCTTCATTCAGGGTGTTTTTCAGGTCATCGGTGGCTCGCTTGAATTCGGACAGACCACGCCCAAGGGCCTTGGCCAGATCGGGTAGTTTTTTCGGGCCTATAACGATCAGGGCGACGGCCAGGATGAGAAGCAGTTCGGGCATGCCGATACCGAACATAGGTGTTACCTCGCTAGGATAAATGGATAGAATATTTGAAATGTGCTGAGAGTATCTCTTATTCCCCTCTTCTGTCAAGATCAAAGGGGGGCGATAAGGGTTTGACATATCAGGGCTTTTAAACTAGTATACAACGACTAAAAAGCGGCCGTGCAGGCGGCGTGGAAGGTGGAAATGACTCAAGAAGAAATGATCCAGGAGATTCGTCGACTGGCCAAAGAGCGTAACGCTTTGTTGCTGGCGCACAACTACCAGCGCGATGAAATTCAGGCCATCGCAGATGTGACCGGCGATTCTCTTGCCTTGTCGATAGAGGCGGCTGCCACCGACAATCAGGTGATAGTTTTTTGCGGTGTACACTTCATGGCCGAAAGCGCCGCGATTCTGTCCCCGGAGAAGATCGTGTTGCTCCCCCGTCCCGATGCCGGTTGTCCGATGGCCGACATGGTGACAGTCGAGGGGCTGCGGGAGATGAAGGCTCGCCTTCCCGGCGTGCCGGTCGTCACCTATGTTAATTCTACCGCGGCCGTTAAGGCCGAGAGCGATATTTGCTGCACCAGCGCCAATGCGGTGAAAGTGGTCAATTCTCTGGACGCTGATGAGGTGATTCTGGTTCCCGATCGAAACCTCGGGCGTTACATCGCCGCTCACACCGCCAAGAAATGTCATTTGTGGGAAGGCTACTGCCCGACCCATGATCGATTGCAGGTCGCTGAGGTCAAACGGGCTCTGGCCGAGCACCCAGAAGCCCTGTTTATGGCGCATCCGGAATGCCCCCCTGAAATTCTCGCGTTGGCTCACCATATCTGCTCTACCAGTGGCATGTACGACTACGCCCGGAAGAGCCAGGCGAAAACCCTTATCGTTGGCACAGAGGCGGGCATCCTCTATCGACTGCGTCAGGAGAACCCCGGCAAGGAATTCATCATGCCCTCCCCTCGCCTGATCTGTCCTAATATGAAGCTGACCTCGCTTGACGATGTGCTGCGCTGTCTGCAGACCATGAGTCCGCAGGTTAATGTGCCGTCTGATGTCCGCGAGAAGGCAAAGATCACCCTCGATCGTATGCTGGCCGTTCCTCGGGACTGACCGGTAGCTGGCTATTTTGTATTAACTGCGGGGCGTGTTCAGCACGCCCCGTTTTCGTAGGATGTTTTCCAGACCCCATGGAGCAGCAGACCCAACAGCCGGAAATTACTCATGCTACCATTCGCTCGGTAGTTGAAGGGATCGCTGCCGGGCAAACTCGCACTGAGGTGCTTGGCCTGATCGGCTCCAGCGGTGCCTACCTGTTGGCGTCCGAACTGACTGCGGTGCCGGAACCTTTTCTGGTGGTGGCCGCCGATAGCCGGGAAGCCGAACGGTTTGCCGCCGCCCTTGCCTTTTACCACGGTCGTCCGGACGAGGTCTTGGTTCTGCCGCACTGGGAAATCCGCCCCTATGAACCCTTAAGTCCCCATCCCGAGGTCGAAGCTTCCCGTATCGCGGCCTTGGCCGCCTTGCATCAGGGGCGCGCTCGGGCTGTGGTGGTGACGGCGCGGGCCTTGTTGCAGCGCGTTATTCCCCGTGATGTGCTGGCGGGGCTGTGCGAGACCTTGCAAGCTGGTGGCGACTATCCCCGGGCCAAACTTACCGACCTCTTGCTTCGTCTCGGTTACAATCCCGTTCCCCTGGTGGAAGATCGCGGGACCTTTTCGGTGCGCGGCGATATTATCGATATCTTTCCGCCTTCCCTGGGCGAGCCGGTGCGTCTCGAATTTTTTGGCGACACTCTCGATCGACTGCGTCCCTTCGAGGCAGCCAGCCAGCGATCCACAGGGGAGGGGCTGGCGCAATTGCAGCTGTTGCCGGCTCGGGAAATGGTGTTGTCCGGGGATGCCCTGCAGACCTTTTCTCGCAATCTCAAAGAACGCTGCGACGCCCTAGAACTCTCCCGCACTCCCCGTGAAACGGTCCTCGAAGAGGCGCGCGAGGGCCTTTTGGCCCCTGGCCGTCAATTTCTGCTGCCCTTGACCTATGGTCGGCTGGACTCTCTCTTTGACTATGCGCCTAAGGGGCGCTGGATCGTCCTCGACCCTCCGGCGGTGGAACAGGCCTGTGATCAGTTTATCGCTGAAGTCATTGAGGGCGAGGCGCGCATGGCGCGCCGCGACGAACCGTACGTCGAAGCGGCCAGCATGTATCTAACCCCGGCCGAGATGGAGCGGGAGCTGTCGCTGCGACGCACCCAGGATTTTTCGTCCCTTGAGGTTTTTCGCCTGCAGGAAGACCGTCAGCGCTACCGGGTCAACGTCCTGGGCAACGCGGATATCCGTACTCGTTTGCGCGAAGACGGCGCCGGTCTGGCCGGATTCGCCGGACAGCTTCGCCAGTGGCAGGACGACGGTTGGCGGACCCTGTTGGTCTGTCATCAGCAGGGGCAGGCCGAGCGTCTGCTCGATCTGCTGGAACCCGAGGGGGTACGGCCGGTTTTTGATCCGGGCGCCTCGCTGAAAACCTTGCGGAGTAAAGAGCTGGTCGTAGCCCTGGGCGAGCTGCCCGATGGCTTTCGCCTGCCTGACGAACGCACGGTGGTAGTTACCGAAGAAGAGATTTTCGGTCAACGGGTGCGACGCCGTCCACGCAAGGATATGCGTGCCCTTCTCTCTTCTCTGGCCGAGCTCAAGGAGGGGGATTTCGTCGTCCACACCGATCACGGAATCGGCCTCTATCACGGACTGCAACATTTGAGCATGGGCCCGACCGAGGGGGATTTTCTGCATCTCGAGTATGCCGGCGGCGATAAACTGTACCTGCCGGTAGAACGCATCGAGAAGGTGCAAAAATACGTTGGTGGTGAGGGGCAGGCCCCGCGCCTCGACAAGATGGGCGGAGGTGCCTGGGAAAAGGCCAAACTCAAGGCGCGCGCCGCGGTCGAAGAACTGGCCCGCGACCTGCTCAAGATTTACGCCCGCAGGGAGATGAGCAAGGGCTTTCGTTACAGCCCACCGGACCGGATGTTTCGCGAGTTCGAAGCCTCCTTCCCCTACGAGGAGACCCCTGACCAGTTGCGCGCCATCCAGGAGGTACTGGTCGATATGCAGTCGGAACGCCCGGTCGACAGGCTGGTCTGTGGCGACGTCGGCTACGGCAAGACCGAGGTGGCGATTAGGGCCGCTTTTCGGGCTGCTCTGGATGGCCGCCAGGTGGCGGTGCTGGTGCCGACCACGGTGCTGGCCCGTCAGCACTGGGAAACCTTCCGCGAGCGTTTCAAGGGCTACCCGGTTGAGGTCGACATGGTCTCCCGCTTTCGCAGCGCCGCCGAAGTAAAACAGACGCTTGAGCGCACCGCCAAAGGCCAGGTCGATATCTTGATTGGCACGCACCGGCTGTTGCAGCGGGATGTCCACTTTAAGAACCTGGGTCTGGTGGTCATCGACGAGGAGCAGCGTTTCGGGGTCAGCCACAAAGAGCGCCTGAAAAAGATGCGCGCCGAGGTGGATGTCATCACCCTCACCGCCACACCGATCCCCCGCACCCTACACATGAGTATGATGGGGATGCGCGATTTATCGGTCATCGAGACGCCGCCGGTCGATCGTCTGGCCGTACGCACTTACGTCACTCGTTTTGATGACGACCTGATCCGTGAGGCGATCCTGCGGGAGTTGCGCCGGGGGGGGCAGGTCTTTTTTGTCCATAACCGGGTGCAGAATATCGAGGCGATGGCAGAATTTTTGCGCACCCTGGTGCCCGAGGCAAAAATTGCCGTCGGTCACGGGCAGATGGGGGAAAAGCAGCTCGAGCAGGTGATGATCGACTTCATCGAGGGGAAAGACCAGGTGCTGGTTTGCAGCACGATTATCGAGAATGGGATCGATATCCCCCGGGCCAATACCATCATCATCAACCGCGCCGATTGCTTCGGACTCTCCCAGCTCTATCAGTTGCGTGGCCGGGTCGGCCGCAGTCGTCATCGGGCTTATGCCTACCTGCTGATCCCCGGCGAGGGGACCCTGACGCGCGAGGCGAGAGAGCGGTTGCGGGTGCTCCAGGATCTCACCGAGCTTGGCGCCGGTTTCCGGGTGGCCAATCACGACCTTGAACTGCGTGGCGCCGGAGACCTGCTCGGCGGTCGCCAGGCCGGACAGATCGCCGTCATTGGTTTTGAGATGTATGCCGAGTTGCTCGAAGAGACCATTCGCGAACTCCAGGGGTTGGATCAGGAGCAGAAGGTTGACCCCGAGGTGCGTCTCGGGCTGTCGGCCTATCTGCCGGAAAAATATATCCCTGATCCCAACCAGCGGCTGGTCTTCTACAAGCAACTGGCTGCAGCCGAAGCGGCGGACGAACTCTATGATGCGGCGGATGAGCTGCGTGATCGATACGGGGAACTCCCCGAGCCGGCGGTCTTGCTGTTCGAGGTGATGAAGTTGCGGGTGCTGATGAAACAACTTAAGGTCGAGTTGGCTGAGTACGCTGGAAAGCAGCTTCTTTTCTCCTTCCACGCAACCACCCCGGTGTCGCCTGACAAGATCCTCAAGCTGATGGAACAGTCGGGAAAATACCGCTTTTCACCCGATTATCGGTTGTCAATCCAGATTGGAAAAATGCCATCTGATGAGGTGCTGGCGACGGCGAAAAAAGAATTGCAGGGGTTTCTCTAGCTGTGCTAGCTTGTTTCCCGTGTACTTAGATTAAATATCCTTTCAATCGAGATTAATACCTATGTTCAGCAGCTGTCGTTGCCATGCCCGGTTTTTGTTGCCCTTGATCCTGCTCTTTTTGTTTACGGGTTGTCATGACCGGAGCGAGGCCGTATCCCCAGTTTTGCTCACCGTGGATGGACGGGCGGTGACCCTCGAGCAGTTTCGCAGCTGTTTTGCCAAGACCCTGCCGGCGGACCAGAGCCTTTCCCCTGAAGAACAAGGGGACCTTGAACGTTCTTTTCTGGTGCAGACGGTCGACCGGGAACTGACTATGGCCGAGGCTTCCCGGCTCAATATTGTTCTTTCCGAAGGGGAGCTGGAGGCGGCCATGGCTGAAGCCCGGTCGGATTATCCGGCTGAAGAGTTTCTGGCTCTGCTGGCCGAACGGGGACTCAGTGAAAAGCAATGGCGGCAGGAGCTGGAAGAGAGCCTGCTGATGGAAAAGGTCGTGCGCCAGGCGGTTTATTCTCTGGTGACGGTTAACGACGAGGATATCGCCCAGTATTACCAGGAGCATCGGGATGAGTTCGACCGCCCGGAACAGGTGCGGGCCCGGCAGATCGTGGTGGCTGACGAGACCGAGGGCAATCGTTTGCTTGGCGAGCTTCGCCATGGGGCTGATTTTGCCGCTCTGGCACGCGAACACTCGCTCTCTCCCGATGCCGAGGACGGTGGCGATCTCGACTTTTTTGCCCGGGGCGAGATGCCGCCAGAGTTCGACGCAGTGGTCTTTACCCTTCCCGAAGGGCAGCTCAGCGACCTGGTAAAAAGTGAATATGGTTATCATATTTTTCAGGTTCAGGAGCGGAGACCGGCGGTGCGGTTATCGCTCGACACGGTGCGTGACACCATTCGAGAGGCCATTCGCGGACAAAATGAGGAGCAAGCTTACCAGGAATGGCTGCGGGGGTTGCGCGAGCGGGCCTCGATTTCTATCAACTGGTCGCTGCTTGACTGAATCGACAGCACATTTTCGGTGACGGTTTGTCCCGAAAAATCTTTTATAAGGAATTTGTCTGATGAAACGTTTATTTGCTTTAGTGACCACTCTGTTGTTGCTCTGTCCGTTGGCTCATGCGGAAGTCGTTAACCGGATTGCAGCTGTGGTCAACAATGAGATCATTACTCTTTTTCAGGTTGATAGTGAACTGGAGAAGCGCCAGTTTGGTCCTGGAGGGTTGGATAAGCTTTCGCCGGAGACTTTAAACGAGGTTCGTCAGCATGCTTTGACCAGTCTCATTGAAGAGACGTTAGTGCAGCAGCGGGTCAAGGAATTGGGCCTTTCCGTGACCGATGACGAGCTTGAAGCCGCGATTGGCGATGTGCTCCTGCAGAACAAGTTGTCTCGCGATGAACTGGCTCAGGCGTTGAAATTGCAGGGGATGGATTTCGATGTCTATCAGGATAATCTGCGCCGGCAGATTCTTCGCTACAAACTTCTGGGGCGGGAAGTCAAGAGCAAGATCGACGTGAGTAATCAGGAGATGCTCGAGTATTTTCGCGAGCACATTGAGGATTATCGGCAAAAACCGACCATGCACATCGCCCGGATGAGTTTTTCGTTGCCGGATAAACCTTCGACCGAACAGGTCGAAGCGGTTCGCGCTATTGCCTCTCAGGCCCTGGCCAGGCTGCAGGCCGGTGAAGAGTTCTTTTCGGTGCTGGGTGAATATTCCCTCGGCCGTCGCGCCGAAGGAGGGGACATGGGGACCTTTGGCATGGGGGAGCTGACTCCGGCTTTCGACCGGGCCCTCGACGGCCTTGAAGAAGGCGCGATCAGTGGCCTGGTGGAATCTCCTGACGGCTTTCATATTCTCAAAGTGCTCGGTCTTCAAGCCGGGTCAGTGCGGCAGTTCGATGCGGTTAAAGGGGAAATCTCCAAAACTCTGACCGAGCAGAAAACCGATGGGGCATTCAACGATTGGGCGGAGGGACTACGCAAGTCCGCCTATATCGATATTCGCATGTAGTAAAATCAGGATCTCGATCAAAAGCCCCGCCGTAATCGGTGGGGCTTTTTTTTCATGTCATGCCCTGGGCTCTGGGTTATACTGTCGCTTTGAATTGTGGAGCCGGTTCGATCAAGAGACTACCGCGAAATTGGCGCCTATCCACGAACTGGCTCCGAGTGGAGGATTCACGTGAAACGTCCCCTTGTTCTGACGTTGGGCGACCCGACCGGGGTCGGCCCGGAAATCATCATCAAAGCCCTGCTCGAAGGGGCTTTTTCTAGCTTGTCCCGACCGCTGTTGGTGGCCGGCGATCTGGCGGTGCTGCAACGAGCCGCGATGGTGCTTGGCGCACCCTGCACCTCGACGTCCATGTCGGGGCGAGAGCAACTGCACTTCGCTGGTGGCCTGCGCCTCGAAATCGAACCTTTATCCTCCCTCGACGCGGCGCAGTTGAGGTATGGCTACCCTGATGTTGCCTGCGGCCACGCCATGGTCCGTTACATCGAATGGGCTTGCGATCAGTGTCGGTCTGGGCAGGCGGCGGCGATGGTCACGGCGCCGATTAACAAGTCGGCGATCCATGCAGCCGGCTATGATTTTCCCGGTCACACTGAATTGCTGGCTGACCGCTGTGAGGTCGACAAGGTGGTGATGATGCTTGGTGGAGAAAAGCTCAAGGTCTGCCTGGTGACGACCCACATGGCTTTGGCTGAGGTGCCGCGGGTGTTGACCAGCGCCGAAATTCTCGAGACTATCCGCATCACCGATACCGCTTTTCGGCGTTTTTTCGGTCTGCCTCAGCCGAGAATTGCGGTGTTGGCTCTCAATCCCCATGCCGGGGAACAGGGATTGTTCGGTGACGAGGAAAGCCGGTTGATCTTGCCGGCGATTGAGGCGGCGCAGCAGGATGGCATCGCCGCCAGCGGACCGCACAGTGCCGACACTCTCTTCCATTTTGCTGTACGTGGCTCTTGTGATGCGGTGGTCTGCATGTACCACGATCAGGGCCTGATTCCCCTCAAGCTGCTGCATTTTGAGGACGGCGTCAATGTGACCCTGGGGCTACCCATCGTTCGCACTTCGGTAGATCATGGCACTGCCTATGATCTGGCTGGTACGGGCCAGGCCAGCTGTGAAAGCCTCGTCGCGGCGGTTAAGATGGCCGAGAGAATGGCCGAGAATTTGTAGAGACGCTGCTGGCCAGTGCCCCTACCGCAAAGCCCCACTCACCTATTACGAATCACGGGTTTTTCATGGTTGATAAAATCGTTATCAAAGGTGCCTGCGAACACAACCTGAAATGCATTGACGTGGAGATCCCCCGCGACAAGCTGGTAGTGATCACTGGGGTCTCCGGCAGTGGCAAGAGTACCCTGGCCTTCGATACCATTTACGCCGAGGGGCAGCGTCGCTACGTCGAGAGCCTGTCGGCCTACGCCCGGCAGTTTCTCGAACAGATGCAGAAGCCCGACGTGGAGAGCATCGAGGGATTGTCGCCGGCCATTTCGATTGAGCAGAAAACCACCTCCAAAAATCCCCGTTCGACGGTTGGCACGGTCACCGAGATCTACGATTATCTGCGTCTGCTCTATGCTCGGGTCGGCCGGGTTCACTGCTCGGCCTGCGGCAAGGAGATTACCTCTCAGGCGGTCGAACAGATGGTTGATCGCATTCTCGCTCTGCCGGAAAAGAGTCGTCTGCTGCTGCTGGCGCCCATTATCCGCGGACGCAAGGGGGAATACCGCAAGGAGTTGCGCCAACTGCAGGCCGACGGTTTTGTGCGGGTGCGGATCGATGGCGAAATGCGTGAGCTGGCCGATGAGATCGTGCTCGACAAGAAAAAGAAACACACCATCGAAGTGGTGGTCGACCGCCTGGTGATCAAGGAAGAGATTCAGGGACGGCTGGCCGATTCGCTGGAAACCGCCCTGCGGCTGGCCGACGGCATCGTCCGGGTTGAGGTGATCGATGGCGAAAGTCTGCTCTTTTCAGAAAAACATGCCTGCGTCGAGTGCGGCATCTCCTACCCGGAGATCGCTCCGCGGATGTTTTCTTTCAACAATCCCTATGGCGCGTGTCCGGATTGCAGCGGTCTCGGCACACGCATGTATTTCGACCCCGAAGAGGTGGTACCCAACCCGTCCCTGTCATTGCGCGAGGGGGCTATCGCCCCTTGGGAAACCCGGGGCGGCGGCGGTTACTACTTTCAGCTGATCGAGGCCCTCTCCGATCACTATCAATTCGACATCAACCAGCCCTTTGAGAAGCTGCCCGAGAAGGTCCGCAATGTCCTCCTGCATGGCTCCGGGAGCGAGCAGGTGCGCTTCTATTTCGACCAGGGCGGGAGACGGCAGTTCTACAACAAGACCTTTGAGGGGGTGATTCCCAATCTGGAGCGGCGCTATCATGAGACCGATTCGGAAGGGGTGCGCGAGACCCTCGGCCGGTTCATGAATGTTATGCCCTGCCCGACCTGCAACGGCGCTCGGCTGCGTAAGGAGTCTCTCTTTGTGCGGGTCGGTGGAAAGAATATCTGTGAAGTGACGGCACTGTCGATCACCGAAGCCGAAACGTTTTTCTCCGAATTACAGTTCGAAAAGCAGGAGCTGGAAATCGCCCGGCGGATTCTCAAAGAAATCCGTTCGCGGCTCTCCTTTCTTTCCCACGTTGGACTTGACTACCTCTCTCTTGACCGCACCGCGGGAACCCTTTCTGGCGGCGAGGGGCAGCGCATCCGTCTGGCTACCCAGGTCGGGTCGAGCCTGGTCGGAGTCCTCTACATTCTCGACGAGCCGTCGATCGGCCTGCATCAGCGGGACAATCGGCGGCTGCTGGAAACCCTGAAAAAACTGCGCGATCTTGGCAATACGGTACTGGTGGTGGAGCACGACGAGGAAACCATCCTTGAGGCCGACCACGTCATCGACATGGGGCCGGCGGCGGGTGTTCACGGCGGCGAAGTGGTGGCCCAGGGAACGCCGCAGGAAATCCTCGCCAACCCGGCTTCGCTGACCGGTCGTTACCTGTCCGGCGAGCTCTCCATTTCGCTGCCGGCGCGGCGGCGGCAAAGCGATCGTTTTATTGAGATGAAGGGCGCCCGGGAAAACAATCTCAAGGGGGTGGATGTGAAAATACCCCTTGGCGTCATGACCTGTTTTACCGGGGTTTCCGGTTCAGGCAAGTCGACCCTGGTGATAGATACCCTGTATAAGTCCCTTTCCCAGCGCCTCTATCGCAGCCGGCAAAAAGCCGGCAAGGTCGATGATATTCTCGGTCTCGAACTGCTTGATAAAGTAATCGACATTGACCAGTCTCCCATCGGTCGCACGCCACGTTCCAACCCGGCTACTTATACCGGGGTGTTTACCGATATTCGCGATATCTTTGCCCAGCTCCCCGAGGCCAAGCTTCGCGGCTACAAGCCGGGACGCTTTTCCTTCAATGTTAAGGGGGGGCGCTGCGAGGCCTGCCAGGGGGACGGCATCTTGAAGATCGAGATGCACTTTCTGCCGGATGTCTTTGTGACCTGCGAGGTCTGTGGCGGGGCTCGCTACAATCGGGAAACGTTAGAGGTCAAATACAAGGGGAAGAGTATCGCCGAGGTGCTCGATATGACGGTCAATCAGGGGGCGAAGTTTCTCGAGAATATCCCGCGGATCAAGGCCAAGCTGGAAACCGTGCGCGATGTAGGCCTCGGCTATATCAAGCTCGGCCAGAGTGCCACAACCCTTTCGGGGGGGGAGGCGCAACGGGTCAAGCTGGCCAAGGAACTCGGCAAACGGTCGACCGGCCGGACTATCTATATCCTGGACGAACCGACCACCGGCCTGCATTTCGCCGACATTCAGAAGCTGCTCGACGTGCTGCAGCGG
>JBFHFM010000003.1:0-36408 GCA_041583595.1 Trichloromonas sp. | reverse complement strand
GTCGGGCTTTTTTCGCACCTGCTACAGAAAGAAGGAGCCACCGCTTTCGGCATCGAGCCGCAACAGATTTTCCGCCAATTCTCCCAGGAAAAATTCGGCATCACCCTGCACGCCGCAACCGTTGACGCCCCATTCTGGCAAGAAGGCTTTGCTGAACATTTCGACATAATCACTCTGTGGGACACCCTCGAGCACCTCAATTTTCCCGTTGAAACGCTGCGCGATGCCTTACGGCTTCTAAAACCCGGCGGACTGCTGGCGCTCGACACCCCCTCACGAGATTCGTTTTACTACAAGGCCTGCGAATGGTCTTATCGACTCAGCAAAGGGGCCAACCCGCGTTTCCTCAATTCGCTGTACTCCCCCAAACCATTCCGACATAAACAGATTTTTACTGTGTCCCAGTTAACCGAACTGATCAAAAAGCTTGGACTCGACACCGTCGCCCTGAACCGCTCAGGGCTATTTGATCCCAGCAACAAGATCATGCTGGTCGCAAAAAAACCTGAGCGTTCCTGAGTGATGCAAATGGCTCCGGTGGGCCCCCTCGCCACAGGAGCCCCATCGCCCCAGTTCTTGCCGCTCTCTACCATCAAGGGAGAAAACCATGGATTTTGACGTCCGGGACCTGATCGAAAACCTGCATGACGGCGTCTATCTGGTCGATCTCGAGCGAAAGATTTTCCGTTGGAACAAGGCGGCGGAAACCATCACCGGCTACTCCCAAGACCAAGTCGTCGGCTCCTGTTGTGCCGACAACCTGCTGATGCACGTTGACGGCGACGGCAACAAACTCTGCCTTGAACTGTGCCCGCTGGCGCAAACCATCAAAGACGGCCAGACCCGGGAAGCCGAGGTCTACCTGCACCACCGGGATGGCCACCGGGTGCCGGTCTGGATCAGAACCACCCCCCTGCGCAACGGGCAGGGGCAGATCATGGGAGCGGCAGAACTTTTCTCGGATCTGAGCCATAAAGAGGCAACGGCGCTGCGATTTAAAGAACTGGAACAACTGACCCTGCTCGACAGCCTGACCCAGCTTGCCAACCGCCGCTACCTCGAATCAGAAATCAAGTCGCGCCTGAGTGAATCGATCCGTTGTGGTTTACGCTTCGGGGTGCTATTCTTCGACGTTGATCACTTCAAGCAATTCAACGACACTTTTGGCCACCAGGCGGGGGACCTGGCCCTGCAGACAATTTCCAGGACTCTGACCTCAACGGCTCGTTCCTACGACCTCTACGGGCGCTGGGGGGGGGAAGAATTTGTCGGGGTTATACGAAATGTCGATCGGCAGGGTCTGCTGACCATCGGCGAACGTTGCCGTAAGATGGTGGAACATACTCTGATCGACCTGGGTTCAAGCCTCCAGCAACTGACCATTTCGATCGGAGCCTCAATAGTGGAACCAGGCGATGACATCCATGCGCTGATCAAGCGAGCCGACCAACTCATGTACCAGAGCAAGGCTGCCGGCCGCAACCGAATCAGTATCGGTTAAGTCCGGCATCAATCCGATTGAGCTTTGACACCCAGGCCGGCCAGATACTCGTCCCATTCCATTGGCAAGAGGTTTTTCTTTTTATTGTTGCATTCCTTGCAGGCCGGCACGCAATTCCCCCGTGTACTTTTACCTCCACGCGATACCGGAACCAGATGATCAAGGGTCAAATCCCGAGGCGCGACCTTGGCCCCGCAATAGTAACAAAGCCCCGTTCCAAGACGATTTTTCCACCACTGACTCTGGCGCAACTCCCGAGCTTTGTTACGCTCCCGTCGCTCATCCTCTTCACTTACATCGAGAAAAAAATCCAATCACCATCTCCCTTACTCATTGATGGGCTATTGTACCCGAATCGCAGGCGGCAAACAACCGCCGTTCCTGGCGCTTCTCCAGCAGAGACTTGCACATTTTTTCAAATTATGCGATTTATTAGCCGTTTTACCAACCCTTGACTATGGGGTCGTCGCCCCTCCCGGAAGTAGTACACCATTATGAAAATACTGATCATAGGCGTAGGGCAGGTTGGTTATTTCCTGTGCGAGCGTCTTTCTCTCGAAGGGCACGAAGTAACCCTCATCGACAGCCGAGAGGAACAGTTAAACCGTGCTTCAGACCGCCTCAATGTGCTCGGCATTCTTGGCAACGGAGCCAGCGCCGAGATACTGGAACAAGCCGGCATTAAGGATACCAACATCTTCATCGCCGTCACCGACAGCGACGAAGTCAACATCCTGGCCTGCCTGCTGGCCCGAGAATATCAGGTGCCGACCCGGGTCGCGCGCGTCAAAAGTATTGAATATACCGGTCAAAGCGCCGTCCTTTCCAAGGAAAAGCTCGGCATTGACCTGCTCATCAATCCCGATGACGCCGTCGCCGAAGAAATAGTCAAGATCGCCTGCCGCACCGGAGCCTTCGATGTCGCCGAATTTGTCGAAGGACAGATCCAGTTTCTCGGCTACCGAATCAGCGAGGGAAGCCCGCTATGCGACTTGACCCTGAAAGAACTGGGGGAAATCCGTGGCATTTACCGTTTTGTCGTCACCGCGATCAGTCGCTTAGGACAGACCATCATCCCCCGTGGCGACGATTCGATCAAAGCCGGCGACAGCATCTTCATTATCGCACACCAAAAAGATTTGCCAGCGATCCAGTACATGCTGCTGCAGAACGAGGTAAAAAAGAAACATACGCCGCGGGTTTTCATTCTTGGTGGCGGCACCATCGGCCTGCACATCGCCAGAGAACTGGAGCAGATGGGCTTTAATGTGCGCCTGATCGATCAAAACGAAAAACGCTGTGAGTTTCTCTGTGGCAAACTCAAACACACCTTAATTATCAACACCGACGGGACCGACATCCGCACCCTTCTTGACGAAGGCGTCGACGGTGCCGACATGTTCATCGCGGTAACCGAAAACGACGAAACCAACATCCTCTGCTCTCTTTTAGCCAAGCAACACGGAGCCCGCCGCACCCTGACCCTGGTCAACAAGCCCGAATTGCTGAATCTGGCCCCCACGCTCGGCATCGATGCCTGCGTTTCGCCACGACAGGCAGCAGCAGGAACCATCCTCAAATACGTTCGCCGCGGAGGCGTGATTTCGCTGGCTGCCATCGAGGGAAGCAACGCCGAAGTCATGGAAATCGAGGTCAAAGCTGACAGCCAAATCGTCAATACTCCGCTGCGTACCCTGCATTTTCCCACGGGTGCGATTATCGGCGCGATTGTACACGGAGAGACTTACGAGATTCCCACCGGAGAAAGCCTGCTGCAAGCCGGCGATCGGGTCGTGGTCTTTGCCCTTCCTGGGGCGCTGGCCAAAACCGAGAGGTTTTTCGAATAAATGAATATTCTCGTCACCCTGAAAATCCAGGGCGCTCTGCTCCTTTTTCTGGCCGTGGCCCTGTTGGTGCCTGTCCCGTTTTCGCTCTACTTCAATGACGGTGCCGCCAGTTCGTTTATCTCGTCAGCCGCCATCGCACTGATCACCGGCATCCTGCTCTTCAAGGGATGCCGCGGCAATATGGAACTTTCCGTTCGCGAAGGGTTCGCCGTGGTCACCTTCGGCTGGCTCTTCTACGCAATTTTCGGTGCCCTCCCCTTCACATTGAGCGGATCGATCCCCTCGTTTCTCGATGCCGTCTTCGAAACCATGAGCGGCTTTACTACCACAGGATCAACTATCCTGACCACGATTGAAGGGCTGCCCGAAAGCATCCTGCTCTGGAGAGCCCTGACACACTGGCTTGGAGGCATGGGGATTATCGTGCTGTCCCTCGCCATACTGCCCATGCTGGGAGTTGGTGGCATGCAGCTCTTCAAGGCCGAAGTCCCCGGCCCGACTGCTGACCGTCTCAAACCTCGCATCCAGGATACCGCCAAACTGCTGTGGGGCGTTTACGTACTTCTCACCATGGCTGAAGTTCTGCTGCTGATGTTGGGCAACATGAATTTTTTCGAGGCCCTCTGCCACGCCTTCGCCACCCTGGCCACCGGCGGTTTTTCCACCCGCAACGCCTCGGTCGCGGCCTATGACAGCGCCTATATTGACTGGGTCATCACCCTCTTCATGTTTCTGGCTGGCGTCAACTTCTCACTCCACTACCACGCCTTGCGCGGTCGTCTTCGAGGTTATTTCCGCAACGAGGAATTTCTCTGCTATCTCGGCATCACCCTCGGCGGAATCGCCCTGCTGGTCTTTTTCAACCAGGGCACCGTCTACTCTTCACTGACTGAAAATTTGCGCTACAGCGCCTTTCAGGTGGCTTCAATCCTGACCACCACGGGCTTCGGCACGGCCGATTTCGAACTCTGGCCAGTCATATCTCAATACCTGCTGGTCTTTCTCATGTTCATTGGCGGCTGCGCCGGTTCCACCGGCGGCGGCATGAAGGTGGCTCGCATTCTGCTCCTGTTCAAGCATGTCCAGGTGCAGCTGTTCAGGCTCATCCATCCCAAGGCTGTACGCATGGTAAAATTCGGCAACACTCCGGTCGACCGAGACGTTATGCAGTCCATTCTCAGTTTTTTTGCCCTGTACATGGGCGTTTTCGTCGTCGCGTCGTTCCTGATGGCGGCGACCGGGATGGATCTGGTCTCGGCGGGCGGGTCGGTCATCGCCACTCTCAGCAACATAGGACCAGGACTGGGGACCGTCGGCCCCGTCGATAACTTCGCCCATGTACCCACTTTCGGCAAAGTGGTCCTCACCTGCTGCATGCTCTTGGGCCGACTGGAACTTTTTACCGTACTGGTTCTGCTTTTCCCCTCGTTCTGGAAAAAATAAAACGGCACAAACCACTGGTTCGCGCCGTGAGGAACAAGCCCCAAACATAACGCGCGAGGAAAGAAATCTTTCCTCGCGCGTTATCCCCTCCATCACATCATACGAAACAAGCCATAAGGCCCATTTCACCCCAGATACAATCAGCTTCTACCCTAGAAGGGAGGTAGTTCCTATAGAGCAAAGCCGTTTTCCGGTTGAATTCATTGCATTCTAATACATTTTGTCTACTCGATACAATCCGGAGGATTCCGTATTTTCCAGTGGGGAAAACACCTACTCCTGATAGACTTCTAAAGGCTGGTCAGCCCTTCCCTAACTGCGTATTTCACCAGAGCGGCCACATTCGTGAGCCCCAGTTTTTTCATGATTCGGGCCCGGTGGGTTTCAATGGTCTTGGGACTGACACACAACCGGTCAGCAATCTCTTTGGATGAAAGCCCCTCGGCCACAAACCGCAGAACCTCCTGCTCACGCATCGACAAAATGGAACCACCGGAGTTCTCCTTGCCCGAAGGGGGAGCAATCAGTTCATCGATCATTACCGAAGTAATTCTCGGACTCAGGTACATCTTGCCATCAACGACCGCTTCAATCGCCTGGATCAGTTCACCAAAGGCGGCCTCTTTCACCACATAGCCGCGGGCACCCGCCTTAATCATAGATATAACGGTCTGCCGGTCGGTGTAGCCAGAGAGTCCGACAATGCGTACCTTCGGAGTCTCTTCGAGAATTTTACGCGTCGCCTCGATCCCGTTTAAACCGGGGAGTCGGACATCCATAACCACCACATCGGGATGTAGTTCTTCAGCGAGCCTGACTGCACTTTGACCGTTGCTGGCAATAGCGAGAATATTCATATCCTCGCGATGACTAAACATATGGCGGACGCAGTCATGAAAAACTTCATGATCATCGACATATAGAATTCCCGTCCCCATTCACTGACCTCGCTGATGAAATGACCCATCGGTTTATTGA
This sequence comes from Trichloromonas sp., assembly GCA_041583595.1. GTDB lineage: Bacteria > Desulfobacterota > Desulfuromonadia > Desulfuromonadales > Trichloromonadaceae > Trichloromonas. Next base: position 30,639 of record JBFHFM010000003.1, on the reverse strand, counting down.
ACCGATTAGTTCACTAAGGCGACGCCCTCCCGCCGAGTCAACCCAACATTTTCATTGCATAAATGGATTAAAACCTTAAAACCGCCCACTGCCACGCTCATGGAGTCAGGGTAACGACTGAAAGGGTTCCGGGATTTTCTCCCCATTCGGCATCACATCATCGTGGTGGCAAAGCTCGCCCATACTATACCGATGATGCCGCGCACAGAACGGCATCAACCCGCCATGGCAATAGAGCGCTATGAGGTTTTTCCACATTCGACTGGTTCGGCTGCCGTATTTAATGTAGAAACTGCACTTTTCATAATGTGGGCAGATTTTTTCCACTGGCCGTCCCTCATGTCTGAAGCCTACGATCCAGTGCCAAAGATACATAACAGTTCTGACAAATTTCTTACAAATAGATACTTACCATCAAAAAAAACCGCAGCTAGACATTAATTTTCCACAATGAATCAACAGTTTGCGAAATTTCTTCTGCGGAAAACCCGTTCTGCATCAGAGCCCTGCTGTAGTTTTTAACCACGGCATCTGCCTTGACCGAATCCTGAGAATGAATATGCAGCCCATACAGTTTCTTAACCAGAGCGTGGCTGGTCGGATCGTACCTGAGCGCAGCGGAAATCACCTCAATAGCATCCTCAACCGCCCCGCTCTCAGCTAAAATGGTCGCCCAGGCCAAGGCCCCTTCGAGATACAACCGTTCCAGATTCGTTCGGCGCTCTTCGACCACGTCATCTTCGGCCAGGATGTTGCTCAGGTAACGGCCCTGCCAGGTCTGCAACGCAGGATAGAGTTCATTTCCTGCTTGCCAATATTTTTTCTGCCGGAACAATTTGAGCCCGGCGTTTACCCGTTCGGAAAAACTTTCAGCGTCGAGCTGGCAATTGTACAGGCAGAGCATCTTATTCTTCATGGACAGATAATAGCTGGCTTTCTGGGGGTAGCAAACCGCATCCAGAACTCGACGAATGCGCAAAAGCAGTGTGTCAAAATTAGCGCGGGATTTTTCAGTGGAACTCTCCGGCCAGAGGGAAAGCTGCATTTGCTCCTGACTAAGACACAGACCAGGTGAGGACAACAAACGCGCCCAGAAATCGCGTTGAGTGGGACTCCATCCCTCTTCGCGAACCTCGGCCCGGGCACCAAAACGAACGACCAAAGGACCGAGTGTAGTGACATGGAGCAGCGGGATCGACCGCCCCTTATCCAACAGAGCCAGCCCCAATTGCTCTGCCGCCAGTTGACGGGCATAGTCCGCCTCAACCGACAGAGACACTGCGGCACAAAAAAGACTTTCGAGAATGGCTGGGGTCGCCATGAAGAAATGTACGAAACGATTGGCCCTCATTCCCCGGAGGGCCGCTTCGATATCCTGCCGCCCTTCCTCCGAGCGGCCAGAATTGAGCCTGAGCAGCCCCCGAAAAGCGTAGGCGCCAAAGCGGGCGAATTTCTCATCGATCTCTTCACAGGCGCTGATGGCACGCCCCAAAAAGTCTTCTGCCCGAGCGGTCATCGACAGTTGCACACAGGTGGCACCGAGGATCATCAGATTGACCGCGGCAAAAAGCCGGCCGCCCGTTTCATTTCTCAGCCTCAGCGATTCTTCAAGCGCATCACACGCCGGCTCCCGACGCCCCAGAAGTGCCAGCAAAAATGCTTGATATTCCAGGTACATGCTGCGCAGGTGGGGATTGTTTGCAGCATAATCAGAACTTAAGGTGAGCTGGACCAGGCTCATCGCCTCATCCAGCCGGTTTTCGGCAATCGCCATGTCGATATCGAGAACCCAGAATAACGGACCAACGACTGTTTTGGTCAGGAGGTCGGAGCAAAATACCTGTTCTATCGCCTTGCGTTGCCGGGCATAATTAACGACATCCCTCTCCAGAATCAGCACATTGACCTGCGCCAGCCGCAGAAAGAGTTTATGCATGGCCGTGACCCGAAGATTACCCATCAGAGCCTGTGCTGTTTCTGCCAACCCCTTGAAACTGCGCCAATCCCCCATAATTACAAAAAGATAACCCCGAGTGATAGCGATCCCGGCCTGCAAATTGTCAAAATTGTTATCGACCGCCAAATTCCAGGCAAGATTCACATAACGCTCTACCTTGACCCGGTTGACAGAGACAAAAAAATATCCCATGGCGAGAATATGGGCTATCTGAATCCGAGACACTATATCCAGCTTTTCGGCCAGGTCGGCAAATAGAGACTCGGCCCGATCCAGCAAAGAGACGGCCTCATTGAAATGACCATCAATTTGAATGTGAAAAAGAACCTGCTGGGCAGTCGCCAACAATTCTCCAATGGGATCCGCTTCGCTGACGAACCCGAGGCGAGCCGTTTCGAAAAAGTCAAGGGCCCGTAACTGGGCCGTTTCCATTGCCAGCATACCGCTAAAATAAGCCAGAAAGGGATAGCGCTCTATTTCTGGGTCCGGAATCTGCTTCAGTGCCTCCCGCAGAGTGGTTAGCCGGTGCTGCGCCAGCAGGGACAGGCCAATCTGCCGCAACAGGCGCCCTACCGAAAGATAATCCCTGGCGCCGGCAAAATACCGCAGGGCCTCTTCGGTGCGCCCCTCGGTCAGATGCCAGTCCGCTGCCTGCATCAGGGTTGCCTGGCGTTCGGCCTCGCTCAGCCAGCTCGTCGCCAGGGTTCTCAGAACCTCGCGAAACAGATGGTGAAGAGTGAACGTCGTGCCATTGTCGAGCAACCGCACAAAGAGATTCTGGCGCACCAATCGCTCAAGCAACTGCTGGCCTTGGCTGCCGCCGGTGATCCGCTCGACCAGTGCCACCGGGATCTCATCGAGCAGGGCGAGCTTCAGAAGGGCCTGTTTCAAATTCTGCTCCAGGCCGTCGAGGATTTCGGTCCTGAAATAATCGACGGCCCGATCCTGCTGAAGCCGGTCGAGACCGTTAAGCCGGTGCCCTATGTCGTCAGGTTTCTCGCGAGCCAAACTCTGGCCGAACAGAACCAGCCCCATAATCCAGCCATCGGTTTGGCGATAGAGCAGATCCCCCATTTCGCTCGACAGCGGAATCTGTAGCAGCCGGTTGTACAGTTCGGCGATTTCCGCGCGGGTCAGGGCCAGATCATCGTTATTCAAAACTTCCACCGGTTTTCCGGCAATCAATTCAGGAAAGGACCAGCGAGACAAGAAAACCACCCTAAGCCCCACCGGAAGTGCGTAAAGCAAGGCATCAATAAAAGCGAGACTAAAGGGGGCCCCTTCCAGCAGATGCAGATCGTCGAACACCAGGCAGAATTTAGGGGGAAGAACGTTGGCCAGATCCTTTGCCAGCATTTCGGCACCCCGGGAGACGTCCGTTGCAGCCAGCTCCCCCTTCTCGAGCATCTGCACCAGAAGGGGCGAACGAAAACCAACCAGGGCTTTGCCCAGACAGGTCAGCAGGGACGAGAAAAGAAATACCGGATCTTGATCTTCCGGGCCCAACTGGTACCAGGCAAAAGGCACTGCCGACTTCGCCAGATATTGGCTCGCGACGTTGGTCTTCCCCTGCCCTGCCTGAGCATTAATAATGAAAATCCGCCGACCCCGCTCTTCAGCCCGCAGTAAGAGTTCGACAACCCGGCACCTCGGCAAGGACCGCTCCGGTTCAATCTGGGGGGGGGAGAACTTGATGGCCGAAAGGCCTTGTGGGAGCAAATTATTCATAGAGTTGGGGCACCAGACCACATCCCTGGTGGGACGCTAGGAGGCGTTCGGCCTTGACGGACCGAAGCGAAAGACTGGATGGTCGAGACCAGAGTTTCGAGGATTTGAGAGCGAATAGCAGGGCTAGTTGTCGAATATCATCGAACATATGGGCCTACCAGTTGATTTTGCAGCCGGTTTATGGGAAGTCCGACAGGACGGTCAAACTGCTTAAAAAAACGCTCAACTTTGCATTATAAACTACCCCGCCGAGGGGACACAACAAGGGAAACTTTGTAATTCGCTGTAGGGAAAACCCCTAACGCAGAAAGCAGGGGAGGTAAGGGGAGGGAGAGGTGGTATGAGCCAGCGCTTGACGAAAAACGCTGGCCCATACCGAAAGATCGTTAACCGAGAACCACAAAACCGAGTTGACGGCCGGTTTTCCCGGCATCACGCCGGTAGGAAAAAAAGAGTTCCCGGTGGCAACAGGTACATTCATCCGCGGCACTCATAGACTCAGCAGAAAGCCCCGCATCCTGCAACTGCAGCAGACAGCTTTTGCGCAGATCAAGATGCCATTTACCCAGGGCCACTTCCTGTGAAATGACTTCCCAGTGACCGGTCCCTTGGCGAAAGGCTTCGCGTACCTGACGGTCCACTTCGTATTTATGCGCGCCAATACCTGGCCCCACGGCAGCCAGGAGTTCCCCGGGATTACAGCCGAAACTAGCTTGCATGGCCTGCACCGCTTTCTTCAGAATGCCTGCGGCGGCGCCACGCCAGCCGACGTGAACCACCCCGGCCGCCTTTTTATCGGGGGAATAGAGCAGCACCGGATAGCAGTCAGCCACCAGCACCCCGATCATAATGCCCGGTTGATCGGTAATCACGGCGTCGCATTCGACATTCAGAAAATGCGACAGATCCGGATTGGGCTGATCAATGACCAGAACATCGGTGCCATGCACCTGCTTGACAGTCAACAATTGATTGGGCTGTAAATCGAAGGCTCGTGCCAGGGTCGAACGGTTGCCGTCAACGTTGTAGCTGGCATCGTCAGTATTGAACCCGAGGTTGAGCGAATTGTAAGGAGGCCGACTGACCCCACCGTTGCGCGTCGTAAACCCGGCATGAACAGTCGGGAGGTCGCCCCAGGAAGGCTGCAAATAATTCAGTTTTCCGTGTTTAACGTGTTTCATAAATAACTAAGCACTCCAAAAGCATGCGGCCCGGGGATCCCGAAAAGCCGGTTTTAAGTCTATTGCCGGTATTTGTTATCAAGATACTCGATGATCTCCTTGAGATCAGCAGGTAGAGAACTTTCAAATTCGATATATTGACCACTTTGCGGGTGAATGAATCCCAGTATCCGGGCATGCAAAGCCTGGCGCTGCAATTGCTGTATGCTCCGTCGCAATTCAGGATCGGCCAGCGTCTTGCCCCGATTGGCATTACCGTAAACCGGGTCGCCAACAATAGGCAGGCCCATTTCCGAAAAGTGCACGCGGATCTGGTGGGTTCGCCCCGTCTCAAGGGACAGTTCCACCAGCGACAACCGGTCCTGAGGGTAACTGCGGAGCACCCGCCAGCGAGTCACCGCCCGGCGACCGCTCCGACTCAGCCCGCTCATCTTCTTGCGATGAACCGGGTGACGACCGATCGGTGCATCCACAGTCCCAGTCGCCGTAGCGGGCACTCCGTACACCAGCGCCAGGTAGCGGCGGGTGATCGAATGGACCTTGAACTGGGCCGCCAGGTGTTGATGGGTCGCGTCGTCTTTGGTCGCGACCATGACCCCCGAAGTATCTTTATCAAGCCGATGCACAATCCCCGGCCGCAACTCGCCGCCAATGCCAGCCAGATCTCGACAATGAAAAAGCAGGGCATTTACCAGCGTTCCGGAATAATGTCCGGGGGCCGGATGAACCACCAACCCGGCCGGTTTATCAACAATGATCAGATGACGATCTTCGTAAAGAATATTAAGAGGAATGTCCTGGGGAACCGCCTCAGCAGGTGTCGCGGGGGGAACAACCACCTCAATCTGTTCGCCACCTTTCAGCTTGAGGCTGGATTTGACCGACACTCCCTGCAGGAGCACCAGCCCATCATCAATGAGTTTTTTAAGCTGCGAACGGGACTGCTCAGGCAAGCAATCGGCGAGAAACCGGTCGAGTCGCTCAGGAGCTCGACCAAATTCGAAAATAAACTCGTAGGTTGGCGACATTTACCAGATCGGACTTTCAATCTTGCCCGCCTGCTTGATCATGACGTCAACGATCGCTCGATCGAAGAGATGTTCAGACTGTTCCATTTCGGGAGAAACTCGGCTGCGGAAATGTTCCCGGCCCTCTTCGAGTTCTTCAGCGAGAAGTTCAAAGATATTGTCTTTCTTGATCCCCTCTTTGACTTTGTCCTGATTATACAAAGCAATATCGGAAACGATCGCCCGCGCGAGACGAAAGGCTAGATCAGGATTATCAACAAGTCTGGCCATGGTTCCTCCCCAGCTGTAAGTTCATATGATTCCGCGGGCCCCTCCAACTTGGCAAAAAAAGCCCGGCGTCTTTCGTAAACCACCAGAATACAGGCAGATTAACGAAAAATAGGTGTCATGTCAATGATTCAGCCGAGTTTCCCAACTCACCGACAAACTTGTAAAGATCGTCGAGACCACCACGAAAATCGGTTGCAAACGCCCCCTCGCAACGATCCACCAGCCAGGTGTCGACCAGAAAGGTGGCAACCCCGGCCTGGCGAGCGGCCAGGTCATGCTCGGTGTCGTTACCAATCATCAGGCACTGTTCCGGCGAAAGCTGCAGATAATCAAGAATATCGGCAAAATAACCCAAATGAGGTTTGCAGAAGCGACTGTTTTCGTATGAAGTCACCAGTTCAAAAGGATAATCCAGCAGCCCCCCCCAAGCCATCCGTGCTTCGACAACAGCACGGGGAAAAACCGGGTTTGTGGCCAACACCACCCGCAAACCCGCCTGCCGGCAACGTTCGAGAATGTTTCGAGTCAGGGGCTGCGGCTGGATCAGACTGGCCAGTTTTTGCAGACCATCCGCGCAATACCCCTGCAGGCGTTGATTGAAAAGCGCAGCGTCAATGTTCAAATTTTCGGCCAGCATGGCCAGAAAAAAGTCCTCGTTACTCTGCGTTCCGTCCTGCCGGCGCAGCAGGGCGAGGGTCGCATGCAACAGGATATCGGCAAACCGTTTTGGCTCAGTAACATCGTCGAAGCATGCGGCAAGCCCACGCGTGTAAGCCGGAATAAAATGCTTCATTTCAACCTGAAGCAGAGTGCCGTCAAGGTCGAAAAGAATCCCTTGATATGAATTTTTATTCGATGTCGGCATTTTCAATTTCCAGCATTAGTGATCCGTGCGTTTAGTTCGCGCACAAACTTTGAGAGATTTTGGCTCATGGCAAGGAGTGGTTGCCGAGTTTCAACCGAGGAGCCATAACGAAGCCGGGGACCAAAACAACAAAATTTGAAGGAATGAATTCGCCACACGGGACACTAAAAGCTTGGTAGGCCATTGGTCGAAGGTATAAAATAGCACAATCAGTACCGCTGTGAAAACGAAATATCCCCGTCTCTTACCAACACAATCCCCACAAAGCCCTTGACTTGATCCGCCGCCCAAGGTAAAAACATTAAGAAAAACAGGGAGGTAAAGGCATGGAAAACATCCGGGAGGAAGTCAAGGAACTGCAGATCGGACTCAAGGTTCGTCGACTGCGCCAGGAACGACGCATGACACTGCAGGACCTGGCCGCCGCTACCGGCCTGTCCAAGCCCCTGCTATCCCAAATCGAAAACGAACAGGTCATTCCCCCCTTAGGGACCCTGCTGCGCATTTCCAAGGCCTTCAAAGTCGCCCTGCAATTCTTTTTTCAGGAAGAAGGGCATAATGAAAAGTGCATCTTGACCCGAGCCGGCGAGAGCCGGAGGATGTACCGCCGTCCGGCCCAGGACGAGCCCCCCCAGCCGTATGCCTACCACTCTCTGGCCTTCGGCAAGAAACACCGCAACATGGAACCGTTTCTGATAGAGTTCGAGCCCAGGCAATGCCATGAAGGGCTACAGGTCTGCCACGAGGGAGAAGAATTTCTCTTTCTCCTCGAAGGCAGCCTTGACCTGCACTATGGCGAGCAGGTGATGACCATGGCCCCCGGCGATTCAGTCTACTACGATTCTTCAGAGCCGCACGGCTACGTCGCCACCGGCGACGGCCCAACCCGGGCGGTGGCGGTAATTTACACTAAAGGGAATTGAAACGAAAACCAACCGGTTCGCCGTCCGCTTGACATTCCTCGCCCATTTTCTACTCTTAACACCAGGCCGACAGCCGGGAGCTACGATTCCGTCTCCAGCAGAAATATTCCGCATTTTAAGATAAGCCCATCAATTCACCGACAAGGAGGAAATGACCATGGCGAAAATTGGCGTAATCCTTTCAGGCTGCGGCGTTTACGACGGCAGCGAAATCCACGAAGCGGTCATCACCCTGCTGGCTATCGATCGGGCCGGAGCCGAAGCGGTCTGCATGGCACCGAACGTCGATCAAATGCACGTGATCAACCATTTAAGCGGCAGCGTGGCCGAAGGCGAACGCCGCAACGTGCTGGTAGAATCTGCCCGTATTGCCCGCGGCAAGATCAAGGACATCAAAGATGTCAAGGTCTCTGACTTCGACGCCCTGATCCTCCCCGGAGGCTTCGGCGCCGCCAAAAATCTCTGTGATTTTGCCATCACGGGCTCCAACTGCAAGGTGCAACCCGACGTCGCCCGGCTGCTCCAAGAAACCGTCGAAGCACAAAAACCGCTGGCAGCAATCTGCATCGCTCCGACCCTGCTGTCGAGGGTTCTCGGCGACTTGAAACGACCGCACAAGCTGACCATCGGTACCGATGAGGGGACCGCCCAAGCGCTGAAAACGATGGGTTCCGAACATATAAAGTGCCCGGTAACCGAGTGCGTGGTCGATAAGGCCAACAAGATGATTACCAGCCCCGCTTATATGCTGGCAGGACGCATCAGCGAAGCCGCCGAAGGAATCGAAAAGACGGTAAAAACCCTGATCGGCATGATCTGAGCTGGAGAGTTCTCCGCGAAATCCACGGCGGACCGGAAAGGGTCCGCCGTTTTACTTGACACAGGACAAACAGATCTTGCCAGAGTCAGAAAATCGTCTAGACTAAAGGGGACTCAAAGACCTCTTACCCGATCAGGAGCTGAGCATGGAAAAATACCGATGCACCATTTGTGATTATGTGTACGATCCCGCCGAAGGAGATTCCGTTGGTGGCGTCGCCGCCGGGACCGCGTTTGCCGATCTGCCCGCCGACTGGGTTTGCCCGGTCTGCGGCGCCAGTAAGGACGATTTCGAGCCCGCCTGACAGGGAGTCCGCCATGCCCCGAACACTTTTCGTTGACCAGGATGCCTGTATCTGTTGCAATCTCTGCGCAGATACAGTTCCCGACGTCTTTCGCATGAACGACGAGGGGGTGGCCGAGGTCTTCGATCCACTCGGTGCCAGCGAAGACCTCATCCAGGAGGCCATCGACGCCTGCCCGGTCGCCTGCATTCACTGGAAGCTCTAAATGGTTCAGCTGCCGGGGAAAATCCTGCGGACCGTCTGCCCCGGGCGACTGAGCTACCGGGATGGATTGCAGCTGCAGCAGACCTTGCTGGAGCAACGCCGCCAGGGAAGTGCCGAATGGCTGGTGCTGCTCGAGCATGATCCGGTCATTACTCTGGGCCGTGCCACCCACCCGGAACATGTACGGTGCTCGCCAGCAGAACTGGCTGACCAGGGAATCGATTGCCTTCCGGTCAGCCGCGGCGGCGATGTCACCTTCCACGGGCCAGGGCAGCTGGTCGGCTATCCGATCCTCAGCCTCGATTTGGTCAACCGCGATCTGCACCGCTATTTGCGCTGTCTGGAAACGGTGTTGATCGATACCCTGACCGCCTTTGATCTGCCGGCCTCCAGGCATCCCCATTACACCGGCGTCTGGGTGAATGGCTGCAAAATCGCCTCCATCGGCGTCGCCGTGCGACACTGGGTCAGCTGGCACGGCTTCGCCCTCAATATCAACACCGACCTTGATGCCTTTGCCGCCATCGTCCCCTGCGGACTCCCCGAAGTCCGCATGACCTCTATGGCAGAACAACTGGGAGGCCCTATCGCCCTCTCCCTGGTCAGCGCACAACTGATCCATTCATTTGCCGCCGTATTCGATCTACATCATGCAGGAGCTTATGACCTCCCCCCGAATTCGCAAACCTGACTGGCTCAAAGTCCGCATCCCTGGCGGTCCCAATTTCGCCCGTATTGACCGTTTCCATCGTGACCAGGGACTGCACTCGGTTTGTCGCAGCGCGGCCTGCCCCAACCAGGGGGAATGCTGGAACCGCGGAACGGCCACATTCATGATTCTCGGCACCCTCTGCACCCGGCAGTGTGCCTTCTGCAATATCGGTGACGGTCACCCCGAAGCCGTCGATTCCCGTGAACCGGACAAGGTGGCCGCCGCCATCGCCGATCTCGAACTCCAACATGCCGTCATCACCTCGGTAACCCGCGACGACCTGGCCGACGGCGGTGCCAGGCACTTTGCCCGGCTGGTCAAAGCGATCCGACAGCAAGCCCCAGATTGCCGAATCGAACTGTTGATTCCCGATTTGGCCGGCGACACTAACGCTCTTGCCGTTATCCTCGAAAGTAGACCCGACATTCTCGGTCACAACATCGAAACCGTTCCGCGTTTGTATCCCCTCGTCCGCCAGGGCGCCGACTACCACCGCTCCCTTGCCCTGCTCTCCCAAACGCACCGCCGGCAACCGGAGCTACCATTAAAATCTGGAATCATGCTGGGGATGGGAGAGACGCGCGACGAGGTTACGGCGGTCATGACCGACCTGCAGATCAATGGCTGCTCACTGCTGACTATCGGTCAATATCTGGCCCCAACCCGTCGCCACCATGGGGTACAGCGATACGTCCACCCGGATGAATTTGCCGAGCTCAAGGAGGAAGGTCTCCGGCTCGGCTTTGCCCATGTCGAATCCGGCCCCCTGGTTCGATCCTCCTATCATGCCGAAGAGCAATTCGAGGAGTCAGAGCATGCCCGCAACCGATAACATCCACGACACCATCATCCTCGGATCCGGCCCAGCCGGCCTTACCGCAGCTATTTACGCCGCCCGCAGCAGCTGCTGCCCGCTCCTGATCTCCGGTAGCCAGCCCGGCGGCCAGCTCACCACCACCACCAAGGTCGATAATTTCCCTGGTTTCGCCCAAGGGGTCGATGGACCCGAGCTGATGCAGCAAATGGAAGACCAGGCCCGGCGCTTCGGCACCGAGTTCATCGAAGGAGAGGTCACTCGAGTCGAACTGGGCAACGCGCCCTTCCGACTCTGGATGGAGGAGAAACTCCTGCAATGCCGCACCCTGATCATTGCCACCGGAGCCTCCCCACGCATGCTGGGTTTACCCAACGAGTGGGAACTCTATGGCCGGGGGGTTTCGGTATGCGCTACCTGCGACGGTTTTTTCTATCGGGATAAACATGTGGTGGTCATCGGGGGCGGGGATACGGCCATGGAAGAGGCCTCATTTCTGACTCGCTTCGCCGCCAAAGTGACGGTCGTCCATCGCCGTGACCGCCTGAGAGCCTCAGCCGCCCTGGAAAAGCGGGTACGGGAGAATGAAAAAATCGATTTTCGCTGGGAAACCCTGGTCACCGAGATCCTCGGCGATACCAGCAAAGGAGTTCACGGCGTTCGTTTGCGTCACTTGGGCAGTGGCAAGGAAGACGAGTTGCCCTGCGACGGCCTGTTCATCGCCATCGGCCACACGCCGAACACATCCCTGTTTAAAGACCAACTCGATTTGGACAAGGAAGGCTACCTGGCCACCCACAACGGCACCGAAACGAGCATCCCGGGGATCTTCGCCGCAGGAGATGTGCAGGATCCCCATTTCCGTCAGGCCATCACTGCCGCTGGCAGTGGTTGCATGGCCGCTCTGCAGGCCGAGCGCTACCTCGGAAGCCAGAGCGGATGAATTCCTTGCCGGCTCATCCGTTAGGGTGATATAATAGCGCCCTTATTTAACCTCACCGGATTCTGGTATCAAATTTGATGAGTTGCCAAAGTTTTGAGATGGCAAAGCAGAAATTTCAACCTGCAAGGCCTGGTGTTTATTCGGAGGCAAAGGCTACCTCAGGTAGGCCAAGGTCCTGAATAAACGCCCTAAGGCGAACTTTTTGCGACGCCAGCCTCAAATCAGCTTAAAGAAAGAGAAGACAATGGTTGCAGGTGATCTGGAACTCATGCCGCTGCAGGAAATTGTTGCCGGAATCGAAGCCCGCAAGAAATCCGGCGTGCTCAAAGTGGCACAGGGAGTCGTTGAAAAACGCTTCTTCTTCAGTGATGGCGACATTATTTTTTCAACCTCCACCCAACCTGGTGAACGGATCGGCGAATTCCTCACCGGCATCGGCTGCCTCGACCTGAACCGAATGCAAGAATTACTGGAAGACAGTCAACGCCGGGGTGTTCAGTTTACCGCCGATCTCCTTGAAGAAAAGGTCTTAGAGCGCAAATCCCTCGAAACCGCCCTCTCGCAGCTCATCATCATGACCCTGGCCGATGCCCTGTGCTGGCAGGACGGCAGTTTCGAATTGACCTCCTCGTTACCGCCATCTGTTTTGAAAGGGCCTATCACTATCCGGGTAACCGGAGCACTCGAAAAATCGGGTCGACTGAACAAACTCCCTTTGGTGGATGAAAATACGGCAACCGGCAGTTAACCTTCGCGTCCATTCAACAATGTTGATGCTCTCGCAAAACCTATTGAAATGACAAAGCAAAATTTCGACCCACAAGGCTGGTGGATATTTCAGGAGACCTGCATCAGGTGGATCGAGAGTCTGAAAAAGCGCCGTAACACCGCAGGACGGGCTTTTTGCGACGCCAGCATCATAAATATGACAGTTTGCCGGAACCTGAATAGCGCCACAGGTTCTGCTGACGAGCCCAAATAAAACTGCAAACGCCCTCCAACTATCCAGAGAAAGTTATCCTGTGAGCTTTGAAAGCAACGTCAGCCCGGAATATCTTGATTCTCTCTACCGGCAATGGAAGCAGGCTCCAGACAGTATCCCCACGTCCTGGCAAGCGTACTTCGCCGGTTTTGACCTCGGCAGCCACCCCCCGACGACCATCACTACCGATTCGAAGAGCGCATTCAAGCAGTCGGCGGTACAGTCACTGATCTACCGTTACCGCGACATCGGTCACCTGCTCGCCTGCACCGACCCCCTGGCGGCCTGCCCGGTTTCCCATCCCCTGCTCGAACTGCAGGAATTCGGCCTGAGCGAAACCGACCTCGACACCTACTTCTCCACCCGCAACTTCATCCAAAAAGGCGGCACTCTTCGGGAAATCATCGACATCCTGCAGGAAACCTACTGCCGCTTCCTCGGCGTCGAGTTTATGCACATCCAGGATCCGCTTGAGCGCCAGTGGCTTAAAGAGCGGATGGAAAGGGTGCGCAATCGCCCCTCTTTCAACATCGAGGAAAAGACCCGCATCCTCTGGAAACTGAGCGCGGCGGCACTGTTCGAAGCCTTTCTGCACAAAAAGTTTCTCGGCCAGAAGCGCTTTTCCCTGGAGGGGGCTGAAACGCTCATGCCGCTGCTGGACCACCTGGTGAACCGGGCCACCGAAGCTGGCATTACCGATCTGATCCTCGGCATGCCTCATCGCGGCCGACTCAATGTGCTGGTCAACCTCTTCCAAAAACCTTACGCAACCGTCTTCGGCGAGTTCGAGGACAATCTCGAATACGCTGTCGTCGGCGAAGGGGATGTCAAATACCATAAGGGTTTTTCCACCGAAATCGAAACGGCCAGTGGACGCCGCATTCATCTGACCCTGGCCTCAAACCCCAGCCATCTCGAAGCGGTCGACCCGGTAGTCGAAGGTAAGTGCCGGGCCCGTCAAGACAACTATGGCAAAAATGGGCACAGGCGGGTCCTGCCGGTACTGCTGCACGGCGATGCCGCCTTCGCCGGGCAGGGACTGGTCAGCGAAACCCTCAACCTGTCCCAACTGGACGGCTATCGAACCGGGGGAACCGTGCATGTCGTGGTCAACAACCAGATCGGTTTCACCACTCTGCCGGCCGATGCTCGCTCCACCCGTTACGCCACCGATGTGGCCAAAATGTTGTCGGTGCCGATCTTTCACGTTCACGGCGAAGACCCCGAAGCCGCGCTGCTGGCCATCGAAATGGCCTTCGACTACCGGCAGCAGTTCGGCCGCGACGTGGTAGTCGAGATGATCTGCTACCGCCGCCACGGTCACAACGAAGGGGACGAACCCTTTTTCACCCAACCGCTGATGTACGAAGCCATCCGCAACCGGCCCTCGATCCATGAACTCTATGCCGTACAACTGGAACAAGAGGGACTCAGCAAGGCTCAGTTTGCCGAGATGTCAAAGGCCATCAACAGCTGCCTGGAGCTGGCCCTCACCTCCGAAGAAAGAACTGTCGACCAGGGATTTCAAGGAGCCTGGCAAGATATCGCCCGCGACTATTCGGAAGCCACAGTCGACACGGCAGTGGCCGCCGAAACCCTGATCGAACTTGGCCGGGTCGCAACCACCCTGCCGCCCGATTTTACTCCGCATCCGAAAATTGCCAAGTTGATGGAAAACCGCCGTCAAGCCATTGAGAGCGGGGACGGCATCGACTGGGGAGGCGGCGAGACCCTGGCCTTCGCCAGCCTGCTGAACGAGGGGGTGAGCATCCGCTTATCGGGGCAGGACTGCCGACGCGGCACCTTCAACCACCGTCACGCCGCGATCGTTGACAGTGTCACCGGCCAACCGTCCTTTCCTCTTGCCAATACCGTCAAAGGCGACACTCGCCTGCATATCTACAACAGCCTTCTATCGGAAGCGGCGGTGCTCGGCTTCGATTACGGCTACTCGCTGGAAACGCCCCATGGCCTCACCCTCTGGGAAGCCCAATTCGGCGATTTCGCCAACGGCGCCCAGGTCATTATCGACCAGTTCATTGCCAGCAGCGTCGCCAAGTGGGACCGAGCCAGCGGTCTGGTGATGCTTCTGCCCCATGGCTTCGAGGGGCAGGGGCCCGAACACTCGAGCGCCCGCATCGAGCGCTATCTGCAGCTCTGTGCCCACAATAACCTTATCGTCGCCAACCCGTCGACCCCGGCCCAGCTCTTTCACCTGCTGCGCCGGCAGGTGCACCAGACCTTCCGTAGACCACTGATCGTTTTCACCCCCAAGGGGCTGCTGCGCCATCCCCTGTGCCGCTCACCGCTAACCGACTTTACGGATAACCACTTCGAAGAAGTGTTGACCACTTTCAGAGAACCTAAAACCGTTCGCACGGTGCTGCTTTGCAATGGTCGGATCTACTACGACCTGCTGGAACGGCTCGAAAAAGACCCGCGCGACGACATCGCCCTGGTGCGAATCGAGCAGCTCTACCCCCTGGCTGCCGAAAAACTGACCGACCTGCTCAAACCCTGCACCCACATCGAAAGATTCGCCTGGGTTCAGGAAGAACCCCAAAACGGTGGAGCCTGGCCCCATCTGCGTCCACAGCTGGCCAAAATCCTCGGCCAGGAACCGGCATACATCGGCCGGGACGAGGCAGCCTCGCCGGCCGTCGGCTCCCATAAGGCCCATCAACGCGAACAGCAGGCGATCCTTGACCAGGCACTTAGCCGAAAAGACTAGAACTGAGCGGAGAAATCATTATGGAAATCAAAATTCCCGAGGTCGGTGAATCGATATACGAGGCCACTATCGCCAAGTGGCATAAGCAGGAAGGAGACCAGGTCAACAAAGAAGACCTGCTCTGCGAGGTGGAAACGGACAAGATCACCCTGGAGCTTCACGCCGAAAGTGCTGGCACCCTGTCGATCAAGGTGGCCGAGGGGGAAACCGTGAAGGTTGGATCCGTGATCGCCCTGCTTGCCGAGGAGTCCGGGGCAAAAGTTACTGCGGCCCCCGAAAAAGAGACGCCTCCGGCGCCGCCGAAGGCAAAAAAAGCGGAAGAAACGCCCACCGCCAAAACCACGGCGCTCCCGCCAGCAGAAACAAAACCGGCCGTCGCCCCCAACCCGCCGGCGCAGGCAGAAACTCCTGCTCCTGCTCCTGCAAAAGCAAAGACCACAGTGGCGGCGACTCCAGCAAAGACAGCGACAACCGTGGCGCCAGATGAACGCACCACCCGCCAAACAATGAGCCCGATCCGCCGTAAAATAGCCGAACGACTGCTGGCTGTCCGGCAACAGACCGCCATGGCGACCACCTTCAACGAAGCGGATCTGAGCCGGATTATCGACCTGCGCAGCCGCCATCGCGACAGTTTCAAGGAACGCCACGGGGTCAAACTCGGCATCATGTCCTTTTTTATCAAAGCCTGCGCCGAGGCGCTGAAGGACTTTCCCGAAGTCAATGCCCGCATCGACGGCAACGACATCATCTATCAGCATTTCTACGACATTGGTATCGCCGTCGCCGCCCCAAAGGGATTGCTGGTGCCGGTCATCCGTGACGCCGACCACAAAGACTTCGCCGAACTGGAGAAGGCCATAAGCGATTTCGCCGAACGGGCCGCCAGCAGCCGAATCGAGCTGTCAGACCTGGAAGGGGGAACCTTTTCGATCAGTAACGGCGGAACCTACGGCTCGCTCCTCAGCACCCCGCTGCTGAATCCGCCGCAAAGCGCCATCCTCGGCATGCACGCCATTCAGCCCAGACCAGTGGTGCGTGAAGGAGAGGTGGTGATCCGACCAATGATGAATCTGGCCCTTAGCTATGACCACCGATTGATCGACGGTCGCCAGGCAGTCGAATTTCTGATGCGGGTCAAGACTCTGGTGGAAGAACCTGAAGAGATGTTGCTGGAATTATAAGGCCCGTCACGGCTTGTGCCCCGCGCCTCGTCCCCAATTCAATACTCATTGGGGGCTGGGATGCGCAGGGTGGAGGGAAGATTTCTCGACCGGCAGAGAATAGCGCCGATAGTAGCCACTGACATCCTCGATGATCGCCGTCGATTCCTTAATCTGCCGGAGAATCTCGAGAAAGGCGTGACGTTCCCAGTCGCTGTCACTGTCGACGTTGATCCGTTGCGGATTTTTCTTGGTGGTCATCGCCCGGCTGTGCCCTTCGGCCACCATAAGCACCCAGGCGTCGGCAATTCCCTCGTCGATGATCGCCTCCGGCTGCAACCGCTTCTGGTCCACCAGCAAAACTCTGGCTGCAAAGAGTTCGGCAATCCGCCGGATCGCCGGACCGTGCGTATCGATCAGCTCTGCCGTACGCCTGGTATTGCTGGTATCGATGAAAAGCGCCACCTTGGCGCAGTGAAACTTCTCGTAATCAACCAATGCCTGAGCCTGAATCATTGCGTCAACCTCCGGAGAGCTCCTATCGTCTTTAGTAACGATGCGAGATACCATACTAACGCGATATTTTCAGGCTGCAACCGACCCTGATAATTTTACCGCTACCGGTAACGCCAGGCGGGACGGTGATCCCAATAAGGATTGTATCCTGGCCAATAGCGGTCGTAAGGGCCGGCAAACGGATCATAGTAGGGAACCCAGGGGGAGGCCGGATAATAATAGGCGGGATAGCCATAAACCCTGGCCGGCGACTGCCAAAGGTGGATTTCGCCGATCGCGAAGACGGGATAAGGGTAATCGACCCCTTTGAGCGGCCGGACTTCCTGCCCGACAACCGTACCGGTAAGAGTCACCTCCAGGCCGGGCTTGAAGAGTTCCGGATCGAGAAAGTTCACCGAGCGGGCAATAAAGCGACCGCCGATGGGGTCAACGTCCAGCGGCCGGCCCCAGCGATCCAGATTAAAAAGTACCACCTCAAGATCAGTCCCCTCTCGGGTCACCTTATTTTCGACCAGCAAGCCGCCCAGCAAAAGGGTTTTCCCTTGGTAGGCAGCGGGATCTCGTTTAACCCGGGCGTAATCGACCAGCGGATCGACCGCAACCATCGCTTCGTTAGAAATAACGTGACTACAGCCGCCCAAAAACAGGGCAGCCAGCAAAATCACCAGAAAAGACGTCCGTCTCATGACCACCTCCTCTTCATGTACTGTCTGCTTTCAGTCTAGCCTGCCCTGGCGACCAGTCAAATTCTCAAATAGTACAGGGTCCCAAAGACCCCTGAAAAAAGGTCTCAGGCGAAGGAGTTAATCCGCCGGATGAAAGCCTTGAGCAACCCATAGCTGCGGTGGTTGAATTCCAGCGCCAGACGGGGCATTTCGAGCAGGTCGGGTTGATCCGCTTCTTCGGGAAAGGGGCCGCAGAGTTTCAGACAAGTGCCGTCGGCAATAATTTCGTTGAACTCACTCTGCAGGGTTTCAACCTGTTCTTCGGTGAGCGTTTTGTTGAGCCGAAAAATCAGGGTATTTTTGATAAATCGGCTGGAATGATAAACTTTGTAAAAATCATCAATCATCTGAACCGCTTCGGCCGGATCGCGAGTAATCGAAAAGAGGCTGAAATCCTCGCCGGAGATCAAACCTTTTTTGAGTAGGGACTTTTTCACGAAGTCGAGCCAGATCTCCCAATAATCGCCCTTGTCGTCATCAATAAGGATCAACGGCATCGGCGGATTTTTACCGGTTTGCATCAGGGTCAACGTTTCCATGGCTTCGTCCAGGGTACCAAAACCGCCGGGGAAGAGGACTACGGCATGGGCTTCCTTGAGAAACGCCACCTTGCGGTTAAAAAAGTACTTATAGGTGATGACGTTCTTGGATTTTTCCATCACCGGATTCGTTTCCTGCTCAAAAGGGAGCCGAATGTTGACGGCAAAGGAGTTCTCCGCTCCGGCCCCTTCGTTACCAGCCTGCATGATCCCGCCGCCGCCACCTGTGATCGCCATGTAGCCACGCTCGGCCAACATCCGCGAAAAGGTGACGCATTTCTGGTAAATCGGCTCAGAAGGCTCGGTGCGGGCCGAACCAAAGATGGTGACCTTTTTCCGATCTCGAAAAGGCCCAAAAACCTTATTGGTATAGCGCATTTCTTTCATGGTGGTGCGCATCAGCTTGAGATCGGCCAGATAATCGTTCTCTTGACCGGCCTTGAGGGCACTGATGATCATTTCACGGATCATCTCAGGATGGTGCACCCCGGTCTTGCTCATAAGAGTATCAATCAGCTCGTCAAGCTCTTTATTAGTTCGCGAAAAATTCAATTGCATCGGCATCCATCTCCTTGAAATAACTCTGCCCTACCATCCAGGCCCAAGGCGTTATTGTAACATAAACGGTATTACAACCGATCAAGAAAAGGCCGCTCACCCAAACGCTCGGCCCGGATCAACAGGCCGCGCAGGCTGGAGCCAGCATAACGCTTATCAAAGGACTCATAAAGCTGGCGAAGCTGACGCTCCAGCTGGTAAAACGCCGCGCGGTTCTCCTCGCTCAAGACATCTTCCACCAGCTCACAATTAAAAGTAACACAGTTGAAAGGGCGCCTTTCGACATCGAGACAGCAACCGGTCGCGGTAAGAAATGGACAACTGGCTGAAAAATCCGGCTCCGGTAGAGCCTGTTCCGAGAGCAGAAAACCAAGCAGGTTGACCAGGGTCAGGTGGTGACGGCCCTTTTCGCAACAGGCACCGTTGCAGGCGAGGCAATGTCTGGCGCCGTCGGCTATTTCGAAAAAAACATGAATGCGACGCTGCAACTGATGTATCTGTTGCAGATGCTCGATCAGCCAGGCGCGCTCGGCGTCGGACAAAGCCAGCAATTCCTCCCTAACCCGGACCACGCACCGATGCCACAGAAGCAGATCGTCATCTATCGTTTTGCTCATAATACACCCGTTAAAAAACCAGCGGCACAACCACGTAGGCTGTGCCGCTGAAAAAACAAAGAATGGTCGGAGACGCCCGTAAGCCGGGTCTTGTTCCCCGCCGAAGTTACCCGCGGCGGGGCGATGATCATTCATCTAGGAGCGCCGTTGCCGACGCCCTCAAGCAGCCAACCCAGGAGCTTCGGACGGGCAGCCCTCAAACGCTCCTCTATTAGGCCTTGCTCCGGATGGGGTTTACCTAGCTTCCGACGTCACCGCCGGAACTGGTGAGCTCTTACCTCACCGTTTCACCCTTACCGGCATCGTCCGAAAACGCTGCCGGCGGTCTCCTCTCTGTGGCACTGTCCCTGGGGTCGCCCCCGGTCCCCGTTAGGGACCATCCTGCCCTGCGGAGCCCGGACTTTCCTCCCGCCCCTTGCGGAGCCGGCGATCATCTGGAGGTCTCCGACCATCCTCTTGTTTGCTTTTGTTGATTATGCTTTGGGCACCGGCTCAGACCAGCGGCTGAACAAACATCAGGCGGCCACAGTGCGGACAGCTCTGGATTTCCCGAATCGTGTACAGACTGTTAAATAACTGCGGCGGCAGCTGCATATTGCAACCGGTACAGGTACCGTTTCGGACTTCGACCATGGCAATGCCGCCACGGCGTTCAAACAACATCTGATAGCGCTTACGCAGTTGTACCGGAAGTTGTTTGAAGAGTCCCTCGCGTTGTTCAGTCTGACCAGCAGACTCCTGATCGTAATCGACCAGGGTCGCATCGATTTCACCGAAGCGGCCAGACACTTTTTCGCTGAGAGCGGCCAACTCGCCTTCTTTTTCTTTCTGATCGCCAGTGAACCCTTCGATTTCTGCATCCTTGGCGGCAATGCGATCTTGCAGGTCCTTGTTCAGTTTTTTGGCCGTGTCAATTTCCTTCAGTACGGCCACATATTCTTTCTGAGTCTTGATGGCCGCCAGCCGACCTTCGGCCTTCTCGACGTTATCCACTTCCAGGGCGAGAGCCGCCGCCAGTTCCTTGCGCTCGGATTGCAGCCTTCCCACCTCGGCTGCCAGGCTGTCAACCATCACCTGCACCTTGTCCAGATCCGCGCCAAGGTCGGCTCGCTCTTGCTCCAGCGCCTTCCGACTGCCTTGGATCCGATGGAGATTCTGGTCGATTCCCTGTAGCTCCTTGAGCAGTTCTACCTTGTCTTGCACCTTGCATCCTCCCGTGTTCGACCCCGAAGGGTCGTCTGTTTTGGCTATAAAAAAAGGGAATCAGACCAACTTGAATGGATCTGTTTCCCCTTTTGCTTCGACTACGGTGATATTCATTTTGCGAATCTCAGCTTCGGCTCTCAAGCGGGAAGCCAGCTCTCCCACCATCAGCCGTTCGGTGGCGAAATGACCGGCATCAATCAACGCCACGCCCATACTTTCAGCCGCTCGTGCCTCATGGTATTTCACATCTCCGGTCACCAATACATCAGCCCCCTGACGGGCCGCTTCCCCTAAGAGTGAAGCTCCACTCCCTCCACACACCGCGACTTTGGCCACCCGTTGTGCAGGGTCGCCGACCAACCGTACAGCCGAAGTCCCCAGAGACTTCTTGACCTGCTCGGCAAAGGCGCTTAAAGATACCGACTCAGTTAACCGTCCGATGCGGCCAAGGCCGATTCCGGGCCGACTGTTGACCAGCGGAATCAGATCATAGGCCACTTCTTCGTAAGGATGCGCCTTGAGCATTTTGCTGACGACCTTGGCCATCCATTCTTTGGGCAGGACGGTTTCCAGGCGGATTTCCCTGACCGACTCGGCAACTCCCTCCTGGCCCAGAAAAGGCTCGGTTTCTGGACCCGCGCGAAAGGTGCCACGGCCTGAGGTTTGAAAGGAACATTGGTCGTAACGGCCGATCTGACCAGCTCCCGCTGCGTACATAGCTTCAGCGACCCGACTCTCGTAACCGGCGGGAACAAAGACCACTAACTTCAGCAGACCACCCTCTCTGCCTCCCGCAAGGGGCTGTGCGTGATTCACCCCAAGGCAAACCGCCAGCCAGTCGTTGAGTCCGTCTATGCCGCAGTCGAGATTGGTGTGAGCCGAGAGCACCGCGATCCCCTCACGCACGGCACGAAAGAGAATGCGGCCCGTTTCATCCCTGGGAACCAAGCTTTTAATGGGGCGAAAAACAAGGGGATGATGACTAACCAGGGCTTGAGCGCCTGCGTCCAAAGCCGCATCGAGCGTCGCCTCGGTAGGATCCAGACAGACCATGAGACGAGCCACCGGTGCGGCCGGATCGCCTACTTGCAGTCCGACATTGTCCCAGTCTTCGGCAAGAGCAGGAGGATAGAGCTTGTGGATAAGACCGACCAGGTCTTGGATGCGAACAATGCGTTCAGGCTTCATATTCGGCTGAAGTGGGTGTGAAAAAAAAGAGTGCAACCTTAGTTTCGTTGCACTCCGTGAGCTCATAGTTTCGAGTATATGAAAATGAGTTTTCGACTCATCGGTCTCCTACAGTGGTGGGCCCACCAGGATTCGAACCTGGGACCAACCGGTTATGAGCCGGTGGCTCTACCAACTGAGCTATAGGCCCAAAAAACGAAAATTCAGTTTATTCTTTCAAATTTAACCTGTCAAGAGTTTTTCAGGTCTCAACGAAACTCTTGAGCCGCTTGGCCCGGCTTGGATGACGAAGCTTGCGCAAAGCCTTGGCCTCAATCTGCCGGATCCGCTCACGTGTAACGGCAAAATCCTGACCCACCTCTTCAAGGGTGTGGTCCGACTTCTCACCAATGCCAAACCGCATACGCAGAACTTTTTCTTCTCGCGGGGTCAGGGTCGACA
Organism: Trichloromonas sp.; assembly: GCA_041583595.1. Classification (GTDB taxonomy): domain Bacteria; phylum Desulfobacterota; class Desulfuromonadia; order Desulfuromonadales; family Trichloromonadaceae; genus Trichloromonas. The sequence continues at coordinate 8,224 of JBFHFM010000003.1, read as the reverse complement.
GCACCCGCGAAGTCTGGTCAGTGAGATTCCCCTTGATCACCGCCTCGAGCGGGGAGACAACGCCCTTGTCCTCAATAAAATCACCCAGCGAGGAATCTTCCTCCTCGCCGATGGGGGTTTCGAGAGAAATCGGCTCTTTGGCGATTTTCAGCACCCGGCGTACCTTCTCCAGCGGCAGTTCCATGCGGTCGGCGATCTCCTCTGGAGTCGGCTCGCGACCGATTTCCTGGACCAATTGCCGACTGGTGCGGATCAGCTTGTTGATGGTCTCGATCATGTGCACCGGGATGCGGATGGTGCGAGCCTGGTCGGCGATGGCACGGGTGATCGCCTGACGGATCCACCAGGTGGCGTAGGTGGAAAATTTGTAGCCACGCTGGTATTCGAACTTGTCGACCGCCTTCATAAGGCCAATGTTGCCCTCCTGAATCAGGTCGAGAAACTGCAGTCCGCGGTTGGTATATTTTTTCGCGATAGAAACGACCAGACGCAAGTTAGCCTCAACCAGCTCGGTCTTGGCCGATTTAGCCCGCCATTCACCTTTGTGAACTTCCTTAAGCGACTCGAGCAATTCTTCAGGAGCGAATCCGGATTCTTCTTCGACCCGCTTGAATTTACGCTGAGCGCTCTTGAGGCGCTTCTCGATCACCAGCAGGGCGTCCATGGGAACCCCGAGTTCCTCGGAGACCTTGGCCGCGTCTTCTTCATTCTTACGCATCCGGCGCAGCAGCCGTTTGATTTCTTTATGGGGCCGGCCAACTTCTTTTTCACAGCCCCCCACCTCGGCCATGCCCTTCTTGACCTGCTCGGCCAGCTCCTTGAGACGGTCAACAATCTTGGCCACCTGAAAATCTTTAAGACGAATCTGCCGCAGCAACTCGGTCGTCTGCGCCTTGATCTCTTTGCATTCTTTGTCGAAGACTTTTTTATCTTCTTTGGCCAATTCACCGGCCAACTGATCCTTGATCTCCATGAAGCGAACATCGAGCTGCCGGACCTGGTCAATCAAGCCGACCAGCCGCACACGCTGGTTCTCCTCGGCCTCGGCTCCCTCTTCTTCTTCATAATCCTTGGTAATCTCGGCGACGCTGATCTGCCCGCGCTCGAGTCGTTCACCGAGCGTGATCACTTCTTTGAAAGCGATTGGCGTCCGCATGATCACACGCGCCACCAGCGCATCCCCTTCTTCGATGCGCTTGGCAATTTCGACTTCGCCTTCCCGGGTCAGCAACGAAACCTGACCCATTTCCCGCAGATACATGCGGACCGGATCGCTGGTACGGCCGAGAGTACCGGCTTCGAACTCTTCCTCTTCCTCTTCTTCTTCGTCAATATTTTCATCAAAATCCCGTCCCTTGCGTACGGAGATTTTCTTCTCGGTCTCAACCACCTCGATATCCATGTCACCAAACATGCTCATCACATCATCGAGCTGATCGGACGAGACCATGTCCGCCGGCAAGGCGTCATTGACCTCATCGTAAGTCAGAAATCCTTTTTCTTTGCCCAGATCGATCAGTTGCTGGACTTCTTCAACCCTGGTTTTTTTTGTCGACATGCGTTGACATCCCCTCTGGGCTCATGGCTGAGCCGGTGGAATCATTATTACGTAAATACCCGATTTATTTTTTCAGCTCCCGGCAAACCTTCAGCCGCTCGACCTGGCAAGCCGCCATTTGCTCCAGGTTGCCCGCTTGTTCAGCCTGGCGGATCTGTTCGTCGAGGTCTCTGACCCGTCGTTTCAGGGTTTCTTTGAGCACCGTCTGACGGCAGTCCTGCACAATTCGCTGTCGTTCTTCGGCAAACGCCTTTTCATCCTTTACAAGGATACCCGAAAGAATCGCTTTTTGCTCTTCATTGAGCCGATCAAAAAGTTGTGATTCGTCAATCACTTCGCCTTCCGAAGTATTGGCTATAATCTGTTCGGCAATCGCCAGGCGATCCGAATTGAAAAAAAGAAGGGATACGCCCGTGGCCACCACTTCGTCGCGCACCTTGCCATCCTCGAGCATCAAGCGCAGCAGCAACTCCTGCGCTTTACCTTCTTTCGACATCACCGGCACCTGCCCCCGTTGAGGCCCGGGGGGCGGAGCCACCGGACGCGGGGGTTGAGCCGCCGGTGCGGCTACCGGAGCCGCCACCGACCGGGCTGACTTTTGTTGCAACAGGTTCAACTCCAGCCCGGTGCGCTGAGCCAGACTCTGCAGGTAAAGGCTGCGTTCGATCTCACTCGGGACCAGCCTCAGCCTGCCCACAATCTCCTCGGCCGCCCGGGCCCGTCCCTCGATACTGTCGCCATGAGCGGCCAGCTCGACATCCATATAGGCCTCGAGCACCGGTCGTGCCTGCTGCAGGCGCGCGGCAAAAGCTTCGGCGCCCTGCTTGAGAACAAAGGAATCAGGGTCCTCGCCAGGATCGAGACCGACTACCGCGATGGAAAGTCCCAGCGGCAACAACACATCCATGGCCCGAAAGGTGGCCTTCTGCCCGGCCTTGTCCTGGTCGAACAGCAGCAGTACCTTTTTTGCGTAACGTTGCAGCAGACGCCCGTGTTCTTCGGTCAGCGACGTGCCGCAGGTCGCTACGGTGTTGGTAAATCCAGCCCGGTACAAAGCCATCTGGTCAAAATATCCCTCGACCACGATGACCTTATCGCTGCGGCGCATCTCCTCGCGGGCCTGGGCCAGACCATAGAGAATCCGCCCCTTATGATAGATGGGCGACTCAGACGAATTAAGGTACTTGGGCAACGAATCGTCGAGCACCCGCCCACCGAAGGCTGCCACCTTGCCGTTAAGATCGAGAATCGGAAAGAGCAGCCGATTGCGAAACAGGTCGTAATCGCCGCGCCCATCCTTGCCTGGCCGGGTCAGTCCCAAATCCCGCGCCCACTCGGGATCAAAGCCCTTCTGCGCCAGATGTTCGCTCAGCGCATCCCAGCGTCCCGGAGCGAAACCGAGCCGAAACGTTCGAGCGGTGTCGCCATCATAGCCCCGCTCGCGCAGGTAGTTGCGAGCGACCACAGCGTCCTTGTCTTCAAGAAGCAGCTGATGATAAAAATCACAGGCGACTTCATTGACCCGTATCAGCCGTTCACGCTCTTCGCGCCGCTGCACTTCGGCCGGGCTTAAAACCTCTTCCTCGATGCTGATCCCGACCCGGTCGCCGAGCCGGCGAACCGCCTCAGGGAAAGCCAGCCCTTCCATGCGCATGAGAAAAGAAAAGACGTTACCGCCAACCCCGCAGCCGAAGCAATGAAAGATCTGCCGGGTCGCGTTCACATTGAAGGACGGCGTCTTCTCCCCATGAAAGGGGCAGAGCCCCAGGTGGTTGGCCCCGGAGCGCTTGAGGGGAAGATACGAAGAAACCACCTCGACGATATCGATCCGCTCCCGAATCTCGCGGATAGTATCCTCCGGTATGCGTCCCGTCATTCATCCCTCAATTCGACGATGGTTACGTTGTCGCCACCCTGGGCCTGGTCGGCGGCGTGAAAGGCCTTGACCTCACGATGACCGGCCAAAAAATCACGAACCATGCGACGCAGAATCCCTTCGCCGGCCCCATGCACCACCTCGACCTGGCGCTGGTGATGCAGCAAGGCATCGTCGATGAACCGATCAAGCAGCAACAGAGCGTCCTCGGCGCGCTTGCCAACCAGCATCAGCTTGGGGGTAAACCCCTCGCGCTCGATATGACTACGCACTTTGCCGCCACCGCGGCGCTTGGCGAACCGACGCGGCGAAAACGCCTCGAGCTGGGCCAGCGGCAATCGCAATTTTTTGCCCAGGATCGATAATTCGACCTCGCTCCCGCAGGGACGAACCACCTCGGCCTCGGTATTTAAGGCCGGCACCCGCAGCACTTCGCCAACCTTCACCTCAGTCGGTGCCATCCCCTTGCGCACCGGCTCGGGACGCAACTCAACAAGACTGTCACGAACTCCGCGCAGCTCGGCGGTCAAACGGGCCTGTTCTTTAACATCGACCCGCTCGTCGCGAGCCTCTTTCAATACCTGCTTGAGGCGCTGTTCGGCCTCCCGCACCAGCTGCTCGCCACGACGAGTCGCCTTGTCGAGAATCGTGCGCTTCTGTCCTTCCAGTTCGTGCAGCAACAGACGCCGCTTCTCCCGCTCCTGCTCGGCTCGGCGCTTAAGATGGGCCGCCTCGGCCAGATCGCGGTCGAGATCCCGACGCAACCGGTTAAGCTCTTCCAGCAGTTCCAGCCCTTCGCGCTCTCCCTGCCCCATGTAAATGGAGGCCTGCTCCAGTACATCTTCGGGGATGCCGAGCCTGCGGGCGATGGTGAAGGCGTTACTCGCCCCGGGAATACCGTAGTGCAGCCTGTAGGTCGGTGCCAGGGTGGTGCGGTCAAACTCGACGGCGGCATTTTCAACCCCCTGCTGCAGATGGGCGTACCCCTTGACCAGATTCAGATGCGTGGTCACCACGGTCCGCGCTCCCCGCCGACGCAGGCTGTCGAGCACCGCCATGGCCAACGCCCCGCCCTCGGCCGGGTCCGTCCCGGTCCCCACTTCATCCATGAGCACCAGCGACTCGCTATCGGCCTCTGCGAGGATGCGACCGATGCGCCGCAGGTGTCCGGAAAAAGTCGACAGGTTTTCTTCGATACTCTGCTCATCACCGATATCCGCGAACACCTGGCCAAAAAGCCCGATGCGGCTATCCGGATGACAGGGGATATGCAGCCCCGAACGGACCATCAAGGCCAAAAGGCCGATGGTCTTAAGGGCTACCGTCTTTCCGCCCGTATTGGGACCGCTGATCACCAGGGTATCGGCATCCTGGCCCAGCAACAGGTCCACCGCCACCACCGACTGCTGACGCCGACCGCCATCGGGATGGAACATCAACAGCGGGTGCCGGGCTTCTCGCAGTTCAAGCAAAGGCGTACGGGCCAAATTCGGTGCCACCGCATCACACCCACGGGAGAAGTGACCGGCGGCGGCGCGCAGATCCAGGTGGGCGAGAATTTCCTGGTTGCGTCGCAAGACATCCATTTCCTGCCGAACCAGAGCGGACAGTCTGCGCAGAATCCGCTCTTCTTCCCGCTTTTCCTCACGCTGCAGGCTTTGCAGTTCGTTGTTCCACTCCAAAACCGAGACCGGCTCAACGAACAGGGTCTGCCCGCTGGCCGATTCATCATGTATGAAGCCCTTAACTTTTCCCCGGTGGTCGGCGCGCACCGGAACCACGTAACGGCCGTTGCGCTCGGTGATCAAGCGCTCTTGAAAGACCCCGGCCAACTTTTCGGAATTCAACAGAGCATCCAGGGACCGTTTGATCCGGCTGCGCATCTGGCGCCCCTGCTGACGCAAGTCCCCCAACTCAAAAGACGCGCTATCGAGCAGTTCACCCCGGTCACCGATACTCTGGCGGATTTCCCGCTGTAACTCGCGCAGCGGCTGCAGTTCGGCGGACCGGACCGCCAAAAGCGGCGCCTGCTCACGACCGGCAAAATAGTTACGGCAGTCACGAGCCGCCTCGATACTCGAGAGCACATCGCGCAGCACTTCGGGCAGCAGAAATGTCCCCTCGGCCCGCAACTGGCGGAGCGCATCGCGCAAGTCGCGACAGCCACCAACCGGCGGACGGCCCTGCTGCGTGAGCAGGGAGACCATCTCGGAAACCTCGGCCAGCGCCTCGGCAACCGCCTCCCGATCAGCATAAGGGGTCAGCGCCAGCGCCAGCTCCCGCCCGGGCGTGCTGGCAGTAAACCCGGCCAGCAGGGTAATGACCTTGTCGTATTCAAGAACCCGCAGGGTCGCTTCGATCATCAAACCATCAATTCTTTATGCCGGAATCTCACGTACGAACCTTGCGATCATCCAGTACCTCGATGCTGCCCTTGAAAATCGCTTCGCCCAATTGAATGAAGGGCGGTGCCAACTCCGAACTCCTGAGCGGCCGATCAAAAGATCCGGGCAGCTTCACCATCGACAGGCCAAACAGCACCAGAGCCAGGAGAACTCCCCCCTGAACGAGCCCGAACAGCCCCCCGGCGACCCGGTTAAAACCGCCAAGAAAGAGCAATGTAACTACCCGCGAAAGAAGGTAGCCGAGAACCGCAAAGGTCAGCACCGTCGCCAGAAAGAGCGTCAGAAACGAAACGATAACGCAAATCTGCAGGGGAAAAGCGAATGCCTCCGAAAGGCCTTCGGCCAACGGCGCATGAAAACGAAACGCCAGAAACGCCCCGAGCAACAGGCCTAAAAGAGAGCAGGTCTCCTTGAGCAAGCCACGCAGCAACCCCTTAAGCAGAAAAGCCCCCAAGATGCCGAGGATGGCGATATCCACGCCGTTCATGCCGTCTCCCGTCAGGCCAGGCGCGCTTTGACCAGTTCGCTGACCAGGCGGCCATCGGCACAGCCCAGAGTTCTGGCTGAAACGATCTTCATGACCTTGCCCATATCACGCATTGACGCGGCGCCGGTTTCGACGACAGCTTCCTCGATCATCCCCTTGATTTCGTCTTCACTGAGCTGAGCCGGCAGAAAATCCTGGAGGATTTGCAATTCCTGTTCCTCTTTTTCAGCCAGTTCGACACGGCCACCTTCCCGGTAGACCTGAGCCGATTCGCGGCGCTGTTTGACCAGGGTGGAGATCACCGCAATGACCGCCTGGTCGTCAAGGAGACTGCCCACCTCGATTTCCTTATTCTTAACCGCGGTCTTTACCAGGCGGATGGTGCTGAGACGGAGTGTGTCCTTGGCCTTCATGGCCTCTTTCATTGAGGTGGTCAAATCATCCTGCAGGCTCATTGTATGGATTCCTTTTTACATGCAAAAATCGTTATATCAAAACGGCCCTGCAGCCGCTCCTTCTGCTATTTTACTTGATCGGGAGCGGCAAGCAGCGCCCCTACTTTGGCCGGCTTTCTTTTTCTTCGATGCCGCTCATGCCGAACCGACGGCGTAATTCAGCATAAATGCGCTCAGGGGGTAAATCGTAATATCCGAGCAACACCAGGGTATGAAAAAAGAGGTCAGCCGTTTCAGAAACAACTTCATCCGGGTTCCCCCCCTTGCCGGCGACCGCAGTCTCCGTCGCTTCTTCGCCGATCTTGCCCAGAATCTTGTCAAGCCCCTTGGCGAACAGCGAAGCGACATAGGATTTCTCATTCGGGTTCTGGCGCCGTTCCTGAATAACATGGTAGACCGCGTCGAGGATATCGCCCTGCCCGTAGATCGCTGCCACATCGACCGATTTTTCCCCGTCGACCTGAGCCCCGTCCTCATTCCAAATACGGTAGAAACACGACTTATGCCCGGTATGGCAGGCCGCGCCCTCCTGTTCGATGGCGATCAGCAGACAATCGGCGTCACAGTCGAAACGGATTTCCTTGACCGTCTGCACATGCCCCGAACTCTCCCCTTTCATCCATAGCTTGCGCCGGGAGCGGGAATAGTAATGAACTTTACCGGTCGCGACGGTCAGATCCACCGCCTCGGCGTTCATATAGGCCATCATCAACACCTCGCCAGTGTCGGCATCGCGGGTGATGGCCGGAATCAGGCCGTCGGCGTCAAATTTGAGCTGTGCAGTTAAAGACATAAAATCTCTCCGTAGGGGCGAACATTGTGTTCGCCCGGCTGGGTAAAGCACCGTTCTCGGGCGAACACAAGGTTCGCCCCTACTAACAGTTAAATCCTGACCGGCACGCCGTGTTCATGCAGGAACTCTTTGCATTCGCCGATGGTGTGCTGGCGGAAATGAAAAATGCTGGCCGCCAGGGCCGCACTGGCGCCCCCTTCGACCAGACCTTCACGAATATGCTCAAGAGTCCCGACTCCCCCCGAAGCGATCACCGGGATCTTCACCCGATCACTGATGGTGCGGGTCAGGGCGATATCGTAGCCGTCCTTGGTGCCATCTTTGTCCATCGAGGTCAGCAGAATCTCGCCGGCGCCGTAGGCCTCCATACGCGCCGCCCATTCGACCGCGTCGATACCAGTGGCGTTACGGCCGCCGTGGGTGTAAACCTCCCAGGCCTGCGGATTTGAACCAGGAACCTGACGGGCGTCGATTGCCACTACAATACACTGGGAACCGAAACGTTCAGCAGCTTCGCTGACAAACTCGGGACGATGCACTGCGGCGGTATTGATCGATACCTTGTCGGCTCCGGCGTTGAGCAGATTGCGGATATCGGCGATCTCCCGCACGCCCCCGCCAACGGTCAGCGGCATGAAGACCCGCTCGGC
>JBFHFM010000002.1:0-42041 GCA_041583595.1 Trichloromonas sp. | reverse complement strand
CGACAGATCGCGAAACAGTTCTTGGGAACCGAATTTTTTACTGATCGCTTGCAGTTCAATAGCCATGCTGACGTCCTGCTTGCAGCTTTAAGACAAACAGCAGCGTAAAAGAGAAAAGAATCAGCAACAATGCGGTCGAGATCGAATGACCAAGCTCCCCCCCCATGGCGTCCATGTAGATGGAGATGGTCATGGTTTCGGTTCTTCCGGGGATGCTGCCGGCAACCATGGCCGTAGCGCCGAACTCACCTAAAGCGCGGGCCCAGCTCATCGCCAATCCGGCACAACTCCCTTTACGGATGAGCGGCAGAATCACCCGCCGAAAGGTATAAAAATCGGACGCATTGAGCGTTGCTGATGCTGCCAGCAGATTGCCAGGAATCGAAGCAATACTTTCCCGTGCGGTCTTGATAAAAAATGGGGCCGCCACAAAAAACTGCGCCAGAACGATGCCCGCCGGAGTAAATAACAGCTCGATCCCCGCCTTATGCAGCAGACTGCCAAACAGGTTGCCCCCATTGAGCAGCAACAACAGACACAGACCCGTAACCAGCGGCGGCATGATAATCGGCAGATCGAGAATCGCTTCGAGCAGCGCTTTCCCTTTAAAAGTTTTCAGTGCCAACACATAGGCCACCGGCAGACCGAACACCAGGGTTAAGAGCACGACGACGAAAGATGTCTTCAGACTGAGAAAAATAGTATTTATTCCCTGCACCGAACAAAGATGCGTCCAGAGATCTCCCCACGAAGCGGCCCCCAAAAGCGCCAGCAACACCAGTCCAATCATGCTGAAAAAAAGAGCTGTCATCAATGCCATGAGCAGATCGAAGCGCAGCAATCGGGCAATCGGGTTGACACTCACCTGCCGCGGTAGGCTGGCCACCTGCTCGGTGGAAAGGTTGTACATAGGCCGCACGCCCTTCTGCCGCTAAGCGGCCTCGAAACAGTAACGTTTCAACTTCATCAACTCTGCAGTTCCGGCGATACTGGTGCCGAAAAAACAGATAGGAACAGAGTTCTTTTCCGCCATATCGAGCAAGCCCGGCAAGGAGCCGTTAACCACGGTCGACCCGGTAGCCAGCACCAGATCGCTCTGTTCGAACAGTTCGGCCGTCTCCTGTTCATCGCCCCATTTGATCGACACACCGAATTTGCTGCTGCCACGCTGATGTTCATCACGATCAACACAGAAGACGTTTTCTGCGCCGAAGGTCGTAGCCAACTGTTCAAGGATCGCTGGTTGCAATCCGACCAGACCGACCTTGGCGACCGATTGTTTCTGCAGCCGCCGAATGATTTCACCGGCACACTCCTCCGGTTCGTCGTCTCGACAGTGCACGGTCGCAAGCTCCGGTTTCAGATACCGTACCACCGCGTTGAGGCTGGCGATAAAAAGACCCCGGTGTTCGGTGTTGTCCAGCGGCAGCGCAAGAATTTCAGCCAGGATCGAAACCTTTTCGCAAGGAGCGTCGGTAAAAGCCTGCCCTCGGCACTCCCTGAAACTGGCCTCCATAAGGAATTCCTTGCCTTTAAGCAGCGGATAATCCTGACGGGTCGGATTGCCGATCGCTTCTTCGTTCTTCAGTATTCGGGCAGAAATGCTGATACTTTCGCCAAGCAGGGAATGCTCCTTAGCCAAAACAGCAAAATGTTCTTTAAGTTGCGAATAAAACATTTTCGTCCCCTCAAAGCGCAATCGCTTCAAATCCGTGCTTAGAAAAAATCGCCGGTGCTTTGACAAGCAGATAATCCCAGAATCTGGTGGCTTCCACAGGGTGTCCAGGATCCTTCAACTTGCAGATGGGGATGGTGTCAATCTGGTTCACATATGCAGGTATGGCGATCGTTTCAAGCTTCTCAGAGTGAAAGGCATCGGCTGCCCAAACAATGGCAGCATCAACGCTATTGGTTTCGACCCAGCTCACCAGCTGCTTTACGCTGATCCCACGAGCAACGATGTTCATCGTTGCCGGGTCGAGGCCAGCTCGCTTAAACAAACGCTCATTATTCTGACCGATCGCTGCGGCCTTAAAGTCACCCAAAGCGATCTTGACATCTGGCCGGGTCAGGTCACTGAGGCTTTTTACCTTATGATTGCCTTTGGGTGTGATGATGACCGGGGTGTGATAAGCGATGGCGACACACTCTTCGACTAAACCTTCTTTTTTTAGTTTCAGTGCCCATTGATCGGATCCGGGAATAAACAGATCCGGCTTGACCCCCATCAGCATTTTGCTGCCGAGCCGGCCTGAGCCATCAAAGTCGAACACAACCTCAATGCCGGTTTCATCACTGAAGCTCTTTCCCAGTTCTTCCAAAGGCGCACGCATCCCGGAACCAGCAAAAACCAGCAACTCAGCGGCCAATCCGGTGTTCGCAACCAAGATAAATAGGAGCAGCAGGTAAAACTTTTTCATCGTCATATTCCTTTAAAACTGCAAAGTAAAATCGAGCAGATCGACCGCATCCCCGGCATTTGCACAATCAAAATCCCCGCCAAGCATCACCAGCCCGTCGCACATTCCCATGTTCAGAAAGTGCGAGGTCAACTGGCTCGGCGCGCGATAAACCAACTCATCCCCCAAATCGCCTTTCAACTGTACCCGCAGGATATCCCAGCGGCCCTTGCGTCCCTTGAGGTCATCGGCCAGCCGCACCTTGCGCGTTGGAGGAAGAACAGCGTTCAGCCCCATCATGCGTTTGACTGTTGGCAGGAGGAAATAGAAGAAATTAACCAGACAGGCGGAAGGGTAACCTGGCATGCCGAAAAACAGGGTGTCATCCTTGCGCGCCACCATCAGCGGCCGGCCTGGTTTGATTTTAGTCCGGTTGACCAGCACTCGGTAGCCGCTCGATTGCAGAAGTGGACGGATAAAATCGTACTTGCCCATAGAAACACCACCCGAGGTGATCACCAGATCACATTCGGCTGACAACTGCTCAAGACTGTCACGGATGGTTGCTTCGTCGTCGTTGACCGGACCGAGAACCTGACAGGAGATGCCCAATTGTGCCAGGCAACCAACCAGAAAATGACGATTACTGTCGTAAACACTCCCGGGTCGGTGCGCTTCCCCCAATTGGAGAACTTCGTCACCCGTGATCAGAATACCGACCCGAGGCAGACGATGAACTTTGACCTCGGCAATTCCAGTGCAGCAGAGCACACTGTAATTGACCGGTGTCAGCCGGGTACCGGCGTGCAGAATGCAGGCACCCGTCTCCATCTCTTCGCCGATGCGGTTAATATTCTCATGTTCTCTGACCTCGGTCTGAACAGTCAGCAGATCTCCATCGACAGCGACATCTTCGACCCGAACTACGGCAACACTGCCTTCCGGCACCGTCGCCCCGGTCATAACCGCGGCGGCCTGACCGGCGGCCAGCGGATGCTGGGGCAGTTGCCCAGCCCCCAGTGTGGCCACAATCCGATATTGTTTCAGCCCGATCTGATCAATGGCGTAGCCGTCAACGGCGCTTCTGCGAGTGTCGGGAAAAGCATGAGGAGTAACAATATTTTCAGCTAAAACACGCCCCAAAGCAGAGCATGTCGGAATAACTTCGGTAGCAGCCGACGGCGCCGCTTCGAGCAGAACACGTTGAGCTTCAGGTAAGGCCAATGGCGCAATATCTTGCATCATACAGCCCCCCAACCGAACGGACAGATAGGATAATGACACTCAGGGCAAAAATGGCACAAACCACCATGACCCGCGTTCGATATTTCTTCCCGGCTGATTGTTTCCCCAGCCAAGATACGCGGCAGAAAAATATCGAGGGCTGTTTTATCAAAAAACAGCGCCGCAGCAGGAACCGCGCAGACCGGAACCTCTCCGGAGCGCCCGATGGTCAGGTTGTTTCCGGGCTGAATCGGATTGCCCTGTTCGTAGAATGAAACCCCGGCTTCTTTCATTGCACAGACGGTGACATCATCCGGATCGACCGAAGTTCCGCCGGTCACCAGGACCATTTCACTCTTTTGAACAGCCGTTCTGACTGCCGCACTGATTTGCTCTTTCACATCCGGCAGAATGGTGGCATAGGTCACCTCCACCCCCTGCCGTTTCAGCTTTTCAGTCAGCACCGGGGTGAAGTCATCGACAATCCGGCCGCTATACACCTCGGTCCCCGTTACCAGAATCGACGCCGTCTTGATGCGGTATGGCAGTACAGTGATCAGCGGTTCCTGTAACAGCTCTTCAATGCGATCGATAATTAAACGCGAACAGGTCAGGGGGATAATACGGAAGGCTGCCACCTGCTTCCCCTTGCCGACCGGAAAGTTGTTATGGATGGTCGGCAGTGAGGGAATCGCCAGGCCATTGATTTGCGCCAAACGTTTGTGGTCGACCTTGAAAATCCCTCCGATCTCGGAATAAAAATTCACTTTGCCTTCATGCGGCTGTTCATCGTAACGAATGTTGGCACCGGCGATCCGAGGAGCAAGAAGTCGGGCTGCGGCATCTTCATGCATATCACTTTCCAGATCCTCCCAGACATAGATATGATTCTTACCCAGCCGACGCAATACATCCAGATCCACATCTTGAACGACATGCCCTCGCTTGAAAGCGACACCTTTATAGTGCTGCTTTCGATTGACCTCAGTGATGTCATACCCAAGAACCTGCCCTACCGCTTCTTCCAGAGATACACTATTCATTGATCACCCTTTAATTTCTTTGGTCAAAGTAAGCTCTCCAAGTACGCAACAGATATGGCCAACCAGTCTCAATTTGAGACCTCCCCGATTCTCAATATGGGAACCGGAAACCATTCTGACCTCTTCCTGTAAACGGCTTGCTGTCATGTGTTTGCGTCATTCCCAGCCCCCAATCCTTTGTTTTCGAAAACGCCTTCAACTGTTTACAAACACTCAACCTTGCCCCTGTCGTCAGACCGACTTTTTTGCCTCACAGCTGAAAACACCGGGAAGAATTCCTTGCCCCATTTCCAGTATCTGCTTAAGTCTCAAGTCTGCATATCAGTCGAACTTTTCAAAAAGCGAGCCAGAACCCGAAGCGGCAACAGCCAGCCTTAAACAATTATCTAGAGCAATCCTTGTAAAAGCCTGGAATCAAGAAGAAACTAAATTTTCGGGGTAAGCAGCCAGGCGATCACGACTGTTCCACTTGTAATCATAAACAAACACCGATCCCCCCTTGGCGTGATTGTTGCTAAAAACGCAAACCAATAGCCGCAGGCAAATGCCACCTATTTACCACTAACGATCTGCCCGACAGGTCAAAACAGGAGTCGACATGGATATTTCAAAAACAATTGCAGAGATGAAACAGGATCCGGAATTTGCCAAGAATGTCGGGATGACCCTTATTCACAATGGAACCGTACGCGGCTGGTCACGCAAGGAAGATGGGGACGTCAGACAAATCGAAATAAAATGCGACCAGGACAAGGCTGCGGCCATTTGTCGCGAGGTCGAACAGCTGCCCGGCATTTTTAAAATTGTCATGGAAGCGCGTTCGGGCCTGATGAAACCGGGGGACGATGTCTTGTTTTTGATTGTTGCCGGCGACATCCGTGAAAACGTCAAACCGGCCCTGGCATTACTGCTGGACCGAATCAAAGCAGAAGCAGTCACCAAGAAAGAGTATTTCGGAGAGGACGTAGCATGAGCTTTAATCATTTCGATTCCGCCGGCCGCGCCATCATGGTTGATGTCAGCGAAAAAAAGAAAACTTTGCGCACCGCTATTGCATCGGCACAGGTCAAAATGCAGCAGGATATCCTGCGCACCATAATCGAAGGCGCCGCCAGAAAAGGAGATGTTCTGGGTGTTGCCCGCCTGGCCGGGATTGCCGCAAGTAAAAAGGTTCCGGACCTGATCCCACTGTCTCATCCCCTGGCCATTCATCACGCCTCAATAGAATTCGATCTCAACATCGATGAGGGACTGATCAATATCAGGGCAACGGTAAAAGCATTCGAACGGACCGGGGTGGAAATGGAGGCGATGGTCTCTGCCTCTTTAACCGCACTGACGATCTACGACATGTGCAAAGGCATGGATAAATCGATCGAGATCCGCAACACCATGCTTGAGTATAAAGACGGCGGGAAAAGTGGTCTTTATCAGAAAAAAGACCAGTAAATCAGGGACACACAAACCCAAGAAATGGGGCAGGTCAAGTATGAAAGCAGCGATACTGGTTCTAAGCGACAAAGGCGCTATCGGCCTGAGAAAAGATACCAGCGGCCCGGCTATACGCCACTGGTTGAGTGAAAACGGGGTCGAAACCGTCAGAGTGGATATCATTCCTGATGATTTCCCAACGATTCAGGAAAAACTGATCCACTGGTGCGATACTGCGGTCGCCGAGTTGATCATTACCTGCGGCGGAACCGGTGTATCCCCCAGAGATGTGACACCCGAAGCGACCAAAAGTATCCTCGAAAGAGAATTGCCCGGGTTCGGCGAATTGATGAGACAAAAAAGTCTTGAAAAGACGCCCATGGCAATTCTCTCCCGGGCCATCGCCGGAATCCGCAGCAACTGCCTGATCATCAACCTGCCGGGAAGTCCGAAGGCGGCACTGGAGAATCTTGAAGCGGTCTGGCCTGCCGTCGACCATGGCGTCGCCAAGATCAAAGGCGACCCATCCGACTGCGCGAACATTCATTCCAACCCCTTACCTTCGCCGCCTGTCGTTTCATGTTCGCCACCTGTCGTTTCATTTGCCGGCTTTTCAGGGAGCGGCAAAACAACCTTGCTCACCGAAGTCATCAAGTTATTGAGCGGCAAAGGATACAAGGTCGGCGCAATCAAGCATGAAGGGCATAGATTTGAAATCGACAAGCCGGGAAAGGACAGCTGGCGGATGACCCAAGCCGGATCGACCGTCACCGTTATTTCTGATAACAGTACCCTGGCACTGATCAAGAAGCATAAAACTGCCCCTAGCGTCAGCAGCATCATTTCTGATTACTACGGAGAGATGGACATCGTCATCGTTGAAGGCTGGAAAGAGAGTGCGCCAAACAAGATAGAAGTCTTCCGGTCTGAGGTTGGCAAGTCGCCATTATGCCAACAGGAAAATGCTGAAAATTTTATTGCCGTAGCGACGGACTCTGATCTACAGACATCGTTGCCATTGCTTGATATCAATCAGCCTCAGAAGGTTGCCGACTTTATTGTCGATTTATACCTGAGCGCACCTCAACAGCAGAAGGCGCAGTGAAGATTGTAGAAATTTTATAATGCATAAAGCGAATAGAAGAAGGAGGGGGCGAACATGCTTAAGTATAGGATAAGTCCCTGTACCCAACGGTTTTCTAAAGAATCACCGGGAAGAAACGGTCTTTTTAAAATAAGTTGGCGGACCATTATGGCAAAAAGTGTTTCCAAATTATGCGGGAATTTTGATTCTGGGCGGCGATTCTACCGACCAACTGGCACATTAGCGATGGGAACTATGAATCGAAGAAACGGAATGGCGGTAAAAGGTACGAACAAAAATGTAAAAATTGGTCTGATTGCCGACAGGCCTTATTGGTTTGTTTATGTCTCGCTGATATCTCGAGCCATTCACCAGCTCGGCGCTGCGGTTTTTCTGGCGACCTACGTCCTGAGCCCGGAAAACGTCAAAGCCTGGCAGATATCCCTGATTGTCGCTGCGGTAAGCGGTTTTCTGCTGCTCGGAGCCGAAGCGATCAGGCACCGGCAATTTCTACGCGAAGTATTCGGCCTCTCGACGATTTTCAAATTGGTTCTGGTCGGTTTCGCGCATCACGGTTGGCTACCGGCCATCCCCAGCGTAACGGCAGCCTTTCTGCTGGCCTCGCTGGTTTCGCACGCGCCGAAGTCAGTCCGTCACAGGCTGATTATCTAGTTTTCATCCGGAAACAGCTCTCGTTCCATCCATAGAATCCGGATGGACACTTTCCCCACAAAGGCAACGTCAAACTCTCGTCCTGCTGCCGGCACTCAGCCGGCAGCCTTGCGTCCTTTTTCGCCGACCAGCCAGATGCCTCCGATAACCAGGAGCGTCCCTGCCATCTGCAGTAACGAGACAGCTTCGTTCAATATCAGCCAACCAAAAAAAATTGTCAGAACCGGGCCGAGACTACTGATAAGTGCTGCAGGGGAACTGCCGATACGACGAACCGCAGCAGCCAACGCCAGAACCGGCATGACCGTAGAAAAGGTGCCCATGACAAAGGCCAGCAGATAAATTTCCCAGGGCTGCACCAGAGCGCTTAAAGGATGACTGGCTCCAAAGTGCGCCAGTGTTGCGGCCGTGGAAACAATCAGCGCCGAACAGGCAAAACGGGACGAACCGTACCTGGCAATCAGATGCCGCCCTCCGGAGAGATAAAAAGCGTAGCAGAGAGCCGACAGAAAGATAAGTCCGCCGCCAACCCAAACCTCCCCCTGCCCACCGACGGCATCCATATCGTGAACAAAAGCCAGGCCGATGCCGGAATAGCAGATCAGAACCGCCAGCCACTCGTAGCCTCTGATCTTTCGGCCACTGAACACGGCATCAAAAAACAGGGTCAAGAGAGGAAAGCTGAACAGAATCACCCTTTCCAACCCGGCGGAAACATAGTTCAAACCCAAAAAATCGAAGAGACTAGCACCGTAATAGCCGACAGACCCAAGGATGATGATGACGGCAAAATCCTTCCGGCTCAGCTTCCGGCCCTGATCCCCCGAAGACCGCAGCAACAAGAGAAAAAAAGGCAGCGCAAAAAGCATCCGCAAGGTTAGCAGGGTGACGGCATCAACCGGCACCGGTTGCGGTAAGGCGTAAGCCAGCTTGATCAGAATCGCCTTAAAGGAAAATCCGAAGGCGGAGATAACCGCCAACCAGAGTCCGAGACTATAACTATCCGCGAGCATTGCGGCGGCTATTTTTTTGCCCATAAAACCGCCCCTCCCCCGTTGGCCGTCCGAATGCCCGGTCACAGCTTCAGATCAAAACCCATATCAAACTTGACCACCGCATCCGGGTATGTTTTCTTGATCGCCCTTTCTACCCGCAAGCGATGCATCCAAACCACGTGCTCGGGAGAGAATTCATCCTCGGTTTGCCACAAACAGATAGAGCCATCCTCTGCAATTCCAGTCAGCTCCATGGTTCCACCATTACCTTCGAATCCGGGGTGCAAAGAATTTAAAATTTCCTCGATTTTTTCTTTCATCCGTATTTCCTCCAGCAAGCAAATAGTTAACTTGTTTCCATCCGAAATCTATGGATGGTACAAGTGCAGTTTTCATAAGAAAACTAAATTAGCGATCACCCGCATCGGGGTATAAGCCCCTTTGCCGAGCGTGTAAGCGGGATAAACCCAACAGCGTATCTATTTCGGGTGTTGCCACAGCAACTTTTTGTCCGATCTCTCGTACGGCAGCCACCAACGCATCCAGTTCGAGCGAACGACCTGCCTCGACATCCTGCAGCATGGAGGTTTTGAATGCTCCCAACTGACGGGTCACGGCATTTCGGTCTTCACCGGTCTGGCTGACGGGGTAACCGATTCTGGCTCCGATCTCCGCAGCTTCTGCCATAACCTTAAGGCAGAAACGGTTAACCAGCGGATCATCAAGGATTTTGTCGCAGGTCGCGCCAGTGAGTGCCGAGACGGGGTTCATGGTCATGTTTCCCCAAAGCTTGTACCAGATCTCTCGCTGAATGGCGGGCGATATTTCAATGTCGATACCAGCACCAATTAAAAGCTCCGCCAAGGCATGCAAACGCTTGGAATCTGCACCATCAGGCTCGCCAATAATGAGTTTTTTGCCGAAAATATGACGAGCAAACCCAAGCCCGTTTGAGGTGAAGCTGCCGTGGACAACGGCACCGACCACCCTGTCGCTTGGAATCGCCGCTGAAATCTTTCCGCCAGGGTCGACCGATTCGAGTTGCAAACCGGCATATTCCCCATTCGTCCCTTGAAAAAACCACCAGGGGACCCCATTCATGGCAGTTAAAATCACGGTTTCCGGCCCGATCAAGGGGGTGATATTTGCAGCGACCTCGGCCATCGACTGCGCTTTGACGGCAACAATGACAAGGTCTTGAACTCCAAGATCAGCCGGGTTTGCTGCTGCGCGCACAGGCTCGACGATAATGTCGTCACCCATTTGCAGCTTCAACCCATCTGCCTGCAACGCGTCGAGGGTGGCCCCACGGGCGACAGCACAGACCTCACTGCCACTTTTCGCCAGCAATGCACCAATGAATCCCCCCACAGCTCCAACACCGTATATGCAGACCTTTTTTATCATGATCTTCAATCACCCTTTCCATGTCGCTTAGCGGTTCGTCCGTCTTTCATACGATGGCCACCCTTGCCAAAATTGCAATCATCGTACCTTGACAGAATATAAGGAGATGAAACCAACCTGGAGCCATAATTCAGGAATGCTTACCCTGCAGCCGACAGCCAAGAAGCCAATCCCCGGCGAAATGTCGTTACCACCGAATCAAGCCGCCTGAACTCTTCGCCTTGTCCCAAAATGAGACGGCAGGTTTCTTCAGTCTCAAAAGAAAACGACATTCAGGTGATGCCGCAACCCACTGCAAAGGCAGTCGTCAGACAGCCAGAGCTAGCGCTTCTGGGACTCACAACACAGACTTCAGTTGATGGCACGGTCCTTGCCATTCTTACGGATAAACAGCAAACAGATACAGCGCTCTCAATTCGTTCTTGAGCAAGGACAAACGATGGACTTATCGAAACCAGCTATGCAAACTTTCCTTGATACCGAGCCCCATGCCTCTGCGGAAAAAGCATTGGAAGTTCCATTCGCAGCGACCATGCAGTCACCATCAAACAATGAAAGCGAAGACTCCTCGGTAAAAAGAAAACCAGAAGAACCGATTACCGGTGTCATCCTTGCTGGCGGGAAATCAAGACGCATGGGGCGCAATAAAGCGCTCCTCGACTTAGGCGGCATTTGTCTGATCGAAAAAACCTATCAGACCATGTCGAAGCTTTTTCCAGAAGTCATCCTGGTCACGAATACACCTGACGAATATGCCTTTCTGAACTGTCGCTGTCAGAAAGACATTTATCCGGGAATCGGCTCCATTGCCGGACTCCATGCCGCTCTGAGCACCAGCAATACCGACCGTATTTTCGTCGTGCCCTGCGATATGCCGTTTCTAAGTCCAGCACTTATCAGCCTTTTATGTCAGACCCAAACAACCTACGACGCGGTTGTCCCTTTCAGCCCTCAGGGGATGGAACCCCTCCACGCGCTCTACCACCGCCGCTGTTTGCCGCAACTGGAACAGGCGATAACGGGGGGGGACAAAAAAATACAGAATTTCCTCAAAGACATCTGGACCTGTTTCCTTCCGGTGAGCGCATATCGCCACATTCCGGATGCTGAACATTCGTTCCGAAATGTAAATCGGCCTGAGGATTATGCCGCCCTTGGCCTGCCTCAACAAAAGAAATTGCACTCTGAGTGGCAGGAAACGGCATCGTATCCATCACGCGCTTTTGAAACTCTCTGAGGGGACAATGCAAGTATCTAATTGTCATACACAACAAACACTCAAGCAATTTACGGAAAAGTGTATTTCCTGCGGGCTCTGCTTAAAGGAATGCGAAGTTCTATCAGGCTTGAATCTTTCTCCGGCGAAAATCGCCGAGATCCTCTCAACACAAAATAACCATTCAATCGACTTCAAGGAGGCGATTCAGAAATGCTCGTTATGCGGACTTTGCAGCCATAACTGTCCATTGAACTTGCCCACCAACGAGCTGATGCTGGCAGCCCGCCAGTTGCTAGTCAGTGGTCAAATGGTCAATAGCGACGACTACAGGGTGCTGCATGTCGATCATGAGCATCACCTCTTCAGCCTGTTTCGTAAAACCTGGCAGATCGATTATCAAAAGTTACATCGCAAGCCGAGCCCGGTCCTGTTTTTCCCCGGCTGCACCCTGTCCAGTTATGCCCCGCGGCTAACGCGAACAGCCTACTATTGGTTACAGCAACAAGGCATGAAGGTCGGCCTGAATGAGCAATGTTGCGGCCTGCCGCTAAAAAGCATCGGCCTCTTTGAGCGCCATTTACAGCACACCAAAAGATTGGAAAAAGAGTTTACCGATGCAGGAGTAAAGCAAATCGTTACAGCATGCCCCAACTGCTTTTATCACCTGCAAGGCAAATTTGACGGAATTGAGGTTCGTTCCCTCTACCAACTGTTGGCAGACGCCGGGATCAGGGTCGCAGCAATAGATGGTCCGGTCACGGTTCATGACTCCTGCCCTGATCGCCATAGTGGCCAAATCGGCCGTTCTGTCCGCACATTGC
Source organism: Trichloromonas sp. (assembly GCA_041583595.1). GTDB lineage: Bacteria > Desulfobacterota > Desulfuromonadia > Desulfuromonadales > Trichloromonadaceae > Trichloromonas. The sequence goes on along the minus strand of JBFHFM010000002.1, from coordinate 29,746 downwards.
TCGACACAAACACGAAGGTCGAAATGCCCCACCATAAAGAATCAACGATCTGCTGTGGCGCAGGGGGATTGGTCTCGATGGTCGACGCGCAGCTCAGTAACCAAAGAGCCGCAACTCGCCTGGAGGAAATCCGGCAAAGCGATACCAATTATTGCGTCAGCTCCTGCATGGGATGCGTCAAACGTCTTCAATCGGTACAAGCAGAACTGTCAGCAGGCAACAAAGGCAAAGAAAAACCTCTTCCACAACCGCAGGTCGTTCACATTCTCGAACTGGTTTTCAACATGCGCATCAAGCATGACGAACTCCAACAGCAGTTAGAACTGATGTGGCGGGATGAGCGAGGAGAGCAGAACATACAGCTGCTAACCGAGGATACAAAAACCCAAACTGTCGCTTAGCACTGGTAAGCAGAACATATCAGGTTTCGCTTTTAAGCGAGGGAGCCGTTCATGCAACACATCACCAAAACCAACTGCCGTCTCTGCAGCTATCTCTGTGCCCTTGAGGCACAGATCGAAGATGGTCAGATCATCAGCCTGCAACCAGACCCGAGCCGCTACCCCTACGACTCCGGAATCGTCAAAGGATGTGCGCGGTTTCATAGCAACCTGGAATTCCTCAATCACCCAAAACGGATCAATCACCCGTTAAAACGAGCCGGCGAGCGGGGAGAAAACCGCTGGCAGAGAATCAGCTGGGATCAGGCTCTCGATGAGATCAGCGATAAACTGTTGCGGCTGCGGGAGAGCTTCGGTGCCGAAACCCTCGCCACCTCGATCGGTGGTCCGCACACAACCTTCTGGCCGCTACATCGCTTCATGAACCTCTTCGGCAGCCCGAACAACGTCGGCATCGGCCAGATCTGCTGGAACCCGTCGATCTGGGTCAACAGCCTGACCTTTGGCTGGCCGCTGGAAAACGAAATCGCCCCGGAAACAACAGAGTGCGCCATCCTTTGGGGAGTGAATCCGGCGGAATCAGACAACTCGCTTTTCTGGCGGCAGGTGCAGGCTTACCGTCGTACCGGCAAGCCGTTAATCGTGATCGATCCCAGAGAAACCAGAACCGCCCGTCTGACGGAGCATTGGCTGGCACCGATTCCCGGTACCGATGCGGCACTTGCGCTGGGCATGCTGCATGTCATCATCGCTGAAAATCTTTACCCGAAGCAGTTCGTCGACAGCTGGTGCCATGGTTTCGAGCAACTCAAAGAGCAGGTTGCAGACTACACCCCGGAACATGTGGCGCAAATAACCGGGCTTGAGGCAAAGCAGATTGTCCAGACAGCTAAACTCTACGCTCAGGCGAATCCGGCATCCATCTTTCATGGCCGCGGCATCGATCAGATCGGCGCCAACAGTATTCAAGTGCACCGTGGCATCGCCTGCCTGAAAGGGCTGACCGGAAACATTGATCGTCCCGGAGCCTCTCACCTGTCGGAGATGCCTGAATATATTCCAGAAATCGATCTTGAACTGACAAACAGGCTGTCCCCCGAACAACGCCTAAAACAGCTGGGCAGGGACAAGATCAAGCTGCAAACCTTTGAAGGGTACGAACGTCTGACCCGCTATACCCTGCAGCATGGCAAGCAGTTGCCAGCACGCTATCTGACCTCGGCGCAACCGAACCTGGTCTGGCGAGCAATGCTGGAAAGTCAACCTTACCCGATCCGCTCCATGATCGTCAGTGGCAGCAATCCGTTGATCTGTCAGGCTGACAGCCAGCTGATCGGCAAAGCGTTAAAAAGTCTCGACCTGCTGGTCGCCCTGGAACTTTTTCCGAATTCAGTGACCGCCTTGGCCGATTATGTTCTGCCGATGGCCGGCAGCCTGGAACGTCCGGTACTGCAGACCAATGCCGGTGTGGCCAATATCGCCTACGGCGGACCTCAAGCCATTGAACCCCTCTATGAGCGTCGTTGCGATTACGATTTCTGGCGTGCATTGGGGCTGCGGTGTGGCCAGGACAAACATTGGCCCTGGCAGGATTTCAGCGAAAGTCTGGACCATATTTTCACCCCCCTCGACCTAACCTGGGAGTCTTTTTGCGAAAGCGGCCTCTATGCACCACCGCCGGAGTACCATAAATACGAATGCTATCAAAAAATCGGTCAGCCGGGATTTGCCACCCCCAGCGGCAAAATCGAGCTCTACTCCGAACTGCTTGACCAGGTCGGATGTTCACCTGTGCCGGTTCATCAAATACAACCGGGGCCTTCTGCCGAGTTCCCCCTGTTGTTGATCACCGGCGGCCGCAAGCAGCCACACTGGGCCTCTTCTTTCCGTTGGCTGGAAACCCTGAAAAAACCAGGCACAGTGCCGCAGGCCGAGGTCAGCAGAGCGACTGCTGAAACCCTGGGGTTGCATGAAGGCCAGCAGGTTATTGTCCAGACCCCGCACGGTAAAACAACCTTCACTTTAAGCATCGTCGTCATGAAAGACGATGTCGTCAATGTTGACTACGGCTGGTGGTTCCCGGAACAACCTCTGGCTGAACCAGAGTTGGGAGGCGCGTTTGCAGCCAACGCAAACACCCTGACAACGGCATCATTTGAAACGTCGGACCCGATTCTGGGGCAGTGGATCTACAACCGCATCCCCTGCCGTATCGCTCCGATAAAGTCCGTGGAATAAACAACCACTAACACCGATCACCCCGAACAGGTACCTGCATAAAAGGAGCTCTAAGATGAGTCTGAAGAAAAAAGCCCTGATTTTTTTCACCAAAGTCCCGACCCCCGGTCTCACCAAGACCCGTCTGACCAAAGAGCACGGTGGAATCTTCACCCCGGAAGAAGCTGCAGAGTTTTACCGGGCAGTCATGCTCGACACAGCCGAAGTCGGTTTCCGTGCCTTGGAACAGTTGCAAACGACGGCAACCAGAACCAAACAGAGCGTGGACTATGATTTTGTCATCAGCTCCACTCCAGAACATGACCATCCACGGTTGAAAGAGATTTTTGACGAACTCGACCAGCGTCAAATCGATCTAAAGTTCATTGCTGATCGCGGCCAGAACTTCAACGAGCATTTCAACGATGCGTTCCAGCAACTCTGGGAGCTCGGCTACGATTCAGCCGTTGCCGTCGGTGGCGATCAGCCGCAGATGACCACCGCCAACATTACGCAGGCCTTCCAGTGGCTTGACCGTTTTCAGGAGTCGCACCAAAAAGGCTTGGTTCACTGCCCCTGCCAGGCTTGCGGCGTCTCGCTGGTCGGACTAACCAAAGATACCCCGATGGATTTTGAAGGGGTTTTCTATAACACCGACGGCATCTCCGCTCTCGACGCCATTATCAATATCTGCAGCGATAAAGAGATTCCTGTCGCCGCTCTCGAAACCGTGGCTGATATCGACAATGTCGAAGACCTGGCCCACGCCCTGAGCCTGGCTCACTCGCAGTCCTACACAGCCAAATTCCAGCCTGAAGTTGTGGTGCCGCAGCGCTTCATCGACTGGGCGAATGAGACCGGCCTGACCGTATGTACTCCACCGAACAGCGACCACGACCCACGGGAGTCAATCGATGCCTGATGTCCAGATATCAGCCGAACAATGTACCAACTGTGGCATGTGCGTCAATTTCTGCCCGGTCGAAGTCTTCCGGCTGGAAACCGGCGGCGGCAAAAATGTCGTAAAGGTGGAAAACCCGTCGGCCTGCTGGGCTTGTGATACCTGCGTTGGCCAATGTCCAAGCAACGCCATTCGCATCATCGAGAGCGCGGAAGAAGCGGCCGAACGGGAGAAGCGGTTTAAACCAACGGCGCCTCCTCTTGATCCAGCCGAACAACAGCAGTATCAGCAATGGCATGAGATCCTGACCCAAACCCTCGGACTGCGCTGGAATCCGGTGGCCATTTCCTTGATCGGCAAAGATCAGCCTCTGCCGGCAGCACCGATGCCACGGGTCAAGCTGCGCTACTGTCAGTCGTTGATGATGGCTCGGCGGGGCAAAACCGTCATGATGCCGGCGCAGTGCCACGCTTGCCCGGACGGCACCCATATCCTCGGCCTGACGGAAATTCCACCCAAGCTCGCCAGTGGGGAGATGTATATCCATTTCAAGAAACTGGCATCGATGGAAGCGGCCCGTCAGATGATCAAAGAGCGGCCACGGCTACCTGAAAAATCGATCTTGGCAACCTTGGTCAGCCCGCTGAAGGATGCGAAGATTACTCCTGATGTGATCGCTATCATCGCCAAGCCGGAACAGATCATGTGGTTGACCATGAGCGCCACGTACAGCACCGGAAAACGTTTCGACTTTAAGGTCAGCGGCTACAACGCCCAGTGCGTTGAAACCACTCTGCTCCCTTATACCCAGCAGCGCTTCAACATGTCTCTCGGATGTTACGGTTGTCGCGCCAGTTCCGATATCGGCGACGAACTGATGTTCATGGGCATTCCGCTCAAACAGTTACCTGAGCTGATCAACGGGCTTCAGAAATTAGGGGCCAAAGCGATCGGCGACTCGCGCAACAAGATTTACTTGCCGCCGAATATCTGAATAAATCGGCCCGGGACAGACAACTGTCTCGGGCCCTCCTGCCAGTATTTGAGAGTGCTGCATCCTGACAACAGCTTTCTATTTTAGGCACGAAAAGGATGATATGACATGAATCTAAAACTAACGCCAAAAGCACAACAAATTATGGCTGAAAAAGGGAACAATGCCAGCGTCAGCCTGCAGACAAAGGTTTGTTATACCTGAGGCGGCGCACAGTCGCGAGATGTCCCATCCGTGCGATGGGGAAAACCTGAACCATCAGAGATCAACGAATACGAAAAGATGAACATCGATGGAGCTTCAATTTATGTTCATCACGCAGTCCAAGGGATAGCTAACGCCCGCATCGATGTCGTGACTGGCGGAGTTGGAACCAAACTGATTTTTCTGGGAAATGTCGGAGGAAAAAAATAATGGCTCAAAAAATTGTTGCAGTCTGCATCAGCGAAAACAAAGGGGAACGGAAAGCCCCGGTTGAACAGGTCGATCTGCGTGAAAATCACGGCATTGTCGGTGATGCCCATGCCGGTGACTGGCACCGCCAGATCAGCCTGCTGGCAAAAGAAAGTATCGAAAAGATGCGCAAGATGGGACTTGATGTCGATAATGGAGACTTCGCAGAGAACCTGACCACCGAGGGGATCGACCTGCCGAAACTGTCGATTGGAACCCAGCTGAGATCCGGGAATGTTCTCCTGGAAGTCACACAGATTGGTAAAGAGTGCCACAACCGCTGCGCCATCTATCATCAGGCCGGGGATTGCGTGATGCCTAAAGAAGGGATATTCGCCAAGGTTCTGCATGGTGGAAGTTTGTCTCCTGGTGATACTTTGGAGATGGTGGCCTCGTAGTTGAGTGTCTTGACGCTTAACGCAAACACGCAAGCTGCTAACAAGACTTCACCAGCGGATCAAGAAACCAGCGAAGCCACCTCAAACCTCTAATCAAACAAGGTATTTCTTCAAAGCAAAGCCATTTCAGGCATACTGGCAGAAAACAACAAATTATTTAAAATTGTTGGGGCGAGTCACTCTGATGTTTTTGTTCCCTGTTGGTCTCGTTCTTCAATAAGTTGCTGTCTGCGTAATTGACATATAAGTACTGGTTTTCCATTCAACAATCGATACATCCGATAACCACAATTACCGTAGCCGCTGCAAGCGTGACATTTTAAATCCTTTATGTCAAAGCCATCAAGGTCTTCTGGTTTGAGCTCGAAGTCTTTTAGAACTTTGCCTGTAGACATGCGTTTAGTCCTCCTGAGTGAATGCAGCCGGCGCCATAAATAACCTCTTTCGCCGCTCCGATTTTGTGTGAGCTAAATTCGGCGGGAAACTTACGCTGAGACTTTGCGATTGAAGCGCAGAGCGTCAGCGCAATAGACAGCCACGCCGAGCCAGATCAAGATAAAGGTGATCAGGCTATGCTGATCAAAAGGCTCTCGATAGAGAAAAACACCCAGCAAAAATGCAATACTTGGCGCCACATACTGCAGAATACCGATCGTTGAAAGCTGTAGTTTTCTCGCTGCAGCCGCAAACCAGAGCAACGGCAAGCTGGTCGTAACACCAGCGCCAACCAGCCAGAGCCCGTCCCAGGACAGGACAAGAAGCGCACTGCCATGATAAATTTGCTGGTAAAGTAAATAACCTAGTGCTGGGACGAGCAAAACAAAGGTTTCCACAAGTAACCCAGGGATGGGAGCCACCACGGTTTTTTTTCGGATATAGCCATAAAAAGCAAATAAAAAAGCCAGGGACAGGGCATACTTCGGCAGGTTGCCATAACCGAGCAAAGAATAAACAACACCCGCAAAAGCACAAAAAACGGCAACAGTCTGCAAACGGCTGAAACGCTCCTTTAACAGCAATACCCCCAACAGAATATTAACCATAGGGGTAATGTAATAGCCAAGGCTGGTTTCAACAACGTGTCCCGTATTGACCGCCACGATATAAATTAACCAGTTTCCACCGATCAACAAACTGCTGACAGAAAGACGGCCCATATCCGCTGGAGCCATAACGATCCGTCGCACCTCATTCCATCTATGCTGCCAGCTGATGATCAAACAAAGAAAGACACAGGACCAGACAATCCGGTGACAGAGAATTTCAAATGGAGGCACAGTAACCAACTGCTTCCAGTAAACAGGCAGAAAGCCCCAGGCGACAAAGGCTGCCAAGCCGAAAAGGGGCCCCGAATATCGAGAACTCATAACAAACCTCTTAGCGGGACCCCGAGTTCCCAGGCAAAAAACATAAGTGTGAGGTCAAAATCCATAAAAAACATCTCACACCGAAATTCAGACATAAAAAACATCTCTGTATTTAAAGATAGATAGAAGTTTGCTTCCTGCCGGTTCGAAAATCACGGTTTCCATACAATAAAATCCAGCTCTCCTCCGTCGAATCCGTGAAGTGGCAACAGGAACGCCACGCCACCAGTCAACAGTCCAGGCAACGACCTGCCAACCAAAAACAATCAGCAGCAGGGACGCACCGCCATAAAGCAGGCTAGCGTAATCCCGAGTTTTGCCGTTCGTTTGCAAAGCGACGGCCGCCTTCACTCTCTTGAGTGCTACGCTGACCATAAACTCTGCACCTATGAATTAGCTTTTGCGGATGGGAAGAACGGACAACGTTTCCCGGCACAGTGATCGGCGTCCTTGAACTGATCACAAACCAGCGGAGTAGACGCCGGAATGAGCGTGTCGGTCAGCTCTCGGGAGATAGCCTCGGCTTCTTTCAGCGCCAGCAAGCATTCTCGTTGGCAGCATCTGCTGAAAGGGTTCTCAGCGATTTTCTCGGAGACCCGGATCACAATCTTCTGCACCATCTGGCGCAGTTGGCCATGAAATGGCGATGCTTTCAGGATAACCGAGAAGGCGATACCGACCCCAACAGCCGCGCCATCGACACCGAAAAAGGAACAGGAGGCCCCCGGAATCTGGGTGCCGCGATTGATCCCGGTGATGATCTCTTCATCGCCGATAGCCCCACCATTATTACGATAGGCCGCCAACAGAATGCCGGGAACCATCGGATGGTGATGCGGACCGTGGGTCGGGAACTCAGGCCGCGAACGCAGCTCCTGGAAAATAGCGATGACGTCCTTTTCCCTGGTGGTCAGGCAGACGTTGCGGATGGCCTCCGCTGCGGGCTGGATGTGGCATTGATCGCAGACGAAATGCCCTTTTTCACAACTACTTTCAACCCGCCCTCGCTTGCCACAATAGTGACAGCTCAACTCCTGCGGTTCGGTCAGAATCGTGATCGGCTCACCACAGACCATGCAACCCGACTTGTGGCTGCTCTCCACCTTCGGCTGGGCAGGGTCAGGGCTACAGGTGGGCATGCAGCAACAGCTCATCTCCTGTTCCAGGTTGGTCACCTGCCCCTTGTCGTCGAGCAGCATGAATTCCGTGCCGATCGACAGGTTCGCTGGCAGCCTGACCTTGGTGCTGCAACCACGTTGAATCAGGTGGCCGGCGTCGGTCACCACGCCAGCAAAAGGGCCGCGGTAAAGCAGGTTCGTCTCATTCTTGGGGCCCGGTTTGAACGCCTGGTACGTCAATGAATAAAACGGATACCCCTTGATCTCGCGATAAAGGTAGCGTTTGACAACGCTTATATTTTCAAAACCGAAATCGTCCAGAATGCCGAACAGATCACGCTCATGCATGGCGCCGCCGATGCATTCGCCACGCAATTTCTCATTCAGCTTAATCGCCAACGGAACCTCGGTGTTGTGAACGACATCGGAAATCAGCAGACGACCTCCTGGTTTGAGGACACGGGCGATTTCCTTGAACGTCTGTCGCTTGTTAAGAGCAAGGTTGATGACGCAGTTCGAGATGATCACGTCGCTGCAACCATCGGTCAGAGGTAATTCTTCTAGGAATCCCTTCTTGAATTCGATGTTACCGTAACCGAGCTGCTCAGCGACCTTGTCGCGAGCCGAGTTGGCTTGTGCCAACATGGTGTCGGACATATCGACCCCGTAAACCCGACCCTGCCGACCGACCTGTTTGGCGGCGATGAAGCATTCAACACCGGTTCCCGAACCAAGATCGACCAGCGTCTCCCCCGGCTGCAGGTTGCAATCCATGACCGGGCTACCGCAGCCGTAACTGCGCACCCGTGCGGTTTCCGGGATATGTTCCATCAACTCGCTGTCATAATGCACCGGGTTGACGATATCCTCATTCACCTCTTCAGCCGCCTGCGAATAGAAAGAGCGGATCGAGGCATGACCATCGCCATCCGACAGAGTGAGAACACAGTTGGAATGAGTGAAGCAGACCGATTCCCCACTGTCATCGCATTCATCAACCCGCTCCCCCATGCGCGAGCGCAAAGAAAAGCTCTCGGTATCGGGAAACTGCATGGCTTCAGCAGCAATCAGGTAGAGAGCCATATCGCGATAGAGAGGAAGATAGGGATCCTGGCCGACAAACTCGCCCGAGTAGAGGTAACTATGGTCGATATCGCCGCCACCGAGCAGGAACCGGAGTGGATCAGATGCCAACTGCGGGCTATCGATAACCGACAGAGAGCGGATTTTTTCCATCAATGGGCTTTGTCGCCAGACCTGATTTAAACCGTCGCGCAGGTACCCGCAACGCAAGTCATCCTCGAACACCATCGCCGGGGTCGGATAAATCGCCCCGTCCGGACCGATCGCCAGGCTTTCCCAGCAGGCATTATTGAGGTCCATGCGGATGCCGCTGAAATTAAACAGCTGACTCTGCATGATGGTGAAATTATCGATAGTGACACTCTTCTTCTGAGCATTTTCGTAAGCCTGCCGCGCACTGCGGAAAATTTCTTGCGGCGAAACAAACAGCTCGCGGTCCGCCTTGCCTTTTACAAACAGCCACATGAAGTGCAGGTTGGTGATCCCCTGCTCCGCGGCAAAATCGACCGCAGCGGTCATTTCATGAACATTGTTGCTGTTGATCGACATCGACAGGGATGCCGACAAACCAATGTTTTTCAGCCACTGGAGATTCCGCTGTAGTTCTTCAAAGCTGCCATGGCCGCGCAGCGCGTCATGATTACCCCGCATGCCATCGAGGCTGATTTGAAAATGCAGGCGGTTGCCGTCCTGCTGCAGCAACCAGCTTTCGTATTTCGACAAAGCCCTGCCGTTGGTCAAAATAACCAGGTGGGCATCGCCATCTGCCAGAATCCGTTCGCAGGCGTCCTTGAAGTCGGGATGGACCAGCGGTTCACCCCCCGTGAAATAAAACAAACGACAACCCTGCTCGTGAGCCTGGTCGATCGCCGAGAACAGATCGGCGCGCGACAGTTCGGCGCAGTCCCCATCCCCCGAAGCGAACAGGCAATGAGAACAGCTCATGTTGCAGCGGTTGGTGATATGCAGCCAACATTCTTTCAGCGCCCCGAGCCGCCGCTCCACAGCCCGCCCGGCGTATGGAGTCTCGGACGCCGGCTGCAGCCGCTCCGTCAGGCGGTGCAGTTGCAGTTGTGCAGACAACTCAGTTTCAACGTGGCCTGACTGGACCCGCTCCAGAGCGGACGCAGCCGCGGTTGTGGGCACAAACCAGTCTGGTGCGACCGGATTCACATAGATCGGCGTTTCGTCAAAATTGAAACGCTCGTAGCGGGTTATACAATCGAGAACGGAAGAGTCGGTTTTGTTCATCTTCATAATATTATCGCTTTCAAAAGACAGCTTAAAATTCAGGAATCATCTCAATTTTTCCAAGACCCTTGAGATAGCTGGCCGACATCGCCATGCTGGCACGCTCATTCTCATTGAAACCGATCTGCCAGGTCAGACTGTAGGTGCATTTTCGCTGTTGCTCCTCCGGCAGTCCGGTTACGGCGGCCACGATGCGAACGGTTTCGTCCGGGTTTTCCTGCATAAAAGAAATAGCTTTCTGTAATGCTTTGATCAGGGATTCAAGGTCGTCTTTGCGCTCTTCCAGCATTTGCTTACTGGCTGCAACAACCACGGAAAAGGTGTTGTTCAGCGCACTGAAATCGGTCAGCTCACGGCGAGACATCCGCTATGACACAAGGTCGGAATACCGGAAAGTCGGCTCCGGGCGCCCCGGTTTCAAGCAATTCCATTGTTCTTCTTTCACATAGATCCCGGCTGTGGCCTCCAGTAGAGACTCCCTAATGATACGCTCTAATTCTTCAGGGGAAGTTTCCACTCGCGCATTGATTGTCATCGTTGCGGTCGTTGTCGGCGTAACCTCGCCTCGAACTTTTGGCTTTTCTTCCGTTCCTGTCAAGTTGGCAAAAAGCACTTGTGAGCCGCTTTCGATAACCAGTTTGACATGTCCGATCGACGAATTTTGCTCGGCGAAACGATGATGCAGTGTGGTCATAATCGCTTCGGCAAAAGTCCGCCAGCCAACTGTCGTGGTGCTCAGTTCAAACCGGGCGTTCAACCATCCAAGCACAGCTTCGCCCTCTGCATAACGATCGTAATCGATTTCAAGGAGCTTACTTCCGGCTTCGGTTTTATGCATCACAATATCGAGCCAGTCTTCCATCCCCAGATTCTTTTCCGCACTGAGCGGGATAACCACAGCGGCAGGGAACTCCTTTTTTACCTGAGTGAACAAATCGGCCAGCATCGAGGGAGTCAGGAGGTCAACCTTACTGATCAAGATCAGATCTGCTTCTTCCAATTGCTTGCGGTAAATATATGCGGCGTTCTCGTGAAGACCAGCTGTTCCTCCTGCCATAATTGAGGAAAGCTTTAACGGATCGGCCAGAACGGTAAGTGGACTGATCAGAAGCTCTCCCTTTAGCTTTTCTTTCAACGGTTGGATAATTGTGGCTGAAAGATCGGTGCAACTTCCAACAGGTTCAGCAATCAGAATGTCGGCATCAAAATTTTCCTTGAGCCGATCCATTGCGCCCAGTAGCCCCTGGAAATTACAGCAGAAGCAACTTCCGCTGACTTCGACCACGCCAACTCCCGAACGGGAAAGCATTCTCGTATCAACCAGATTGGGGGCCTGATCATTGGTTATCAAGCCAACCTTCAGGCCTTGCATTGATAATTTGTGCGCCGTTTCCCAGAGCAAAGTGGTCTTCCCGGCCCCCAGAAAACCGCCAACTAAAATCAAACGACAAGACATATTCAAATCTCCTAATGACTATCTGTGCCGGAGTTGCAAACCCGGCTGCCGGGAACCTGCTTCATAGCGGGCTCCAACAGATAAACAAAGAATAGAGCCGCCAGCTGCCCACCGATGATCGGCGCGGCCACATAAACCCAAAAGAAACCGCCACAATGATCAGGAAAAGCAGCGCTTCCCCACCCTGCCAGCCAGGCGACCAAACGAGGGCCGAAATCGCGAGCTGGATTAAGCCCAGCCTGAGTCAAGGGTGCAATCAGGCAGATCACCACGGTGACCGTCAAACCGATAAAGACGGGCGCAAGGGCATTATCGGGACGTCCGACATTGCACCCCTCGGTCAGCGCAAAGATCATCAACACCAACACGAAGGTTCCAAGTGTTTCGGCAATCATTGCCAGAGGTAAAGAGACAACTGCCGTCCCCAGCGGATTTGGGTAATATTCGCCCAAAATCATCGCCAGCTTGATCGATTCGGTCGATCCTCGTGCGATACTGTGCGCTGTTTCAAAAGCCATAATTGAAGGAGAAAACAACAGATAGACCACTGCGCCGGCGAAAAACGCACCTAGAAACTGCCCGCAAAGATAAACCGGAAGTTTATCCGCCCGCATTCGTCGTCCCAGCACCATAGCCAAACTAACCGCCGGATTCAAATGGGCGCAGGACAAATGTCGTGTGAGATAGATGGCCAGACTCACTCCAATCCCCCAAACCAGGGCAACTTGAAGCAAGCCCTGCAGTGAACCGAAGAGTACGGAAACCGCAACGGCACCACATCCGAACAGCACTAAGATAAAAGTCCCAAGCAACTCGCCCAGAAACTCCCGAGAAATAATCATACAAACGAATCCTTTTGATTCTGATTGCCTAAACACACGCCGCCCTGCCGGTTACAGCGCTCAGCGTTGTACCTAATAATAAAGAGGTCTGCAAATCAGCCTATGGCAGATCGTAGAGGGCTTTGCTAGAAAATCGATAGCCGGTGGTCATAATCTACTTGCGACATAGATGCCCGGCAACAAAGTCAAAGCAAGAAGAATTCAGGAGGAGGAAGTGAGGAATAGCGCGGTTCCGGAATTCGGTCAGCGAAGAACTGACCCCTTCCAGTGGATTGAGAATGGATGGATTGGTACAAGTTCAGCCAGATACGGACCAGCTTCATCAATAAAGAAGCGTTTTTCCGTCCATCTCCGGCGTGGTCGATATCACTGCGTCGTTGCAGTTGGTAACAACTGCGTCCGCACTCGGCAAGGCGATTCTGTAAATGGGAAAAAAGGTGCGATTGTCGCCAGGGCAGGTTATTAAAAAATCGGACATCCTCTTTTCCCAAGCCGGCCAGGTAAAAGCCGCCGTCACAACTGGGGCCGATGACGACCCCGTCGCGGGACAGGGCTGCCTGTATATCGGCGCTGGACAGAGTCGGGATGTCACCCCCGACCGCCACCACCCGCTCATAACCGAGGGCGAAGGTATCTTGCAACGCGGCTTCGAAACATTCATTCAGGTCGGTGCCGCGTTGCGGCAAATAGACGGCACCCTCCAAGGGTGGCGCTTCGCCATCCTGAACAACTACAATATCAGCATGTTGAATACGCTGCAGCAGATCGTAGGTACGGTAAATCATTGCCAGATGGATCGATTGATCCATCTGGCGACCGAAACCAAGAGATTTGCCTTTGCACTCCCCCTGAATGAACAGGAGCAGAGCCTGGCGTTTTGGTGTTTTCATCTGCTGATCTAGCATGGTAACCCCTGGTCAGAATCTCAACGGGCTTTTGCTTTGGCAGCTTGAGCTTCTAAGGCCTGAGCTTCGTCCTCTATTGCTTTCTCTATTTCTTTCTCTACTGCCCCGAAGTTGAACTTCGCAGCCCTGGGACGGACTGGAAGTCCATCCTTATCTACTTGCTTCAGGTCAACCTCGATAACCGTGGCCATCACCTTTTGCTCAGTTTCCCATTTGAGGTCGAGGTTTATAAACGCTTTAGTGTCTTCATTTTCCAGACGCAACTCGGAATCTTGTTTATTTTCCATCAGTTTGTGGGCAAAACTCTCAATCAGACGGTAAACTTCGATGAAGTTAACCTTCTGCGCCCCCAATTCCTTTATGAGCTCGGTGCTCATATCTATGGAGATCTCAATATCGTTAATCTTGGTGGTGTATGCCGGTAGTTTTTTTTCTGTTTTTTTTGCTTCGCTCATAACCTCAGTCCTTTGCTATGTTCTGCCCGTTTACGATTGCTGGCGCGTTAGCCACCAACCTGCGACATCAAAAAGTTTTCGTGCTCATACCCATCAATTGAGAGGGCATGACATTCCGGTTTCTGCTGAACGAGTTCTTCCAGTTTCTGCCTGATCCCGACTTTGTCTCGTAACTGCAGCCATGGCGCCAGATCAATTTCATGGTTCGAAAACAGACAACTCTTGGCTTTACCGGTCGAGGTGATCCTGATCCGGTTGCAGGTCGCGCAGAAGTGCCCTGAAACAGCGGTGATAATACCGATAGAACCGTAAGCGCCGGGAATACGATAATCCTTCGAAGGACCAGCGTATGGCCCTTTTTCAACCTCTTCCAGGTCATACTTGCGGGAAATCACGTCGAGAATTTCCTGTCCCGATATTGCTTGTTTTTGCCAACCTGCCTGATTCAGCGTCGGCATATATTCGATAAACCGCACCGAATATCCATGATCTCTGGTCATTTCAGTGAAATCGATAATTTCATCGTCATTAAAGCCCCGCATTGCCACCACGTTGATTTTGGGTGGAGGAAACCCTGCTTTTTCTGCGGCCTTCAAACCGGCAAACACCTTTTTCAACTCACCGCCACAAGTGATCTGCCGGTACTTGTCTTCCTGCAGTGAATCTATGCTGATATTCAAGCGTTGAACGCCCGCCAGGAAAAGATCCTGCGCCATTTCCAGCAGCAGGATACCGTTCGTGGAGAGCGCCAGATGGCAGAGTCCATCGATTCCGGAAAGCCGTGCCAGAAACGGGATTATTCCATTGCGCACTAACGGCTCACCGCCGGTGACGCGAATTTTCTCAATTCCCATTGAGACAGCTGTTTCGGCAATAAGCTGTAGGCTTTCGTAGGGCAGGATGTCGTTGTGATGGCATGCGGCAACACCATCCGTCGACATGCAATATTTACAACGGAGGTTGCAGCGGTCTGTCACTGACAAGCGCAGGTAATTGATTTGGCGTCCAAAAGAATCGATCAATTTCATGATTTTCTCACTTTTAAACAATCAGGGTTAGCTTGATATAAATTTCCAAATTCAGTTTCGGGCGTATCAACCAGCTTCTCGTCGGCAAAGTACTTGTCTGCCAACCAGTTATTGACCAACCGCGTCCGCCCCAGCCATTTACCAATAGAATAATAGGATCGTTCGCCGGCACTGCCGATTAACGGGCTGATTTTCTCGGCCGATGGCAAACCGTTTTCTCCGAGGACCTCTTCATCGGCCTTAACGTCCATGACCTGGCCGATAAATTGCGTATGTGAGCCGATCTCCAGCATGTGCAGTAAGGAGCATTCCATAATCAGCGGAAATTCCTGCACATATGGGGCATCGACAACATTACTTCTGACCGCTGTTAGTCCGGTTGCAGAGAACTTGTTAATTGAAACACCCGAGACATTGCCGATATAATCGGTTTCATACAAAAAAGCCCGCGATGGGATGCTGACGGTAAAAGCCTGATGCTCAACAATGTTGGCATAGGTCGCTCTACTAACATTCAAAGACACCGAAACGCAGGCCGGCTTCGTACAACAAATTGATCCCCAGCAAGCAACCATGATGTTCGGTTGCGCACTCGACCCGTAGCTTCCAATTACCCAGACAGGCGAAGGAATGGCCAAGGCTTTAGATCCAAGTGAAATCTTCATCTACCCCTCGCAATAGATTGACTTGCATACCGTCATGCGCCAACAGAACATTCGGCAAACCGGTCAAGCGCCCTTCAAGCTCCGCCACTGTGATCGGGTTGCTGTAATGAATCGCCATATGCGTCAGGACGGTTTTTTTTGCCCCGATACTCTTCCCGAGTTCGATCGCCTCCTGCATCGACATGTGGCTATCCGGGAACCAGTTGACATCACTGAAAGTCGCATCGCAGATCAGCCAGTCAATCGCCTTAACCTTGCTCCTGGTCGAATCCGGCAACCCTGAAGTGTCGGGAAAATAGGCGAGTTTGGTGACCCCCGACTCAATCAGGAAACCGGCCGTCTCAATCCCATGGTTAGCCGGCAGCGGGGTGATTCCCAAATCACCAAGCTTGTATGTTGTTCCAAACTCCCAGGGTTGCGGATCTAAAACATCATGCAGATATGGGAATGCCGCGTTGAAACTGTCAACTGCGCTCGGCGGCAGGTAGAGTGGGATCTGTTTTTTACGATCCAGCTTGACGTAATATTCCATCTCACCCAGTCCGCCAAAATGGTCAAAGTGCCAGTGAGTCAGAAAAATTCCGTCGATCCCTTTCAGATGCTCCTGCAACAGTTGAAATCTAAGATCGGGAGAGGTGTCGATGAGATAGGTCAAGTTATCCGAGCGAAGCATTGCCCCGCTGCGCGTCCGGCAATGACGGCCATCTGCTCGGGCTTCGCGGCAACCACTGCAATCACAGAAAAACGACGGGACGCCAGGGCCGGCACCAGATCCTAAAATTTTGAATGAACTTCCCATAGTTTCCTCAATTCGTTTGTTCCTTGAAGACCCACCGTCACTGCCCTTGGTAAACCATCGCTGCCGATCCGCACTCGCGCAAATCGGGGCAGACTTCACATTGACGATCGAAGGGTTCAGTCAGTTCATCGAAAGCACAATCGACCATACCGTTTTTCTGATAAAAGCCCCTGCTACTCCCCCGCGAGACGGTGGTCACACGGTAGCTCTGCTGAGGCCCGCCGACGGCGTCCCGGCAGTACTTCCAGGGGTTCTGCAACATCGGTTGCAGCAATTTTTTTCCAAGTCCGCGGCTACGACCATCGCCCTGCACAACAATCGTCAGCAAGTGAAACAGGTCCACGTCCAGCTGGTAGAGCAGACCGCCGCCGTAAGTTCCCGCGTCATCTTTAATTACGACGTGATCTTCGATATCACCAACCAGTGCCATATCACTCGCGAGAAAAATATTGCGCAGACTTTCTTCTTCAGCGGCGGTTGCGAATTCAATTTGATATGGCATCTTGTTCTCCGATCCCCGGATTTTGTCTTACAAGCCTGAAAATCAGCCTAACCTACTGAAACCAATACAAAAGCCAGCATGAAAAAAAATTTTATCGACGGATTTCCTGTTGCTTGTTTGATTGGATGAGCAATAAGGGTGCCACCGTTTAGATTTTTTCTTTAAGTGCGCGGTTTCCTGACACTCCCGCCCAAACAAGAGCCTTATCCGGGTCAGTCAAAAGGAGATGTCGCTGGCCGAATTTTGTTTTATTTTGAGATTGAAAGAAGAGCGCAGTTTCATTTTGAAACGCATCCACTTAAAGAAATGAAACTGAGAAAAGAAACGGTTTGGGGAATTTAATAAACAGCTCGGCCGCCGCCACACTCCCATCAAAGCTGGATTAAAGACAAATGCCTGCCATACCGATTTGCATAAATTACAGCCGCTTAACGCGTATACGCCTATTCTTCAGCATTTTACTTGCACAATACAACAACTCAGGGATAACCTGTTAAGCTGACGTTCCTGAAAATTCCCCAACGATGGGCGTATTTCTCAAAATCGAATGCATGGTACATCCCGATGAGGCCATTGCATAACCGTGCTCTTTCGACGGTGGTCGACAACTTCAGGCTATTGGATGCACTCGGCTTGAGTGATTAACTGAAAACACCAGCGACCATGAGAAACAAATGGCTCGGCGCAAAATTGGTGATACTGGGGCCCCATCTTGACCGGCGTAAACCTTGCATATTTAGTGTTTGCGCGAGTAAACATAGACAGCAGTCAGGAGAACAACAATGGCGTTGCGGAAACAGATTACAGAGGTTCTAGGTACTCAGATTCTTTTTGCAAATGCTGACAAAGAAAAACTGACCAAAAAACGGTGGCAGGAGATCCTTCGCTGCAAAGAAGAGTTTTTAAATAACCCTTCTGCCGACCCCAGCCAACATTCCTGCATGGATAAAGAGGTCGCAGCCTCCTGGATGCGTTCCCACAAGCTGGGGGTCAATCCTCACAAGGTTGTGACCATCCCCGACGAAGACCAGCTCAACAAACTTCGCGCGCAACATCTGCAATTAATAGAAGTGTCCATCGAGCAGGTCAAGCCATTCAAAGATCAAATGGTCGCCTGCGGCTATCTGTTTTACCTGTTCGATAAATCGGGCATGATTTTGGCCCATGAAGGGGTCTGGGCTGAAGACGAGGTGGCCGACTCCGGCTCTCGTATCGGCATATTGGCGAATGAGGAAGCCGAAGGAACAACCGCTCACGGACTTTGCTTTCATCTAAAACGTCCGGTTCAACTGATCGGACCGGAGAACTACTGCATCCCATTGCAAAACCGTATCGCCTCCGCAGCGCCAATCATGGGCGAAGATGGTGAAGTGTCGGCGGCCCTTGTCATTCTCAGTCCTCCGCTGGTCGATAACCTGGAAGACGACAGGATCAATCACCTGTACATGCATACGCTCGGCCTGATCTCTTCGGTGGCAATCTCGATCGAAACGAGAATCAAGCTCCTGAACCACAACGAATCCCTGGAAAAATCCCGTAGCGAATCCGCCAAACTGACAGATGAACTGCAAAAAGCTAAAGACAAAATGGCAAGCGCTCACGAAAGCCTCACTGCATCCTTTGCCTTTATCGATGAAGGAATGATCGCGGTCGACAACAAAGGTAAGATTCGCCAGATCAACAATGAAGCCATCCGAATTTTCAGAGTCCGTCCAGAGGAGATCGGCAATCGGAACATCAGCGAGTTTCTCAGCACAGATTCTGCCATCATGCACCGTGCGGAAAAAGGTGAAAGCTTCACCATCGACGAGTGTATCAAGATTGGCGCTATCAAGGCCCGCGCCTACAGAATTTCGGTACGACCGATCCTGAATCAATATACGAAGAAACTCGATATCGTCATTCTTAAATTTATCAGCTGTGAAAAACTGACCAATCAGCAGAGCAATAGATCGGGCCGATCCGCCACTTTCAAGTTTGAAGATATCCTTGGTGACAGCATGGCGATCAAATCAACTATCGCCCAGGCCACCCGTTTTGCAACCTCGCCAGAGAACATCCTGTTGATCGGCGAGAGTGGAACTGGAAAAGAGCTGTTTGCCCAATCTATCCACAACACCTATCGCCCCAACGGCCCTTTCATGGCAGTTAACTGCGCAGCACTGCCGAGAGAGCTTGTCGGCAGCGAACTGTTTGGCTACGAGGGGGGCAGCTTCACCGGCGCTGAGCGCTGCGGCAAACAGGGCAAGATCGAACTAGCTGATGGCGGCACTCTGTTCCTTGACGAAATTGGCGATATGCCGCTGGAGCATCAGGCGATTTTGTTGCGCACCCTGCAGGATAAACGGGTTATGCGGATCGGTGGTAGCCGCTATAAAGAAGTCGATTTCCGCCTGGTCGCAGCGACTAACAAAGATTTGCTGCAGATGGTCGAAGAGAAAACCTTCCGTGAAGACCTGTATTACCGCATTTCGGTACTCGGAATTTTTATTCCGCCGCTGAGAGAACGGGGCAAGGACATTTCCATGCTGACCAAGTTGTTCATCCACGATTATTGTGAGCGGATGGGTTGGCAAGAAGCACAGCTTAGTCCAGAAGCAGAAAAGATCATCAACCAGTACAAATGGCCGGGTAACGTCCGGCAACTTCAGAATGCCATACATCACGCCATCAATACCGCCATCGACGACCTGATTGAGCCATGCAATCTTCCCAGCTACGTCCTGAATGATACGACGACGGCAGGTTCCGCGGGGATTTCCAGGTTTGCCGCGACCGGCGACCAGACTCTCTGCCTCAAAACGATTGAAAAAGAAGCTATCGAAGCAGCTCTTCTACGCGCCAACAACTGCATTCCAACGGCAGCAGAAATCGTCGGCTTGAGTCGCTCTACCCTCTACCGAAAACTGAAGGACTACAACATTACTGTGGCCTGATCCCCAATTGCCCCTACCTGTTTCTCATCTATCGACCTAGGCTTCCCTCCTTGCGTTCAAGATCAAAACGCAAGGGGGAGAATGCCACCGTCCCCCGTCTCAAAATGAAACCCCGATCGCAGAAAAAGATTCATATCGATAGAAAATCGCCCCTGTTTCTTCTGCTCTCCGCCTAAAAGTTTCCACATTCGACATTGCCATATCCCGCTATTTTCCGATGTTAGCAATGGGAGATAGCGGGAAACGGGCAAATCCTCTCGACCACCAGTCAGGCTTTGGCTTGCTAGTTGCAAAAAAACGCATGCAAGCATCACTGGACGCGCCATAAGCCTTGTAATCGATCGACCCAAAGCGTTGAAATGATTCGTTTGTTGAGCATTTACACTGCCCTGGAATGCTTATCAATATGGAGAAACGTTCAAGCGAGAGCCATGAGAGAGGAACTATGATCGGAAAAGTGGATTTAACCCAAGAAGGTGTGGAAGTAAAAAAATCGGCCTGTTACTTCTGCCATCAGAATTGCGGCGTGTTAGCCTATGTTAAGGACGATAAAGTCCTTGCCATCGAAGGCGACCCCGAGTTCCCAACGAACCAAGGCGGCCTTTGCTGTCGAGGCAATATTGCCCTTAAACACCTGGATCATCCTGATCGCGTTAATTACCCGCTGAAACGGGTCGGCAAACGCGGTGAAGGCAAGTGGGAGCAGATCCCCTGGGATCAGGCGATCTCGGAAATTTCCGCCAAGCTGTCGAGCATCCGCAAGGAGTTCGGTGCTGAAGCCGTTGCAACGGCAGGCGGGACCCAGCGAACCGATGACTGGTCGCGTCGCCGTTTCATGAACCTTTTCGGCAGCCCGAACGGTTTTCACAATTCACACCTCTGCTGGATTCCGACCTTTATGGTGGAAACCGCGATTTATGGCTGGTGTCCATTCGACCTGGACATTGGCGGCAGTAAATGTATCGTCCTCTGGGGCCAGAACCCGGGGGCGTCGGGGATGCCGGAAGCCCATCACGTTGCCGAACTGCAGGAAAAAGGTCTTAAGGTTATCGTGATCGACCCGCGCTTCACCGAGAGCGCCTCGAAAGCCGATCTCTGGCTGCCACTGCGCCCCGGTTCCGACCTGGCCCTGGCCCTGGCCTGGATCCACGTCATTATTTACGAAGGCCTGATGGATCAGGAATTTGTAATGGAATACACCGAGGGATTCGAAGCTCTGGCTGAGCATGTCGTTGATTTCTCACCGGAATGGGCTGCCGAACGGACCTGGCTGACCCCCGAGCAGATCCGCGCCGGTGCTCACATGTACGCCATGAACAAGCCGGGCAACATCCAGTGGGGAACCTCGGTTGACCAGATCGGCAAACCGGCTGGCGCCACCATGCATGCCCGCGCCCTGTTGCGTGCCCTGACCGGCAACCTCGACTGCCCAGGCGCCGACCTGCTGACCGGTCCGTCCCAGGACTACCTGACCGACGAAGAATTAGAAGGCAACCAATTTCTTCCGGAAGAGCAGAAAGCGAAACAGATCGGAGCCGACAAGTTCCCGATGGTCACCTGGCCGGGGTACAGCAAGATTTGTGAACTGACCAAGAAAACCTGGGGCAAGGTTCCGACCGCGGAATGGATGTGCGAAGCGCACCCGCCATCGGTGTTCCGGGCCATCATCAACAGCGATCCCTACCCGGTCAAAGCCTTGCTGGTTTCAGCGACCAACCCGCTGGCCTCCTACGGTGAAACCAATGTCGTGCTGGAAGCGCTGCGCAAGATCGACTTCATGGTCGTTTGCGACTACTGGGTCACCCCATCAGCCATGTTCGCTGATTACATCATGCCGATTGCCGGTGCACTCGAGCGGCCGATCATCACCAACAGCTACGGTTGCGCCGACTTCATGCTGACCGCGCAACGGGCAATTAAACCGATGTACGAACGCCGCAACGACTTCAACTTCTGGCGTGACCTGGGCGTTGCTCTTGGACAAGAAGAAAACTGGCCCTGGAAGACAGTAGAAGAGGCGTACTTCAGCGCCATTGCGCCGATCGGGCATGCCGTCAGCACCTTTGACGAGTTTGTCGAGAACGTTCGTTTCCACTTCCCGGAACGGGAATACTTCAAATACAAGCGGCAGGGCTTTGCCACTCCGTCTGGAAAGGTCGAGCTCTACTCGTCGACCCTCAAGGATCTCGGCTTGCCGCCGCTGCCAGAATATGTCGGACCTTCGGAAAACGAAATCGACAACCCGGAACTAGCAGAAAAGTTCCCGCTGGTGCTGACAACAGGTGGCGGATTCATGCCATTTCACCACTCGGAGCACTTCCAGATCAAGGATATGCGCTTCCTGCGGCATACTCCCTTCATGGACATCAACCCGGCAACAGCCAAGGAAATGTCGATCGAAGATGGGGACTGGGTCTGGATTGAAACCGCTCGGGGTCGGATGAAGCAGCGAGCCAACCTGACCGAAGCCATCCACCCGAAAGTCATCTTTACCCAGCGCTGCTGGTGGTACCCGGAGAAGGATATGCGTGACTTCGAATTCGGTGGTGAGCTCGGTGGCGCCCTGGAGTCGAACGGTAACATTCTGACCAGTACCGCTGATGATTATTGCGATCCCTACAGCGGGTCATGGGCGAATCGCGGTTTGCTCTGCCGGGTCTACAAAGTCAAGGAATCAGATTTGAAGGAGGTTATTTGATATGGCTCGTTATGCAATGGTCATGGATACCAGGCGCTGTATCGGCTGTCATTCCTGTACGGTCGCCTGTAAAGTTCGCAACGAACTGCCAACGGATATGGTTTACAACCCGGTGACCACCGATGGTCCGCACGGGACTTTTCCTAATCTGAATATGCGCTTTTTGCCTTTGCTCTGTATGCATTGTGACAATTCACCCTGTGTCGATGCCTGCCCAACCGGGGCATCGATTCAGGCAAAGAATGGCATTGTCCATGTTGAGGACAAAAAATGCGTCGGTTGTCTGTCCTGTATCATGGCTTGTCCTTACGGTGCACGGTACCACAACCATGAAACCGGAGCCGTGAATAAATGTAATTTCTGTTTGGATCGGGTGGAAGAAGGACTGCGGCCACACTGTGTTGAAACCTGTCATCAGCACGCCCGTATTTTTGGCGATCTGGACGATAAAAACAGTGAGGTCTCCAAGCTGATCAGTGAGAATAAAGCTGTTCAGCTGCTGCCAGAGCTGAACACCGATCCCTGTGTCTTTTACATTTACTGATGGAGGAGCTGAACAAATGAGCGAAAAACATCAAAGTTGGGGCTGGATGCTGGCGGTCGATTTCTTTTTTGCCGGTATGGGTGGCGCCATGCTGGTCATTGCCTCTGTCATCGACCTCTTTATCGCACCTGGCCAGGTATCTTTACTGGGAAACCTTGTTGGCCCACTGTGCATGTGTGTCGGTTGCGGCTTCCTGGTTCTTGAACTGGGGCGCCCCCTGCAGGCCTGGCGGGTGTTTATGAACCCCAAGGCGATCCTGACCTTCGGCGCCTGGATGATGACATTTGCCATTATTTCCGGCTTTGTCTATGCATCCTTCGCCATCAACCATAGCCTGATCTTCTGGCGCGAATGGGACTTTCTGCGGCAATTGCTGGCGCTGGTCAACATCGTCACCGGTTTAGTCGTCGCCACGTATCCCGGCGTGCTGCTGGGGCGACACAAAGGCCGTCCCTTCTGGGTCGGTCCTGGGATCATGGGACTGTTCCTACTCTCATCGATGGTAACCGCCCTGGCACTGCATTGCCTCTGCGCAATGATTGCCCCGATTGAAGCTTCTGTTCTGAACAGCCTGCCGAAACTCCTCGCCGCCTTGCTGCTGGTACAGGGCCTGCTGTGGGCAGGATACCTCTGGATAAAAGCGACCGGAACCACAGCCGCTGAGTCCGCAAGCGCCAAACGCTGGATTAGTGGGGACCTCGCAAAGGGGTTCAGAATATACTTCCTGCTGGTTGGCACTCTCGTACCGATGATTATGTTCCTGATTCCAGTATCAATATTTCAGGGACTTGCAGCCTTGATGGTGCTGTTTGGCGGGGTAATAATGCGTATGCAGACCGTCACCAGCGGTAACGACAGAACCTTCCTGCCCGGCGAGTTGCAGTATCGTTCGCGCTTGCCACAAGGAAAAGAAAAATTCCTCAAGAAAGCGTGGATGTAATAGAAAATAAAGTTGGGCACTGTCAAAATCAGCACTATTTCTCTCCTTCGGCCGTCACCGAAGCCGGTTTCGGCAGTGCCCTATTTAGAAAATAAACGCACAACGCCTCCAGACATATAGGATTGAGGTTGTAGATGACGCAGGCAGTCGGAGCAAACAAAAATGAGAGCAAAACAAATATGAAACTTTTAGAACTCACACAAAGTGTTTGCCCCGTCTGCCTGGATGTCATTGAGGCCCGAATTGTCGTCAATGACAAAGCCGTGTTCATGGAGAAGGCTTGTCCGCATCACGGTTCCTACTCAACTTACCTCTGGCCGGATGAAGAACATTATCGCTGGCTGAAAAACTTTAAATTCCCCCAGATTCGTCCGAACACGCCAAAACCTCTCAGTAAAGGCTGCCCAGAGGATTGCGGGCCCTGCCAATCCCATCTGCATAAACCACGACTGGTCGAGCTTGAACTGACCCAGCGCTGCAATTTGCGTTGCCCGGTTTGCTTTATGGCGGCAGACGACAATCAAGCTCATGTGGAAACAGATCTCAGTCTGGTACAAATCGAGCGCCAGCTTGTCAAAATCATAGAGCAGTGCGGTCCGCAAACCAGCATCCAGCTGACCGGTGGCGAGCCAACAGTCCGCAAAGACCTGCCCGACATCATCGCGCTTTGTCGCGAAGTCGGCTTCAGTGCGATCGAAGTCAACACCAACGGTGTAGTTATCAGTCGTGACCTCAATTACCTTGAACAACTAGCGGCATCAGGGGCAACCGGCATCTATATGCAGTTCGACGGCCTGGACGACAAGGTTTTCAAAAAAATCCGTGGCGCCAACCTGATGAAAACAAAGCTGCAGGCGATTGAAAACTGTCGCTCCATCGGCATGCAAATCGTCCTGGCCATGGCGGTCATCAGAGGAATCAACGACGACCAGATGGGCAGAGTTCTCGAATTCGGTCTGCAAAATCGGGACGTGATTGCCGGAGTGGCCTTTCAGCCGGCGTTCGGCTCTGGACGATTCGAGATTACGGACAAGAAACCTTTGACCATGGGCGATGCCATTTATGAACTATCGGAGCAGAGCAATGGCCTGCTTTCTCCCTACGATTTCTGGCCGACCGGTTGTTCACATCCACTGTGTGATGCGACAACCTATATATTGCCACAACCGCAGGGCTTAATCCCGATGAGCCGAATTATCGATGTGCAGGACTACATGCACCATTTCAATCCAGCAAGTCCACAGGGGTCTGTATTACCGGATATTGCCGACAAAATGTATCCCGACCACGGACCGGGCCTCTCGATTTTGATCATGAATTATATGGATGCGCTGAGTATGGACTTAAACCGGCTGCAGCAGTGCAGCATGACCGTTGCTAATGAAGATGGCAGCCAGATCCCATTCTGTTCATATCAGCTGACAAACATTGACGGACTTAAACGTTCTGAACTGGCATAACTGAAGCGATCCTATCTCCGGATTGCCACTCAGCAATCCGGATCAAGTCCCCTCAGAAACCTACCAGCAGCCAAATCCAAAAACCTCACAACTCCCCTGTTTAAATCGCTCAACAAGTTGTTAATACAGAAGTTTCTCTCCCTCCCCCTCGGTCTTTCACAAACAAAAAGCCGCGTTCCCAATTTGATATCGCCTGGGACATATTTTTTACTGTGTATTTTTAACTAGTTACCTCGATAAAGACATTTCTGGCAGCCTTAACTTATCCCAAAAAAAGAATTTCAAGAAATCTTACCCGCAACTTTTTCTATAACAATTTCGCTTACTTACGAATGTGTAATTTTCTCTCCAGATTGGCACGCTCATAGCAATTACCCATAACAACAAAAACAACTTCCCAGCCAGCATGCAGAGCTTATGCCTCATGCAATAAACCCAAAAAGGAGGTGCAATAAAAAGATTTTCGCGGACGGTTTGTTTGAATCAACGATTAGAGAATGAAAGGACGGAAAAAGACAATGGCAATGCGTAAAGAATGGAAAACAGAAAACGAGGATGGCTCCATTACAGTGAGGACTTCCGCTTGGTCCCCTCCTGGAGACCATCCGGTCGGCTACGGCATGAAGCTGACGGTAAAAGGCAACAAGCTGGTCAAGGTTGAAGGTGACGAAGAGCATCCGATCAGTCAAGGTCGCCTCTGTGTCCGTAACCTGACCCTGGCTGACTACGTCCACCACCCCTCCCGGATTTTGACGCCGATGAAGCGTAAGATGGAGGATCGCGGTAAAGACAAGTGGACCAAGATTTCCTGGGACGAAGCTTGGGATATCATTGTTCCGAAGATCAAAGAATACAAAGCAAAGCACGGCGCTGAGTCGATCATCGTTTTCGGTGGTACCGGTCGCCAGGCTTGTCTTTACTACTACCCCCTCGGATTTGCTTCCATCGGCACCCCGAACGTCTGCTACCCGCTGAGCGGCTGGTCCTGCTACGGTCCCCGCTGCTCCATTACCGACTACGTCCTCGGCGCCGGTTATCCTGAAATCGACTATGCCGGTTTCTACGAAGATCGTTACGACGACCCGAGATTCACGTTGCCGGAACTGATCGTCGAATGGGGTAAGAACGCTCTGTATTCCAACCCGGACGGTTTCTTCGGTCACGCCCTCATCGACATGATGAAGCGTGGCACCAAGATGATTCACATCGATCCGCGTATGACTTGGTTGGGTACCCGTTGTGAAGAAGTTTGCCAGCTGCGCCCCGGTACCGACAGTGCCCTGGGTCTTGGCTTCCTGAACGTCATCATCAACGAAGAACTGTACGACAAAGACTTTGTTGAAAACTGGACTTACGGTTTCGACGAGCTCAAAGAACGCGTCCAGGAGTACCCGCCGAGCAAAGTTGCTGGTATTACCTGGGTGCCGGAAGATCAGATCATCCGTTGTGCACGCAGGATGGCTACCGCCAAGCCTTGTTCGATCCAGTGGGGCCTGGCAACCGACGAGAACCCGAACGGCGTTCAGATGGGCCACGCGATCCTGTCCCTTATGGCCATCACGGGCAACCTCGACGTTCCCGGCGGCGTTACCATCGGACCCCCTGCGGCACTGCTCGGCAAGTGGCGTGTTGAAACCCGCAGCAATCTTTCCGACGAACTGTGGGAAAAGCGGATCGGCGCTGCAGAATGGCCGGCCCTCAGTACTGCGATGGCAACCACCCACCCGGACGAAACCCTGGACACCCTCGAAAGCGGCGTCCCCTATCGTCTGCGCATGGGCTGGTTCAATAGCAGTAACTTTATCACACCGACCTGCTCGGCACAGCCTGATCGTTGGTATCACGCCCTGAAGTCCCTGGAGTTCAACGTTGTCCAGGATATCTTCATGACTCCGACCGCCATGGCGTTCGGTGATATCTTCCTGCCCGTATCCACTTTCGCAGAGCAAGATGGCGTTGTTGTTACCCACTTCGGTCGTAACGCTGTTACCCTCGGCCCCATCAATGAGGCTCTGAAGGTCGGCGATACCAAGTCCGATATCGAAGTTTGTATCGAACTCGGCAAAAAGATGCACCCAGACATGTGGGACTACAAAGATGTCCCCGACTTCTTCACCAAGCAACTTCAGCCGGAACTCGGTATCGACTTTGACGGCCTGCGTGAGAAAGGTGTTTTCCAGCCGGACTACATCTACAAGAAATACGAAAAAGGTCTGCTGCGCGGCGATGGCGAGCCCGGATTCAACACCGTTACCGGTATGGTTGAGCTCTCCTCGACTCTGTTCGAAGCCTGGGGCGACGATGCCCTGCCGTACTTCAAGGAGCCGCCGTACAGCCCGGTCAGTACTCCAGAGCTGTTCAACGAGTATCCTTTGATTCTCACCACCGGTGCACGTAAAGTCACCTCGTTCCACTCCGAGCACCGTCAAATTGCTGTTCTGCGTGAGATCGACCCGTGGCCTGAAGTCGAATTGCACCCCGAAGCAGCTGCCAAACTCGGCATCAACCATGGCGACTGGGTCCTGCTTGAAAACATGTTTGGCAAGGCAAAACTGAAAGCCAAGATCACTCCGACTATCCATCCTAAGGTTGTCCACGCAACCCACGGTTGGTGGTTCCCTGAGATGAAAGCTGAAGAGCCTAGCCTCTATGGCGTATGGCAGTCGAACGTCAATACCTTGGTTCCCCATAAGCATATCGGAAAGCTTGGTTTCGGTTGCCCAATGAAGCAAATGATCTGTAAGGCTTCGCGTCTGGACAGCTTCGATAGCTACAACATCACAGTTTAATCACTGAGCGAAAATATGGCCGACGACGACATGCAAGTGTTTGCACGTCGCCGGCCGGATGTAAGCCCACGGAGATAAACGTGGCTGAAACCGAATAGAACTGGAGGAAAAGAATGTCCGAAAAAGCAACCCAAAACGGACTGTTGATTCACTATCAATGGTGTACCGGCTGCCACGCTTGCGAGGTAGCAATCAAAAAAATCCTAAACCTGCCCGTTGGCAAACATGGCATTAAATTGCTTGAGAACGGCCCTTGGGAAGTAACTCCTGGCAAATTCGAATGGGATTACATCCCGGTGCCGACTCAACTCGTCGGTTCCAACCCGGAGCTGGAGCCGGGAGAGGATGTCAAGTTCGCAGTCAAGCACTGTAATGCTAAGTGCATGGAGTACGGCCCACTGGAAGAGTTGGCCGAAAAAGCTGCGAAAATGGGTCCCAAAGTAGCAGTCTTTAACGTTTAAACCGTACGACCCTGGGAACCCCACCGACAGATGGGGTTCCCAGGAAAAAAGTGAAACATTCGTGTTGGTTGAAGTGATTTTAATCAATCGGAACTGATGGATCACAATTATATGTCAGGCGGTAGGATCATCAACCACAGGCGTGTGTATTTTACAAATACTATCCCATAGTTGCCAGGTTCTTTTATATGTCGCCGACAAGGATTTGCGCAGATTTCACCGATATACCGACAGAAGGCAGGTTTAGGCTCCGCTCTTTTAGGTAAAACTTACTTGCACTTTCTACAGGTAGCCAAATCGTTAAAATTGAAGGTTCCACAGTTCTCACATTTTATTGGCTTTGGCATAGGTGCTTTACAACCACCACAATATGGATTACAGACCCAACACATTGTGTTTCTCCTAACATATTTTTTTGTAGATCATTTATAAAATAAAGTTACTACAGAAACAACTGTAACATATCTCAAATTTTTTATAAATAATACATCAACAAAAGAAAGGAAACTATCATGTCTGAAGAAACACCAAAGAAGAAAAAAATTGAGAAGCCTCTCAATCCTCTCGCAGGAAAACCTGGCCAGAACTATGGCACTACAAAGTTTACGCCTTCTAAAGAATACAAAGGTGGACAGATAACCTTTGAAGAAGAGGGCAAAGAAAAAAATAAGAAGTAATAGCAGTAAGTTATTCAATTAAATGAGCCTGTTAAATACTAAACAACAGACTCATAAAGAAGACTAAGGATAAAAATTATGTGTTTTAGACCTGGTGGTGTTGAAAAACCGCAAGAGTGCCCTAAATGTGGGAAAAAACTTGTCGCCCTTGGTGGCGTAAAACAGAAAAAATGTCCATTCTGCAAAACTGATCTAGAAGAAAACGCTTAAAGAATCGGGTTAAAAGAAAAATCACTGGAAACTTCAGTGCCAGTGTACGTTTTGCCCCTGAACACAGTGGTCGGTGCCTGCCGGGGAGGACCAAGCCTGCTGTACGCATCCTCCCCGGCAGGCATATTTGTACTACTCACACGTGAAGGATAAGAGAAAAATGTCAGATCAGAATTACAATCGATGGCTGATCCTG
>JBFHFM010000001.1:0-42832 GCA_041583595.1 Trichloromonas sp. | reverse complement strand
ACTGGAAGTCTGGCGGGGGATCGAGGTCGGTCACGTGTTCAAGCTCGGCACCAAATATTCGAAGGCCCTCGACGCCAGCTTTCTAGACGCTCAGGGGCAGGAGCAGGTGCTGTTCATGGGCTGCTACGGGATTGGTATCGGCCGCACCGTGGCAGCGGCCATTGAACAGAATCATGATGCCAATGGGATTATCTTCCCCATGCCGCTGGCCCCCTTCCAGGTCATCGTTACCATGGTGAATCCCAATGATGAACCGGTTAATCAGGCGGCTGTATCGCTCTACGAAGAGTTGCTTGAGCTGGGCATCGAGGTATTGCTCGACGACCGTGACGAACGTCCCGGCAGCAAGTTCAAGGATGCTGACCTGCTCGGCATCCCACTGCGGGTGACGGTTGGTGCTCGTGGTCTTAAGGACGGGGCCCTTGAGTTGCAGGAGCGACGCAGCGGGCAGCGTGAAATGATTCCCCTGGCAGAGGTGGGGGCATTGGTGTCCAATCGGGTCCGGCAGGCGCTGTCGGTTTAAATCCGCAGTTGGAGATCTAAGAGAGACAGGCAGGTTTTATGGCTAAAATGATCATCGACAGCGGTGGCCGGCTGGGTTTGCCCCATCCGGTGGTAAAGGAGCTCGGTCAACAAACCCTCGATTTGTGCTCCCATTCGAGCCAGCATCTTCTGCTGACGGCCCGGAGCGACGCCTCCGAATTGGTCATGGCGGGAGTGCTTGGAGAAATCGGTATCACCGACCTGCTGTCTTTTTTTAACATGTTTCGCAAAACCGGCGTGCTCAGCTTCAGTTTGACCGGTGGCCGAAAGGATTTTTTCTTCCAGCAGGGGGAGATCGTTTTTGCTACCAGTAATTTCCCTGAAGAAGATCTGGGTGAGATTCTTTGCTCGCTCGGCAAGCTGGATCGGAACATTCTGCAACGTTTGCGTTCACCCGGATCCGTTTCCACGGGGATTGGCAAGTTTCTGGTCGAGAAGGGGGTCGTCACGCCGAAAGATCTCTGGCATGCGACCCGCCACCAGGTAGAAACTATCATTTACAATCTTTTCACTTTCGAGCGCGGCAGCTATTCCTTTGTCGCCAGGTCTCTCGCTGAAGAACAGGTTCTGCGCCTCTCTATGAGCACCCAGAATTTGATTATGGAGGGGTTGCGGCGGGTTGATGAACGGGCGCTGTTTATGCGGCGCATCGGCTCTGAAGATCACATCCCGGTGCCGAGCGGCAAGACGGTGCAGGGGATGCCGCCTGCTGCCGAGCGAATGATGAAGCTAATTGGCGAGGATCGCCTTAGTGTGCGGGAGCTCTTGCGCAGAAGTGGTAGTGGCGAATTCGATGGGTTGCGACTGTTGTACCACCTTGTTGAAAAGGGGCTGGTGCGCATGGAAGATGCCCCGACGGTGGCAATGGATGGAGCGCTTGGCGACATGTTGAACATCTTCAACAGTGCCCTCGTTGTTATGTTCCGGCGGGTGTCGGCGAAAAAATCGGGATTTGGACAAGAGGTGCGGTGTTTCTTGCGTGACCTGCCTCAACCCTTTTCTTTTGTCTTTCGGGACGTGGCTCTGCGGGATGATGGCAGCATAGATGGTGGCCGGATTCTGGCCAACCTCGCAGGCCTCGAAGAGGGGGATACGCAGAGATTGCTGGCCGAGGCGCTGAGCGAATTGATTTACATGGAGTGCGGTATTGCCCGTCGGGAACTGGCGGCGGCTGAATCAGGCGAACTGATCCAACGGGTACAGGAAGTTACCCGGCGGGTGAAGTCACTTATTGGGAGAAAAGAATGAAAAACGCGGCAAAAAGCCGGCTGATCTTTGCCCTCGACGTCGATTGTTTCGAGGATGCTGAAAAATGGGTCAAACTGCTGCACGAAAAAGTCGGGGTGTTCAAGGTCGGCAAACAGCTCTTTACCCGCTGCGGCCCGGATGTGGTCCGGATGATTCGTGGCGAGGGGGGCGAGGTGTTTCTCGATCTCAAATATCATGATATTCCCAATACTGTGGCCATGGCGGGACTCGAGGCTTGTCGTCTTGGGGTTAAGATGTTCAACGTCCACGCTCTCGGTGGTTTCGAGATGATGCGCGAGACGGTGGCCAAGGTTGATGCCTTGGTCCCTCGCGGTAGCGACGGCCGCCCACTGTTGCTGGCGGTCACCATTTTGACCTCCTCTACCGAGGAAACACTGCGGGCGGTCGGCATCGATCGGCCGGTTAGCGAAATGGTTCCACGCTTGGCCCTGTTGGCGAAAGAGGCGGGGATGGACGGGGTCGTCGCTTCTCCCAAAGAGGTCGCATTGATTCGCGAGGCCTGTGGGCAGGATTTTGTTATTGTTACTCCCGGGGTGCGACCGTCTTTTGCCTCGCTTGATGACCAGAAGCGGGTCACAACGCCAGCGGATGCCATTACCGCCGGAGCGGACTATCTGGTGATCGGACGGCCCATTTCGGCAGCCCCTGATCCGGTGGCGGCGGCCGACCAGATCCTTGCGGAAATTGGCGGAGCGCTGCAGGTTAATCGATGAGCGATTTTATTTACGGGGTGAATCCGGTTCGGGAGGCCCTGGCCGGAAGTCAGCGCAAGCCACTGGAACTCTTTGTTGCCCGGGATGGCCGCTCGGCACGCATCGATGAGGTGCTGCAGGAAGCCGCCCGCTGGGAAGTTCCGGTGCGGTATCGTGAGCGCAAGGATCTCGATAAGCTGGCGGGGAACGGTCACCATCAAGGATTGGTGTTGCGGGTTGAGCCCTTTGCCTACGCCGAATTCGAAGAGTTGCTGCAGCGTTGGCGGGATTCGGGAGACAACGGTTTTTTTCTCGTGCTCGATGGGTTGACTGATCCGCATAACGTCGGCGCAGTGTTGCGTAGTGCCGAGGCTGCCGGATGTCATGGCGTGGTTGCTGCGAAGGATAGGGCTTGCCCGATTACCCCGGTCGTTGATCGGGCTGCGGCCGGTGCCCTGGCTCATCTCCCTCTCTGTCAGGTGACCAATATCTCTCGCACTCTCGAACAGCTCAAGGAAGAGGGGTGCTGGGTTTTTGGGTTGGCTGGCGAAGGGGATGCTACGCCCCTGTTTCAGACGGACCTTTCTGGCAACCTGGTCCTGGTTGTGGGGAGCGAGGGGAGTGGTCTGCGGCCGAATGTTCGCAAGCATTGCGATGTTTTGCTGGGAATCCCGATGCGGGGGGAGGTCTCCTCTCTCAACGCTTCGGTGGCCGCAGCCGTTGCCATGTTTGAGGTGGTGCGCCAGCGTACCGTCGGGAAGCCCTCTTCGTAATCCGAGGGCAAAGGGGGGTGTTTGTGAAAATTTTATTGCATGTTCCAGAAAAAACGATAAATAAAAGGTTGACAACTTCTGTCTGATCGAATATAAGTTCGGCTTCCTTGTCAGGGCTAAAGGACAGTGAAAAAAGAGCTTGCTTTTTACTTTCTGATGATGTAAAACCGCTCCCCTGTGCTGGTGTAGCTCAGTAGGTAGAGCAGCTGACTTGTAATCAGCAGGTCGCGGGTTCGATTCCTGTCGCCAGCTCCATTGAACTGCGGGGCACAGCCTTGATGAGTACAACCTGAAAGTTTCCCCTGGAGGGGTTCCCGAGCGGCCAAAGGGATCAGACTGTAAATCTGACGTCGTAGACTTCGGAGGTTCGAATCCTCCCCCCTCCACCAATTAGGAACTTGCCGGGCAAACCCCGGATGGCGGATTTCCAGGAGGCTTAGCCGTAAGTACTGGAGCCGGCGCCGATGGTGAGCCCAAAGAGCTGAAAATAGAAGGTTGGGTTTTTGGCGGGAATAGCTCAGTTGGCTAGAGCGTCAGCCTTCCAAGCTGAGGGTCGCGGGTTCGAGTCCCGTTTCCCGCTCCATTAAAAAACCACCGGCTCTCTGTCGATAGTATTTTGGTTGCGCCCACATAGCTCAGAGGTAGAGCACTCCCTTGGTAAGGGAGAGGTCTTCGGTTCAAATCCGAATGTGGGCTCCATTTGCTGTTTTTTGGGTGCTGTTTCTGTTTATGCGAAGTCAAATTGGCCCCGGTGTGACACTCTGGCGGCCGCATCTTAGACGCTAAAGATTTCAAGAAAAAAGGGAGGTTGACACAATGGCCAAAGCTAAATATGAAAGAACCAAACCTCATGTCAACATCGGGACCATCGGTCACGTTGACCATGGCAAGACTACTCTGACTGCTGCTATCACCAAGGTGCTGGCTGAGTCGGGTGGGGCTGTTTTTAAAGCCTTTGATATGATTGATAACGCTCCTGAAGAGCGCGAGCGCGGTATTACTATCGCTACTGCTCACGTCGAGTACGAGACCGCCAATCGTCACTATGCTCATGTTGACTGCCCTGGCCATGCTGACTATGTCAAGAACATGATCACTGGTGCGGCTCAGATGGACGGCGCTATCCTGGTCTGCTCGGCCGCTGACGGTCCGATGCCCCAGACTCGTGAGCATATCCTGCTCGCCCGTCAGGTTGGCGTTCCCGCGATGGTCGTGTTTCTGAACAAGGCGGACATGGTTGACGACGAAGAGTTGATGGAACTGGTCGAGCTGGAGCTGCGCGAGCTGCTTTCCTCTTACGACTTTCCGGGTGACGACATTCCTATCATTGCCGGCAGCGCTCTGGCTGCTCTCGAAGGTCGTGACGACGAAATCGGCAAGAACAAGGTTCTCGAGCTGATGGCGGCTGTCGACAGCTATATTCCTGAGCCTGAGCGTGCTGTTGATCGCCCCTTCCTGATGCCTGTCGAAGACGTCTTTTCGATTTCCGGGCGCGGCACTGTCGCCACCGGTCGTATCGAGCGCGGTATCGTCAAGGTGCAGGAAGAAGTCGCGATTGTTGGTATGAAGGACACTACCAAGACCGTTGTTACTGGCGTTGAAATGTTCCGCAAGCTGCTCGATCAGGGGCAGGCTGGCGACAACGTCGGGATTCTGCTTCGTGGCGTCAAGCGTGAGGACATCGAGCGCGGTCAGGTTCTGGCCAAGCCCGGTAGCATTACTCCTCACACCAAGTTCAAGGCTGAAGCCTATATCCTGACCAAGGAAGAGGGTGGTCGTCATACCCCGTTCTTTAAGGGTTATCGTCCCCAGTTCTACTTCCGGACCACGGACGTGACCGGTGTTGTTGAGCTGCCCGAAGGTGTCGAGATGGTTATGCCTGGTGACAATATCGCCATGACTGTCCAGCTGATTACCCCGATCGCCATGGACAAGGAGCTGCGTTTCGCTATTCGCGAGGGCGGCCGTACTGTCGGCGCCGGCGTTGTTAGCGATATTATTGAGTAATTTCTTGAGCTGCCACCTCCCTGGAGACGGGGAGGTGGCTGAGGAACATAGCTATGCGGGACATTGTTACACTGGCATGCACCGAGTGTAAGCAGCGCAACTACACTACGACCAAAAACAAGAAAAGTACACCTGACAAGCTGGAATTCAGCAAGTATTGCCGCTTTTGTCGCAAGCATACCCCTCACAAAGAAACCAAGTAGGGGCGCTTTAGGGCGGCGTTGTTTTGATTCGCTTGCAGGCCAGTAGCTCTAATGGCTAGAGCACCGGTCTCCAAAACCGGGTGTTGGGGGTTCGAGTCCCTCCTGGCCTGCCATAAATAAATAGATAATCCTCCGTGGGGGTTGAAATAGTGCTCGGGAAAACGACAGAGTTTCTCACCAACGTTAAGGGTGAGCTGGCGAAGGTAACCTGGCCAACCAGGAAGGATACCTATGCATCAACGCTGGTCGTCATCGCCCTCGTCGTGGTTGTGGCGACCTTCCTTTGGGTTGTGGATTCCGGTCTTTCCGCAGCAATCCGCGCCCTTCTGGGCTGATGGGAGATAGGGTAGCTTCTATGGCAAAGAGATGGTATGGGGTACATACCTATTCGGGTTTTGAGAATAAGGTAAAGCTCAATCTCGAAGAGCGAATTCGGATGCTTGGTGTCGAAGAGGAGTTTGGGGAAGTTCTGATTCCCTCCGAAACGGTCGTCGAGCTGAAAAATGGTGAACGTAAGACCTCTTCGCGGAAGTTTTTCCCTGGTTACATCCTGGTCCAGATGGAATTAAACAACGAAACCTGGCATGTGGTTAAAGATACAGCCAAGGTGACGGGTTTTGTTGGAGGCGGCACTTCTCCTCCAGCGATTCCTGACGAGGAAGTTGCAAAGATCACCACCCGGATGGCTGAGGGTGCCGAGCGGCCAAAGCCGAAGGTTGAGTTTGAGGTTGGCGAGACCGTGCGGGTAGTTGACGGTCCGTTTTTGAATTTTTCCGGGGTGGTAGAGGACGTTAAGCCGGATAAAGGCAAGCTCAAAGTTATGGTCAGTATTTTTGGCCGGGTTACACCTGTTGAGCTTGAATTCATACAAGTCGAGAAGATCAGCTAGTCCTGGTCAGAACGCAATATATTTAAGGAGTAGCTCATGGCCAAGAAGGTTATTGGACAAATAAAGCTGCAGATTCCCGCCGGCAAGGCCAATCCTTCGCCGCCAGTCGGTCCCGCGCTTGGTCAGCACGGGGTGAATATCATGGAATTCTGCAAGTCGTTCAACGCCAAGACCCAGGGTGACGACGGGATGATTACCCCCGTTGTTATCACGGTCTATGCTGACCGTTCTTTCACCTTTATCACCAAAACCCCGCCTGCTGCTGTGTTGCTGATGAAGGCTGCGAAGATCCCCAAAGGTTCCGGTGTGCCCAATAAGACCAAAGTGGGTAATGTGACCAAGGATCAAGTGGTTGAGATCGCCAAGCTGAAGATGCCTGACCTGAATGCTTTCGATGTGGACGCCGCAGTAAAGACCATCGAAGGTACCGCGCGCAGCATGGGGCTGGAAATCGTCTAAAATACGGCAGAGTCTGGAGTATAAGAACATGCGTACAGGAAAACAGCATAATACGGCCTCGGCCAAGGTGGATCGGAGCGTTGCTTATCCAATCGATGAAGCGATCGCTCTGGTTAAGGATAGCGCCTATGCCAAATTCGACGAGACCGTTGACGTCTCCGTCCGTCTCGGGGTTGATCCTCGTAAGGCTGACCAGATGGTTCGCGGCGCTGTCGTGCTCCCCAATGGTCTCGGCAAAACGGTTCGCGTTCTGGTCTTCGCCAAAGGTGAAAAAGCCCAGGAAGCAACTGCAGCCGGTGCCGATTTTGTTGGAGCTGACGACCTGGTGGCCAAGATCCAGGGTGGTTGGTTCGACTTCGATACCGCCATCGCTACCCCGGACATGATGGGTACCGTTGGTAAGATCGGTCGACTTCTCGGTCCCCGCGGCCTGATGCCGAACCCGAAGGTTGGCACTGTGACCTTTGACCTCGGTCGTGCGGTAACTGAAGCCAAATCGGGTAAAATTGAATATCGCGTCGAAAAGGCCGGTATTGTCCACGCCCCCGTGGGTAAGGTCTCCTTTGAACAGCAGAAGCTGAAAGAAAATATTGTTTCTTTGGTTGATGCGCTGATCAAAGCAAAACCTTCGACCTCCAAGGGGTCATACCTCAAGAAGGTCACTATTTCCAGTACTATGGGGCCCGGTGTCATCGTTGATGTGCCTGCCCTGCAGTTGCTGATTAAATAAAGGCAGTACTCACTGCCTTTCATGCGGCTCGCAAGTTTATTGCGAGCCGTCGCCGTTGAGTAATTCTCAACGCTCCTGGTCAAAGACAGCAGGCACTCTCAGCGAGAGTTTAATGGTTAATCCGCCTGCCGAGGCTGAAGAATGGAGCGACGGGCTTGACCGTCTCTCATTACCACCTCTGACAGGGGCTCGGGATCTTCAGGATCCCCAGATCAAACAGAAAGGAGGAGAGACGTTGAACAAATCGAGTAAAGAACAGGTTGTCGCAGAACTGGCGAAAAAACTGGCTTCGGCTAAAGCTTCGTTCCTCGCAGACTATCGCGGGCTGAATGTTGAACAGGTCAACAAGCTGCGTGGTGAACTGCGCGGTGTATCGGTTGAATATCAGGTAGCTAAAAATACTCTGGTGAAACTGGCAGCTAAAGGAACTGGTGCTGAGTGTCTTAATGACTATCTTACTGGACCTTCGGCCATCGCCATTGTATTGGGCGATCCGGTGGCTCCTGCCAAGGTCCTGACCGAGTTTGCCAAGGCCAATGCTAAGTTTGAACTCAAAGCTGGTGCTCTCGATGGAAAATTGCTTTCTATCGAAGACATTAAGGCACTTGCCGAACTGCCTAGCCGTGAAGTGCTTCTGGCTAAAATGCTTGGTTCCCTTAATGCTCCGGCATCCAACTTCGTCGGTGTACTCGCGGCCATTCCGCGATCGCTGGTTCAGGTTCTGGCCGCAATCCAGGACCAAAAAGCCGCCTAACTTTTTTCAGATAAAACCATTTCGGAGGATATAGATCATGGCTGAAATCACCAAAGAGCAAGTTGTAGAATTTATCGAGAAGATGACCGTTCTTGAACTGGCTGAACTGGTCAAAGAACTCGAAGAGAAATTCGGCGTTTCTGCTGCCGCTCCTGTGGCTGTTGCTGCTGGCCCTGCTGCTGGTGGCGAAGCTGCAGCAGTTGAGGAAAAAGACGAATTTGACGTCATTCTGGTTGCTGCCGGCGAGAAGAAAATCAACGTCATCAAAGTTGTCCGTGCCGCTACTGGCCTGGGCCTCAAAGAAGCCAAAGATCTTGTTGACGGCGCTCCCAAGGCCATCAAAGAAGGTGCTTCCAAAGCTGAAGCCGAAGAACTCAAAAAGCAGCTCGAAGAGTCCGGCGCCACCGTGGAGCTCAAGTAGCTTACGGCTCGATAGTTTCGCCTTTAGCCAAGGTCGCCGTGTGCGGCCTTGGCTATTCTACTTTCGTTACCTAAAGGAGAAACCATGGCTTATTCGATCGCGAATAACCAGCTTCTGAGGAAACATTTCGCTGAAGTTCAGCGGATTATCGACATTCCCAACCTGATCGATATTCAGAAAAATTCCTACAAGCGTTTTCTTCAGGCGGAGTTGCCTCCTTCGGCACGGCAGAATATCGGCCTTGAGGCCGTATTCCGTTCCGTGTTTCCGATCCGTGATTTCAGCGAGACTTGTTCCCTCGAGTACGTTTCGTATTCGCTGGGCGTGCCCAAATATGATGTCGATGAATGTCATCAACGGGGCATGACGTTCGCGTCTCCGGTTAAGGTACGGGTCCGCCTGGTTTCCTGGGATGTGGACAAAGAATCCGGCGTCCAGTCCATTCGGGATATAAAAGAGCAGGAAGTTTACTTCGGTGAAATTCCGCTGATGACCGAAAACGGAACCTTCATTATCAACGGGACCGAACGGGTCATTGTCAGCCAGTTGCATCGCTCCCCAGGCGTCTTTTACGACCACGACAAAGGGAAAACTCATTCCAGTGGCAAGATACTCTACAGTGCCCGGGTGATTCCTTACCGTGGATCCTGGCTCGACTTCGACTTTGACCATAAAGATATTCTTTACGTCCGTATCGACCGCCGCCGCAAACTGCCAGCCACGGTGCTTCTTAAAGCTCTTGGCTATAGTGCTGAGGAACTTCTCAACTACTACTATGACGTTGAGGATATCATCATTGATGGTGAGGGGTATAAAAAACGGGCTAATCCGGCTTTGCTTTTGGGTCAACGCTCCAGTTTTGATGTGGTTGATGGCGATGGAGAAATAATCGTCAAGGCGAACCGCAAATTTACCAAAGCGTCGGTGAAGAAAATTGCCGAAAAGCAGATTGAATTTATCAAGATCACCGAAGAGGGTGTGCTTGGCAAAATCACCTCGACCGATATTGTCGACACCGCCACCGGCGAAGTTGTTATCGAGTGCAACGAGGAAGTGACCGCCGAGCGGATCGAGGATCTGCGCTCTCGTGGTATCAATGAATTCAAGGTACTGTTCATCGATAATCTTTACGTTGGACCGTATCTGCGTGAGACGCTGCTGCAGGACAAGATCACGACCCCGGACGAGGGCATGATCGAGATCTACCGCCGTCTACGCCCCGGCGATCCGCCGACCATTCGCAGCGCCAAGGCGTTATTCGAAAGTCTGTTTTTCAATGCCGAGCGTTATGACCTGTCGGCCGTTGGCCGGCTTAAGTTGAACTACAAACTTGGATTGAAAGTCCCCCTCGAGCACACTACTCTGACTCAGGAAGACATTCTTGAGGTGGTGCGTTACCTGATCGATTTGCGTAACGGCAAGGGGGCGATTGATGACATCGACCATCTCGGCAATCGCCGGGTACGCGCTGTTGGAGAACTGCTCGAAAACCAGTATCGAGTCGGTCTGGTGCGCATGGAACGCGCTATCAAGGAGCGGATGAGCCTGCAGGAAGTTGACAGCCTCATGCCTCATGATCTGATCAACTCCAAACCGGTTTCTGCGGTGGTCAAAGAGTTCTTTGGGTCGTCGCAACTGTCCCAGTTTATGGATCAGACCAATCCGCTGTCCGAGATCACCCACAAGCGCCGCCTGTCGGCCCTTGGACCTGGGGGACTTACTCGTGAGCGTGCTGGTTTTGAAGTCCGAGACGTGCATCCGACCCATTATGGCCGGGTCTGCCCGATCGAGACTCCTGAAGGTCCGAACATCGGCCTGATAGCCTCGCTCTCGACTTACGCCCGGATTAACGAACATGGTTTCGTTGAAACGCCGTATCGACTGGTCAGGGACGGTCTTGTAACCAAAGAGATCAACTACTTCTCCGCGCTCGAGGAAGAAGGACACGCGATCGCCCAGGCGAATGCCCCGCTCAATGAGGACGGCACGTTCGTCAATGAGCTGGTCAACGCCCGCAAAAGTGGCGAGTTCATGCTGATGAACCGGGAAGAGATTGAGCTGATGGACGTTTCGCCCAAGCAGCTGGTCTCGGTCGCCGCAGCGTTGATTCCTTTCCTTGAAAATGACGACGCCAATCGCGCCCTGATGGGTTCGAACATGCAGCGTCAGGCCGTTCCCTTGCTGCGGGCTGACGCACCACTGGTCGGTACCGGCATGGAGCGGATTGTTGCTCATGACTCCGGTGCGGCTGTGGTTGCCCGGCATAACGGTATCGTTGAAAGTGTCGACGCCGCTCGTATCGTGGTCAAGATCGACGAGGGTGAGGTTGATGAAACCGGTACCGGGGTCGATATCTATACCCTGACCAAATTCGCCCGTTCCAACCAGAACACCTGTCTTAACCAGAAGCCGATCGTCAAGATCGGTGACAAGGTCAAGCGCGGTGAGATGATTGCCGACGGACCCTCGACTCAGTGGGGGGAGCTGGCATTGGGACAGAACGTGTTGGTCGCCTTCATGCCTTGGGAAGGGTACAACTTCGAGGACTCGATTCTGATTTCCGAGAAGCTGGTCAAGGAGGATCGCTACACCTCGATTCATATTGAAGAATTCGAATGTGTGGCCCGTGACACCAAGCTCGGCAAGGAAGAGATCACCGACGATATCCCTAATCTCGGCGAGGACGCCCTGGCCGATCTCGACGAAAGTGGTATCATTCGAATTGGCGCCGAGGTTAAACCCGGCGACATTATGGTTGGTAAAATCACCCCTAAAGGTGAAACCCAGCTTTCGCCTGAAGAAAAACTGTTGCGCGCCATTTTCGGTGAAAAAGCCGGCGATGTCCGTGATACCTCCATGCGGGTTCCGCCAGGGGTCGAAGGGGTCGTTATCGGCGCCAGGGTCTTTTCCCGTAAGGGGTCCGATAAGGACAGCCGTACCGAGTACATAGAAAAGACAGAGATTGACAAGCTCCTCAAGGATCAAAACGATGAGATCGCGATCATCCGTGATTCGGCCAAGGGGAAATTGAAAAATCTGATGGTCGGTCAGACCTCAGCGGTTACCATTGCCGATGATGACGGTCAGACTCTGCTTGCAAAAGGGAAAAAAATCACCGCTGAATTGCTCCTCAAGGTGCCGTTCCGCCAGTGGCAAGAGATCTCTCTGGTTGGCGAAGGCGATGTCGAAGAAAAAGTGACAACGCTTTTTGCCCGCCTGGCTGATCGTGAAGAGCTGATCAAAGGAGTCTTTTCCGACAAGATCGAAAAGCTTAAGCGTGGCGATGACCTCCCTCCGGGAGTCATCAAAATGGTTAAGGTTTATGTCGCCATTAAGCGTAAGCTGCAGGTTGGTGACAAGATGGCCGGTCGCCACGGTAATAAGGGTGTCCTTTCGCGGATTCTTCCGGTCGAGGACATGCCTTACATGGCTGACGGCACTCCGGTCGAGATCGTTCTCAATCCTTTGGGCGTTCCTTCTCGTATGAACGTCGGACAGATTCTCGAGACCCATCTGGGCCTTGCTGCTCGCGGTCTTGGTATGCAGATTCAAGCTGTCATGGATAAAAATTTCAGCACCGAGGCCATGAAGGCCAAGGTTAAGGATGTCTATAGCAATCCTGAGCTGGACGCTTTTATTGATGGTCTGTCCGAGGATGAAACGCTCGCGCTGGCGCGGCGTCTCTCACATGGCGTACCGATGGCTTCCCCAGTTTTTGAGGGAGTCAATGAAGAACAGATGAAGAACG
The DNA here is from genome assembly GCA_041583595.1 of Trichloromonas sp. Lineage (GTDB taxonomy): Bacteria > Desulfobacterota > Desulfuromonadia > Desulfuromonadales > Trichloromonadaceae > Trichloromonas. Next base: position 30,344 of record JBFHFM010000001.1, on the reverse strand, counting down.
AGATGGCTCGTGCTGGTTTCCTGAAAAGTGGCCAGATGACCCTGCATAACGGCAAGACGGGTGTTCCTTTTAAAGAACAGGTTACCGTCGGAATTATGTATATCCTCAAGTTGCACCATCTGGTCGATGACAAAATCCATGCTCGGAGTATCGGCCCTTACAGCTTGGTCACTCAGCAGCCTCTTGGCGGCAAGGCCCAGTTTGGTGGTCAGCGTCTCGGAGAGATGGAAGTCTGGGCCCTTGAGGCCTACGGGGCGGCGCATGCGTTGCAGGAATTCCTTACCGTCAAGTCGGATGACGTGGCTGGACGGACCCGTATGTATGAGGCCATCGTCAAGGGCAAGCAAACCCTTGAAGCGGGACTTCCCGAGTCTTTCAACGTACTGGTTAAGGAACTGCAGTCGCTGTGCCTCGACGTTGAGCTTCTCGAAGAAGAAGATTAGCTGCAGCATCACCCGCCAACCGCTAGCCGGTGGTTGGCGGCTTACAGCATAAAATAAACCACCATCCCACAAGGAGGATGCGTTTTGGAAGATATCTTCAGTCTATTTGATCGGCCGAAGGATCCCCTTAGCTTCAATGCGATCCGGCTCTCCCTGGCGTCGCCGGAGAAGATCCGCGAACGCTCGTTCGGGGAGGTAAAAAAGCCGGAAACCATTAATTACCGGACGTTCAAGCCGGAGCGGGATGGTCTGTTCTGTGCCAAAATCTTTGGTCCGACCAAGGACTACGAGTGTAACTGCGGCAAATACAAGCGCATGAAGCACCGTGGTATCGTTTGTGAAAAGTGTGGCGTTGAAGTTATTCCCAGCAAGGTCCGTCGCGAGCGCCTGGGGCATATCGACCTGGCTTGTCCGGTCGCCCATATCTGGTTTCTCAAGTCGTTGCCGTCGAGGATTTCAACCCTGCTCGATTTGACCCTCAAAGATGTTGAAAGAATTCTCTACTTTGAGGCTTATATCGTTCTGGATAAAGGGGATACCCCACTGGAATTGGGGCAGATTCTCAGCGAAGATAAATATCGCGAAGTGATGGACGAATTTGCCGGCCAGTTTACTGCCAGCATGGGTGCTGAAGCTATTCGTGATCTGCTTGAAGAAATGGACCTGGTCGGATTGGCGGAACAGTTGCGTGGTGAGATGAAGGATGCCACCAGCGAAGCCAAGCGTAAAAAAACGTCCAAACGGCTCAAGATCATTGAGGCGTTCAAGCAGAGCGGTAATCGTCCCGAGTGGATGATTCTCGAAACCATCCCGGTGCTGCCGCCGGAACTGCGTCCGCTTGTCCCCCTGGATGGCGGCCGGTTTGCTACCTCTGACCTTAACGACCTTTATCGCCGGGTCATTAATCGCAACAACCGTCTCAAGCGGTTGATGGAACTTCGGGCACCCGAAGTTATCATCCGCAACGAAAAGCGGATGTTGCAGGAGTCGGTTGACGCCCTCTTTGATAACGGCCGGCGTGGCCGGGCCATCACAGGGCCCAACAAGCGTCCGCTTAAGTCGCGCTCCGACAGGCTCAAGGGCACGGGCGGACGTGTCCGCCACACCCTGCTCGGCAAGCGTGTCGACTACTCTGGTCGTAGCGTTATCGTGGTTGGTCCCGAGCTCAAACTGCATCAGTGTGGCCTGCCGAAGAAAATGGCTCTCGAGCTCTTTAAGCCTTTTATCTACAACAAGCTGGAAGAGCGCGGTTTCTGCACCACCATCAAGAGCGCCAAGAAAATGGTGGAGAAAGAAAAGCCGGAGGTGTGGGACGTTCTTGAGGAGGTTATCAAGGAACATCCGGTTATGCTCAACCGGGCCCCGACATTGCACCGCCTCGGTATCCAGGCGTTTGAGCCGGTATTGATTGAAGGCAAGGCAATCCAGTTGCACCCGTTGGTATGTACCGCTTTTAACGCTGACTTCGACGGTGACCAGATGGCTGTCCATCTGCCCCTCTCCATCGAGAGCCAGATCGAGGCACGTGTGCTGATGATGTCGACCAATAACATCCTCTCACCGGCCAACGGCAAGCCGATTATCGTTCCGTCACAGGACATGGTTCTCGGTCTTTATTACATGACTCGCGATCGCGTTTTTGTCAAAGGTGAAGGACGGATCTTCTCATCACCTGAAGAGTTGCGAATCGCTTATGATGCCGAAGAAGTCGACCTGCAGGCAAAAATCAAAGTACGCATGGCGGTTGAACTCGGCGGGGCTCCGGTTCTGGTCGAAACCACGACCGGGCGTGTGCTTCTGCGGGACATCGTCCCCGACATCCTTCCGTTCAGTTCGATTAACCGGGTTATGGGTAAAAAACAGGTTGCCGAACTGATCGACGAGGCTTTCCGCCTTGCTGGCAACAAGGAAACCGTTATCCTGGCTGATCGTCTTAAGGAAACCGGTTACCGGTTCTCCACGATCTCCGGTATTTCTATCTGTTTGGACGACATGGTTATCCCTGAGTCCAAGCAGGAGCATATCGACCGGGCGGTTGACGAAGTTCGCGAGATTCAGCAGCAATACACCGAAGGTCTGATCACTGACGGTGAACGTTACAACAAGGTCATTGACATCTGGGCCAAGTGTACTGAGGATATTGCTCAGACCATGCTTGGTAACCTTTCGGTGGATATTGTTCATCCGCCGGAGGGGAGCAAGGACATGACTCCGGTCAAGGTGTCCTCGTTCAACGCTATTCACATGATGGCCGATTCTGGTGCCCGAGGCAGCGCTCAACAGATTCGTCAGTTGGCTGGTATGCGTGGTCTGATGGCCAAGCCTTCGGGTGAAATTATCGAGACGCCGATCACCGCCAACTTCCGTGAGGGGTTGACGGTGCTCCAGTACTTTATCTCGACTCACGGTGCTCGTAAGGGTCTGGCCGACACCGCACTGAAGACCGCAAACTCCGGTTATCTGACTCGTCGTCTGGTCGATGTGGCGCAGGACGCCATTATCACCGAGCAGGATTGTGGAACCTTCGACGGTATCCTGGTCTCTTCTCTCACCGAGGGTGGTGAGGTTATAGAGCATCTTGGTGACCGGATCCTCGGTCGGACCGCGCTGGAAGACGTTCTCGACCCATTGACTGGCGACGTTCTGGTTGAGGCCAATCAGGCCATTGATGAAACCCTGGTCGAGAAGATCGAGGCTGCCGGCATCGAACGCCTGCGGATCCGCTCGGTTCTTACCTGCCAGAGTCGTCGCGGCATTTGTGCCACCTGTTACGGCCGTGATCTGGCCCGGGGACACTTGGTCAACCTGGGTGAAGCGGTCGGCGTCATTGCCGCCCAGTCCATCGGCGAGCCTGGTACTCAGCTGACCATGCGTACTTTCCATATCGGTGGTACGGCTTCACGTCGGGCTGAGCAGACTTCATTGGAGTCCCGTTTTGACGGGGTCATGCGGTACATCAACCTCAATACGGTTGTCGATAAGCTAGGTCACCACGTTGTCATGAACCGCAACGGTGAAGTGGCGGTTGTTGATGAGACCGGTCGTGAGCGTGAGCGTTACGGCGTCGTTTACGGTGCCCGCCTGCGTATCGCTCCCGAAGGGGCGGTTAAGACCGGGGATCTGCTGGCCGAGTGGGATCCGTACACCATGCCGATCCTTACCGAGATTCCTGGTCGGGTTCGGTTTGGCGACATCCTTGAAAACGTTTCCATGGAAGAACAGCTTGACGAGGTCACTGGTCTGACACGGAAGGTTATCATTGAGTCGAAGGGTGCCGACAAGCGTCCCCGTATCACCCTGAAGGATGAAGACGGCAAAACCGCCAAGCTGCCTAACGGAGCGCCTGCTCGTTACATGCTCCCCGTTGGCGCCAATATCGTGGTCAACGAAGATACGGTGATCAGCGCCGGTGATATTCTGGCCAAAATCCCTCGCGAGACGACCAAGACTAAGGACATTACCGGTGGTCTCCCGAGAGTTGCCGAACTCTTTGAGGCTCGGAAACCGAAGGAGTTTGCCGTTATTTCTGAAATTGACGGTTTGGTTTCGTACGGCAAGGACTCCAAGGGTAAGCGTAAGGTCATCGTTACCCCTGAAATCGGCGAGGCCAAGGAATACCTCATCCCCAAAGGGAAGCATATCTGCGTCCATGAGGGAGACCATGTTATTGCCGGTGAGGCATTAATGGATGGGTCCTCGAACCCCCACGATATTTTGCGGGTTCTTGGAGAGAAAGAGCTGGCGAAGTATCTTGTCGACGAGGTCCAGGAGGTCTATCGTTTGCAGGGTGTTAAGATCAACGACAAGCACATCGAGACTATCGTTCGGCAGATGTTGCGTCGGGTCCGGATTAAGGAAGTTGGGGATACCCGATTCCTTCTCGACGATCAAGTCGAGCGCTGGGAGTTCGAAGTTGAAAACCAGCGGGTCATGGCTGAAGGTCAGCAACCGGCCGTGGGGGAACCCCTCATGCTCGGTATTACCAAGGCCTCTCTTTCTACCGAGTCTTTTATCTCGGCAGCTTCCTTTCAGGAGACCACCAAGGTTCTCACCCAGGCGGCGATCGAAGGGAAGGTCGATTACCTGCGGGGCCTCAAAGAAAACGTCATCATGGGCCGTCTGATCCCGGCCGGGACAGGGGTGTCCAAGTATCGCAGCGCCAAGCTGTTTATCGAGGAGCCCGTTGAAGTCGTGAATGTGGTTCAGGAAGAGCTGATCGATGACGATGAGGATGTAGCAGAAGAAGTATGAAATATCGATTGTTTTTGCATAAACTCCGCCCAACCTGAGATCTTGAAAAAAAACGAGAAAAGATCTTGACAAAGGTTGGGCGGATTGATAAAGTCTGCGAGTTTTTCCCCGCACGGGAAAAACTAGTTCAGTTGCTCTTTTAACTACAGAATAAGCGATTTCGGGAGTATGTAGATGCCGACTATTAATCAGTTGATCCGCAAGGGACGCGAAAAAAAGGAAAGGAAGTCAACGGCGCCTGCGCTTAAGGGGAATCCCCAGAAGCGTGGTGTTTGTGTCCGTGTATATACGACGACCCCTAAGAAGCCAAACTCCGCGCTGCGGAAGGTTGCTCGTGTTCGCCTCACTAATGGGATCGTCGTGACCTCGTATATTCCTGGTGTGGGCCACAACCTTCAGGAGCACTCAGTAGTGCTGATCCGTGGTGGCCGCGTCAAGGACTTGCCTGGTGTGCGTTACCATATCGTCCGCGGTACTCTGGATCTTGCCGGAGTTAAGGGTCGGATGCAGAGTCGTTCGAAGTATGGGGCCAAGCGGCCTAAATAAAGAAAAGGTCTGAGAGGACGTTATGCCAAGAAGAAGAGAAGTTGCGAAGCGGGTTATTCTTCCCGATCCTAAATATCATGACCTGTTGCTGGCCAAGTTCATGAACTGCATTATGCTTGATGGTAAAAAGAGTACTGCGGAGCGGATCGTCTACGGGGCCTTTGATCTTGTCGCCGCCCGGTCTAGTGAGGATCCTCTTGAGGTCTTCAAGAAGGCTGTCGAGAATGTGCGCCCTGTGCTCGAGGTTAAGTCCCGGCGTGTTGGTGGTTCTACTTACCAGGTGCCTATCGAGGTCCGTGCAGATCGTCGCAATGCTTTGGCGATGCGTTGGATTTCTGGTTATGCTGCTTCTCGTGGTGAAAAGACCATGCAGGAGCGGTTGGCGGGTGAGTTTCTCGATGCAGCCAATAATCGGGGTGCGTCGGTGAAGAAGAAGGAAGATGTCCACCGTATGGCAGAGGCGAATAAAGCTTTTGCTCATTACCGCTGGTAATTTGAAACAGTCCCTCGTGGAGGATAGATAGTCGTGGCACGTTTAGTACCTCTTAAAAGAACTCGTAATATCGGCATTATGGCACATATTGATGCTGGTAAGACGACTACGACCGAACGCATTCTGTATTACACCGGTATTTCCCATAAAATCGGTGAAGTCCATGATGGCGCGGCCACTATGGACTGGATGGCGCAGGAGCAGGAGCGTGGGATTACTATCACCTCTGCGGCGACCACCTGTTTTTGGGACGATCACCGTATCAATATTATCGATACCCCAGGTCACGTTGACTTTACTATTGAGGTCGAACGTTCCCTGCGTGTGCTTGACGGCGCAGTCGCTGTATTCTGTTCAGTTGGTGGCGTAGAGCCCCAGTCTGAGACGGTATGGCGTCAGGCTGACAAGTACGGGGTTCCCCGTCTTGCTTTTATCAATAAAATGGACCGCATCGGCGCCGATTTTAATCATGGCGTTCAGATGATGCGGGACCGCCTCGGTGCCAACCCGGTGCCTCTTCAGCTTCCAATCGGAAAAGAAGACTATTTCAAGGGTATTGTCGACCTGGTCGAGATGAAAGCTATCGTCTGGGATGACGAATCGTTGGGCGCTCAGTTTGACGAAATCGATATTCCTGCTGATATGGTGGATGAGGTTGCCGCTGCTCGTGAGGCAATGCTCGAAGAGGTTTGCTCTCATGATGAGCAGCTTATGGAGAAGTATCTCGGCGGTGAGGACCTCACGGTGGCTGAGATCAAGGCAGCCATCCGTAGGGTGACGACCTCTCTGCATATTAATCCCGTTCTGTGCGGCAGCGCATTTAAGAATAAGGGTGTGCAGAATTTGCTCGACGCCGTTGTGGATTATATGCCTGCGCCGACCGACGTTCCTGCTATTCGCGGTATCGATCCTGACACTCAGGAAGAGATTACCCGCCCGGCTGATGATGCTGGTCCGTTCGCGGCCCTTGCCTTTAAGATCATGACTGACCCGTTTGTTGGCCAGTTGACCTTTTTCCGCGTTTATTCCGGTGTGGCTGAATCTGGCGCCTCGGTTGTTAATGCGACCAAGGGAAAGAAAGAGCGTTTCGGTCGCTTGCTGAAGATGCATGCCAATAAGCGCGAAGAAATTAAACTGGTTTATTCCGGGGATATCGCCGCTGCGGTTGGTCTTAAGTATACCACTACAGGCGATACGCTTTGTGGTGAGAAAAGTGTTTGTCTGCTGGAGTCCATGGAGTTTCCGGAGCCCGTTATTCATGTTGCGGTGGAGCCCAAAACAAAGGCTGACCAGGAAAAGATGGGTGTGGCTCTTGGCAAGCTTTTGTCCGAGGATCCTTCCCTTTATAGCCGTACTGACGAAGAGACGGGTCAGACTATTCTTTCTGGTATGGGTGAACTGCACCTCGAAATTATTATTGACCGCATGAAGCGTGAGTTTAATGTGGCCTGTAATATCGGGGCGCCTCAAGTGGCCTACCGTGAAACCATTACCAAAAAGGTCGAGGTTCAGGGTAAGTTCGTCCGTCAGTCTGGTGGTCGTGGTCAGTATGGCGACTGTTGGTTGCGCATTGAGCCGCAGGAGCCGGGTTCAGGGTATACCTTTGTTGACGCGGTTAAGGGTGGTGTTATTCCTAAAGAATACATCCCCGCTGTTGGCAAGGGCGCGGAAGAGGCTGCGGAGCTCGGTGTTATTGCCGGTTTCCCTATGGTTGATATCATGGTTACCTGTTACGACGGTTCCTATCACGATGTTGACTCCTCGGAGATGGCTTTTAAAATCGCTGGTTCGATGGGCTTCAAGGAGGGTGCTGCCAAGGCTGCACCGGTCATTCTTGAGCCGATCATGAAGGTAGAAGTTGTCGTCCCTGAGGACTACATGGGCGATGTCATGGGTGACCTCAGTAGTCGTCGTGGTCGGATCATGGGTATGGAGTCCCGTGGTACCGCTCAGGTAATTAATGCTCACGTGCCGTTGGCCAATATGTTTGGTTACTCCACTGACCTGCGCAGTGCGACGCAGGGACGTGCCACCTACACTATGACCTTTGACCACTACGAGCAGGTTCCTAAGGCTGTCGCTGAAGAGATCATCGCCAAGGCTAAGGGGTAAAGGAGACTCAGTTCATGTCCAAAGCTAAATATGAAAGAACCAAGCCCCATGTCAATATCGGGACCATTGGTCATGTTGACCATGGTAAAACCACTCTGACTGCTGCTATCACCAAGGTGTTGGCTGAGTCGGGCGGCGCGGTATTCAAGGCCTTCGATATGATCGACAACGCTCCTGAGGAGCGTGAGCGCGGTATTACTATTGCCACCGCTCACGTCGAATACGAAACCGCCAATCGTCATTACGCACACGTTGACTGCCCCGGTCACGCCGACTACGTTAAAAACATGATCACCGGTGCGGCGCAGATGGACGGCGCGATTCTGGTCTGTTCAGCCGCTGATGGCCCGATGCCTCAGACTCGCGAGCACATCCTGCTGGCCCGTCAGGTTGGCGTTCCTGCCATGGTCGTGTTTCTGAACAAAGCCGATATGGTCGATGACGAAGAGCTGATGGAACTGGTTGAGTTGGAACTGCGTGAGCTGCTTTCTTCTTATGACTTTCCTGGCGACGACATTCCGATCATCGCCGGTAGCGCTCTGGCTGCCCTCGAAGGCCGTGACGACGAAATCGGCAAGAACAAAGTTCTTGAGCTGATGGCTGCCGTCGACAGCTACATTCCTGAGCCCGAGCGTGCTATCGATCGTCCGTTCCTGATGCCGGTTGAAGATGTTTTCTCGATTTCCGGGCGCGGTACTGTTGCCACCGGTCGTATCGAGCGCGGCATTGTCAAGGTACAGGAAGAGGTTGCGATTGTCGGCATGAAAGACACCGCCAAGACGGTTGTCACCGGCGTCGAAATGTTCCGCAAGCTGCTCGATCAGGGTCAGGCTGGCGACAACGTCGGGATCCTGCTGCGCGGCATCAAGCGCGAGGACATCGAGCGTGGTCAGGTTCTGGCCAAGCCCGGCAGCATTACTCCGCATACCAAGTTTAAGGCCGAAGCCTACATCCTGACCAAGGAAGAGGGTGGACGTCATACCCCGTTCTTCAAGGGCTATCGCCCTCAGTTTTACTTCCGGACCACTGACGTGACCGGTGTTGTCGAGCTGCCCGAAGGTGTTGAGATGGTCATGCCCGGCGACAATATCGCCATGACTGTCGAGCTGATCACTCCGATCGCGATGGACAAGGAGCTGCGTTTCGCTATCCGTGAGGGTGGCCGTACTGTCGGCGCCGGCGTCGTCAGCGATATCATAGCTTAATAGAGGATAATTCACATGCCGAGCCAGAAGATCAGAATCCGTTTGAAAGCTTATGACCATAAGCTTCTCGATCTCTCCGTTAACGAGATCGTCGATACCGCCAAGCGCACAGGCGCCCGGGTTGCCGGCCCCGTGCCTCTGCCGACGATTATTAATAAATACTGTGTTCTGCGCGGTCCCCATGTCGACAAGAAGAGCCGCGAGCAGTTCGAGATGCGCACTCACAAGCGTCTTCTTGACATTCTCGATCCGACTCAGCAGACCGTCGATGCCCTGATGAAGCTGGACCTGTCCGCCGGCGTTGACGTGGAAATCAAGCTTTAAGGTAACTACACATTCAAGGTAAGGGTACGTGCAATGATACAGGGAATCTTGGGTAAGAAACTGGGGATGACCCAGGTTTTCGCCATGGATGGCAGGAGGATCCCGGTGACGGTGGTCGAGGCGGGACCTTGTGTGGTCCTGCAGAAGAAGACTGTCGCTGTCGACGGTTACAATGCGATTCAGGTAGGATTCGGTCCCCGCAAGGCGCACCGGACCAATCAGCCAGAGATGGGACATTTTAAGAAGGCTGGCAAGGGGGCTTTTAGTCACCTTCGCGAGTTCCGGGTCGAGAATGTTGATGAATTCAATGTCGGTGATGAGATCAACTGTGATGTTTTTACAGCTGGCGACATTATTGATGTTGTTGGAACCAGTAAGGGTAAAGGGTTTCAGGGGGTTATCAAGCGTTGGAATTTCTCGGGAGGCCGTGCCAGCCATGGCTCCAAGTTTCATCGTGCTCCTGGCTCAATCGGCTGCAGTGCCTGGCCTTCCCGTGTTTTTAAAGGGAAGAAGATGGCTGGCCAGATGGGTAATGCACAGGTCACCACTCAGAACCTGGTGATCGTCGATGTCCGTGCAGAGGAGAACCTGATCTTGGTTAAGGGTGCCGTTCCTGGCCCTAAAAACGGGCTGGTTACGATCCGTAAAGGTGTTAAAGCCAAAAAATAACCTCGTTGAAATGAGGCGTGGGAGATAGATCGATGGCTAGCGTTATTGTCTACGATATAAATAAAAATCAGGTGTCAGAGCGAGAGCTCGCTGACGGCGTGTTCAATGATGCCGTTCGTGGTTACCTGCTTCATGATATGGTTCGTTACCAGCTGGCGGCTCGTCGTCAGGGAACGTCCAAGACCAAGACCCGCAGCGAAGTTTCCGGCGGCGGCAAAAAACCATACAAGCAGAAGGGGACTGGTAACGCCCGCCAGGGTTGCATTCGTGCTCCTCATTATGTCGGTGGTGGTACGGCCTTTGGGCCGACTCCTCGTGACTACACCTTCAAGCTGAATCGCAAGGTCAAAAAAGCTGCTCTGCGCAGTGCTCTTTCGGTACGCTTCAAGGAAGAGAAATTGACCGTGCTTAACGCCATTGAGCTCGATCAGATTAGCACCAAGGGATTTGTCGAAGTTCTGAAGCGCTTCGAGTTGGCCAAGGTGCTGGTGGTGATCGACGGTGAAAACACGAACCTCGAGTTGTCTGCTCGCAACCTGCCGAATGTCAAGGTTCTGCGTGCTGAAGGGGTCAATGTGTACGATGTGCTGAAATACCCCCATCTTGTTGTTACTGAGGGGGCTGTTTCTCAGCTGGAAGGAGCATTAGCGTCATGAAACCGCTGCATCAGATTATCAAGAAGCCGCTGATCACTGAGAAGACCAGTCTTCAGAAAGAAACTGGTCCGATTGTAGCCTTCGAAGTCTCCATTGTTGCCAATAAGATCGAGATTAAGCAGGCAGTCGAAAAAGCTTTTGACGTTAAAGTCAAAAATGTCAATACGAGCCTGGTTGCTGGCAAGGTCAAGCGCGTTGGTCGCAGTTTCGGCAAGCGTCCGAACTGGAAAAAGGCGTACGTGACCCTTGAAGAGGGCAGCAGCATCGATTTCTTCGGTGTCTAAGGTTTGTTATCAAGCGATACGGAGTTACTATAATGGCGATCAAAAAGTTTAAACCGACCTCGCCGGGTCGTCGTAACATGACCTCCTCCTCTTTCGAGGAGATAACGACTTCCACTCCTGAGAAGTCGCTTGTTGCGCCTCTCAAACGTACCGGTGGGCGCAACAACTACGGTCGTATCACCAAGCGCCATACTGGTGGTGGCCATAAGCGCAAGTACAGGATCATCGACTTTAAGCGGGACAAAAAAGAGATACCGGCTAAGGTTGTTTCCGTTGAATACGACCCTAATCGTTCTTCCCGTATCGCTCTGCTGAATTATGCTGACGGCGAGAAGCGCTACATCCTGGCACCCCACGGTATTGCGGTTGGGGATACCCTGATTGCCAGTGAGCATGCCGATATTAAACCCGGTAACGCAATGGCGATCCGTTCGATCCCTTTGGGTACCTGGGTACACAATATTGAACTCAAGATCGGCAAGGGTGGTCAGTTGGCTCGCAGCGCCGGCACCTATGCGATGATTGCCGCTAAAGAAGGAAAGTACGCTCAATTGCGTCTGCCTTCTGGCGAAGTTCGTCTGGTTCTGCAGGATTGCTGTGCGACTGTCGGCCAGGTTGGCAACTTGGATCATGAGAATGTCAATATCGGTAAGGCTGGTCGTAACCGTTGGCTTGGTATTCGCCCGCAGAGTCGAGGCGTCGCCATGAACCCGGTAGACCATCCCCACGGTGGTGGTGAAGGCAAGAGTTCCGGTGGGCGTCACCCGGTCACTCCTTGGGGTGTGCCGACCAAGGGTTACAAGACCCGGAGCAACAAGCGCACGGACAAGTTCATCGTCCGCCGTCGTAAGAAATAACGTTTCTTTGTAATAGAGGAGAAGGCAGTGGCTAGATCAATCAAAAAAGGGCCGTACGTCGAGGAAAGCCTTTTGCGTAAAATTGAAGCTGAAGGTGGCGCCAGTAATAAAAAGGTTATTAAAACCTGGTCTCGGCGTTCCACCATCGTCCCTGAATTTGTCGGCCTGACCTTCGCCGTGAATAACGGCAAGAAATTCATCCCTGTTTTTGTTTCCGAAAACATGGTTGGCCACAAGCTCGGCGAGTTCTCACCGACCCGGACTTACTATGGCCACGGTGCGGATAAGAAAAGCAAGAAAAGATAAGATCCTGCATAGGAGTTTCATTCATGGAAGCCAGAGCTAAACTGAGTTATGTGCGCCTTTCTCCGCAAAAAACCCGCCTGGTTGTAGACATGGTGCGTGGCAAGGGAGTACAGGATGCACTGAATATCCTCAAGTTCTCTCCGCAGAAATCCGCCGCCATTGTTTCCAAGCTGGTGAGTTCTGCGGTCGCTAATGCAGAGCAACGGGGGGTATCCGACGTTGACCGGCTTGTGGTCAAGGCGATCAGCGTCGACCAGGGGCCTGTTCTTAAACGCTTCATGCCTCGTGCACAGGGGCGTGCGACTAAGATTCGTAAACCTACAAGCCACATTACTGTGATTCTTGACGAAAAGTAGATTGTGAGGAGGTGATAGTTTGGGCCAGAAAGTACATCCAATAGGATTCCGGTTGGGAATCATTAAGACTTGGGATTCCAAGTGGTATGCAGAGGCTGATTATGCCAAGCTGCTACACGAAGATATCAAGCTTCGGAATTACCTCAAGAAAAGACTATATCACGCCGGTATTTCCAAGATTGAACTGGAACGTGCCGCTAACAAGGCGAAGATTAACATTTTCGCAGCACGTCCTGGGATTATTATCGGTAAAAAAGGTTCTGAGGTTGAAGCGCTCAAAAAAGAGCTGGCCAAACTCACCGATAAAGAAATCTTCATAAATATCCAAGAAGTGCGCAAACCGGAAATCGATGCCCAGTTGGTTGCCGAAAGCGTAGCTTTACAACTCGAACGGCGGGTTGCCTTCCGTCGTGCGATGAAGAAAAGTGTCAGCATGGCTCTCAAGTTCGGCAGTCAGGGGATCAAGATCACCTGCGCAGGCCGTCTGGGTGGCGCTGAGATGAGCCGGACCGAGTGGTACCGCGAGGGTCGCGTGCCCCTGCATACTCTTCGCGCTGACATCGATTATGGTTTCGCCGAAGCGAAGACCACTTATGGCATTATCGGTGTCAAGGTGCTTATCTTCAAGGGCGAAGTTCTCGTACGGGAACGGCAATAAGACCGCAATAGGAGTAAGCAAGTCATGTTAATGCCTAAAAAGGTTAAGCATAGAAAGACTTTTAAGGGGCGCATGAAGGGCGCCGCTAAGGGTGGAACTGATCTGAACTTTGGTGACTTCGGCCTGCAAGCAATTGAGTGCGGCTGGTTGTCCTCTCGACAGATTGAAGCGGCTCGTCGTGCCATGACCCGCTATGTTAAGCGTGGTGGCAAGATCTGGATTCGTGTTTTTCCGGATAAGCCCCTCACTCGTAAGCCTGCAGAAACTCGTATGGGTAAAGGTAAGGGGTCCCCTGATAGTTGGGTCGCCGTGATTCGCCCTGGCGTTGTTCTGTACGAAATGCAGGGGGTTGAACAAGAAGTTGCCCGTGAGGCGCTTCGTCTTGCTGCCCATAAACTCCCGATGAAGACCAAGTTTGTTATGAGGGAGGAGTTGGTTAATGAATGCTAAGGAAATGAAGGCTCTCAGTATCGAGGAGCTGGAGACGAAAACTGAAGAATTGAACCAGGAATTGTTCAATCTGAGATTTCAGCTGCATACCGGACACCTCGAAAATACCGCCCGGATTCCTCAGGTAAAAAAAGACATTGCCCGGGCTAAGACCGTGCTGCAGCAGAAACAGGGATAACGAGGAGTACGAGGACGGATATGACGACTGAACGTGGAAATAAAAAAACCCGAGTCGGGATTGTTGTCAGCGATAAGATGGAAAAGACCGTAGTGGTTAAGGTCGACCAGCTGATCAAACATCCTGTTTACAAGAAATATATCAAGCGCAGGGTCACTTATAAGGCGCACGATGAGCAGAATAGCTGTGCCATCGGCGACAAGATTCTTATCGTGGAGACCAGACCGCTGTCTCGTGACAAGCGGTGGAGAGTCCGTGAGATCCTCGAAAAAAACGTAACCGTTTAGGAGATACAAGTCATGATCCAGATGCAGACCATGCTTGATGTCGCAGACAACTCCGGGGCACGGAAACTCTGCTGCATTAAGGTGCTCGGTGGCTCCAAACGCAAATATGCCGGACTTGGAGATATTATTATCTGCTCCGTCAAGGAAGCCCTTCCTAACTCGAAGGTCAAGAAAGGCGATGTTGTACGCGCCGTCATCGTTAGGACGGCCAAGGAGGTTCCCCGCCAGGATGGATCATTCATCCGTTTTGACACCAACTCCGCTGTTGTGGTCAATGTCGGAGGGGAGCCCATCGGAACCCGTATCTTTGGACCGGTCGCTCGTGAATTGCGCGCCAAACGCTATATGAAAATCGTTTCGCTGGCGCCTGAAGTCCTTTAAAAAAGATTACTGGGAGATATAAGATAATGGCGGCTAAAAACCTTCATGTCAAAAAAGATGACATGGTGATGATTATCGCTGGCAAGGAAAAGGGTAAATCCGGTAAAGTGATGCGGATTTTCCCGGGCAAAGGCCGGCTTAAAGTAGAAGGTCTCAACGTGGTCAAGCGGCACACCCGCCCTTCCCGGACGAACCAGGAAGGTGGCATCGTTGAGAAAGAAGCTCCTCTGGATGCTTCTAATGTTCAGCTTCTTTGTGGCGCCTGCAGCAAGCCGACCCGTACTGGAATTCGCGTACTTGAGGATGGCAGCAAGGTCCGCTACTGTAAAAAATGCAACGAGATCGTGGATAAGTAACGGAGGATTTCCATGGCAAGACTGAAAGAACAATACCAGGTCGAGCTGTTGCCTCAGCTCAAGAAAGACCTGCAGCTCAACAACGTAATGGAAGTCCCCCGAATTTTGAAAGTCTCTGTTAATATGGGCCTCGGGGAGGCTATTCAGAATATCAAGGTGCTCGAAGCCGCTGTTGAGGAACTCACCAACATCACCGGGCAGAAAGCTGTTGTGACCAAGGCTAAGAAGTCTATCGCGACCTTTAAGCTGCGTGAGGGGATGCCGATTGGCTGCCGCGTCACCCTGCGACGTGAACGTGCGTATGAATTTCTGGATCGCCTTATCAATATTGCCCTGCCTCGTGTACGTGACTTTAAGGGCGTGTCTCCTAAAGGCTTTGACGGTCGCGGGAACTACACCCTTGGCATTCGCGAAGAAATCATCTTTCCGGAAATCGATTTCGAAAAGATCGATAAAGTCAAGGGGTTGAACGTGACCATTGTTACCACGGCCAGAACCGATGAAGAGGGACGTGCTCTTCTGGCGGCCATGGGCATGCCTTTCAGGAAATAAGTCGGACGGATAGCGGAGGAAAAAGTGGCGAAAAAATCAATGGTAATAAAGGCGAATCGGCCTGGTAAGTTTGGGGTGCGGCAACATAACCGCTGCCCTCTGTGTGGTCGACCCAAAGCCTATTATCGTAAATTTGACATGTGCCGGATTTGCCTGCGCAAGCTGGCGTTGGAAGGTAAGCTTCCCGGCATTATCAAGTCGAGCTGGTAAAGAGAAATTAAGGAGCTGCATCCATGGCAATGACTGATCCTATCGCGGATATGCTGACCCGCATCCGTAATGCGGGCCTTGCGAAGCATCCGAAGTTGGACATCCCTTCGTCCACAATTAAAGAAGCTCTGGCTTCGGTGCTCAAGGATCTTGGATATATCAAGAATTTCAAGAGTATCAGCGATGACAAGCAAGGCGTGTTGAAGATCTATCTAAAATTTGATAACGACAACCAACACGTGATTCATGAAATTAAGCGGGTTTCTACTCCCGGTCGGCGTGTTTATGTGGGGAAAGATGAAATCCCCATGATCAAAAACGGCCTCGGATGTGCCATTTTGTCGACATCCCAGGGACTGATGGACGATGCGGCTGCCCGCAAGGCGCAGGTGGGCGGCGAGCTCCTCTGCACCGTCTGGTAAGGATACGGGTAAGGAGTTTATACAATGTCTAGAATTGGGAAAAACCCCATTGCGATCCCTGCTGGGGTCAAGGTATCACTTGCCGGGGAAACCATCAGTGTGCAGGGGCCGAAAGGTCAGCTCAGCCGGGTCCTTCCGGCGACGGTTTCAGTATCCGTTGAGGCCGACTCTATTGTGGTCAAGCGTCCTGAGGGTGTGCGTGTAGATACTTCACTGCAAGGCTTGACCCGCACCCTGGTCGCCAACATGGTCGAAGGTGTTACCAAAGGCTACGAGCGCGTTCTTCAAATTAACGGCGTTGGTTATCGCGCCGAGATGAAAGGAGCGGTTCTGAACTTGGCCCTAGGTTATTCTCATCCTGTTGAATATCCCCTTCCTAAGGGTATTGACGCTGAGGTAGAGAAGCAGACCAAGATCACCCTGAAGGGCATCGACAAAGAACTCATCGGTGCCACCGCTGCCAAGATTCGTTCGTTTCGCGCTCCCGAGCCTTATAAAGGCAAGGGCATTAAGTACGCCGAAGAACGTATTATGCGCAAAGCCGGCAAAACCGGTAAGAAATAACTGATCTAAGGCTAAGGAGAAAGACTGTGAGCGTCGCAAATCAAAGACGTCTGGCACGCATGAAGCGTCAGGTGCGAGTGCGGCGGAAGGTTACGGGGACTGAAGAACGGCCCCGTCTGTGTGTCTTCCGTAGTTCCAAACACATTTATGTGCAGATCATTGAAGATGTTACCGGGCGGACCCTGGTAACTGCTTCGACCGCTTCCAAAGATCTTGTTGACGGTGTTAAGAACACCGGAAATATTGAAGCGGCCAAAGTGGTGGGCCAGGCCATTGCCAAGAAGGCCCTGGAGAAGAATATCAAACAGGTGGTTTTCGACCGCAACGGCTTCCTATATCATGGTCGCATCAAGGCTCTGGCCGATGCTGCCCGTGAAGCCGGCCTGTCTTTCTAGAGTTAAAGGAGGATATCTTTGCATCGCATCGATCCCAATGAACTGAACTTGAACGACCGTGTCATTCATATTAATCGTTGTTCCAAGGTCGTTAAAGGTGGTCGTCGTTTCAGCTTCTCCGCCCTGGTGGTGGTAGGTGACGGCCAAGGATATGTTGGATACGGTATGGGGAAGGCCAAGGAGGTTCCTGAGGCTATTCGCAAGGGGGTCGAGCAGGCCAAGAAAAGCCTGATCAAGGTTCCCTTGAAGGATCGTACCATTCCCTTCGACGTGCTGGGCAAGTTTGGCGCTGGTAAGGTGCTGTTGAAATCGGCTTCGGCCGGTACCGGCGTTATCGCCGGTGGCGCTGCCCGTGCTGTCCTGGAAGTGGCTGGTGTTGGTGACATCCTTTCCAAGTGCCTTGGTTCCAATAATCCGCATAACGTGGTCAAGGCGACCGTGAATGCCCTCTCTCAGCTTAAAAGCGCCGAGGAGATCATGGCACGGCGTGGAATTCAGGCGTCAGCAGAGTAACTCGCGCCGACAAGGAGAAGGTCATGGCCGGAGAGATCAAGGTTACGTTGAAGAAGAGCGGCATCGGCCGCAAAGAATATTTTACCCGTGTGCTTAAAGGCCTCGGACTGACCAAGCTTCACAAGACGGTCTGCCTGAAAGATACCCCGGAAATTCGGGGGATGATTCGTAAGGTTTGCCACATGGTCGAAGTCCAGGACTGATTTGCTGAGGAATATGGATATGGATCTGAGCAATTTGAAACCGGCTATCGGTTCGACAAAAAATCGCAAACGTATTGGCCGTGGTGCAGGTTCGGGCACTGGAAAGACTGCCGGTAAGGGCCACAAAGGTCAGAAGGCCCGTAGTGGCGGCAGCATCAAACCCGGGTTCGAGGGTGGTCAGATGCCTCTACAGCGGCGTCTTCCCAAACGCGGGTTTACTCCCCTGTCTAAAAAGGTGTATGCGCTGGTCAATTTGCGCGACCTTGATGTATTTGAGGCTGGGATGGTGGTTGATCTGGCAGCGCTGGGCAAAGCCGGTCTGGTGAGCAACGTTCTTGACGGCATTAAGATCCTTGGTGACGGTGACCTTTCTAAGGCACTGACTGTCCAGGCTCATAAATTCAGCAAGTCGGCTCAAGAAAAAATCGAGGCGGCTGGCGGCAAAGCCGAGGTTATTTAAATTGATAAAAGCCATCCAGAACATTTTCAGTATCCCTGAGCTCAGACGGCGAATCTTGTTCACCCTGGGAATGCTGGTTGTTTACCGGGTCGGTTGTCATGTGCCGACTCCGGGGGTTGACGCACAGGTGCTCGGCAAGTTTTTCGAAGGCACTGAGGGGACCTTGCTTGGTCTGGTCAGTGCGTTTACCGGTGGCGCCTTAGAGCGCATGACGGTCTTTGCGCTTGGCATTATGCCTTATATCAGTGCCTCGATTATCTTGCAGTTGCTGGCTGTGGTGTTTGAACCGGTTGAACGGCTCAAAAACGAAGGTGAACAGGGACGCAAGACAATTACCAAGTGGACTCGCTATGGCACCGTACTCCTCTCTATAATTCAGGGAACTGGTATTGCCGTAGGCCTTCAGACGATGCGAGGTCCGGCTGGCGAACTGGTGGTGCCTGACCAGGGGATGGGGTTCATCCTCTTGACTGTAATCACTCTGACTGCTGGTACGGCCTTTATTATGTGGCTTGGCGAACAGATTACAGAGCGCGGCATTGGTAATGGTATTTCGCTGATTATCTTTGCCGGAATTGTCGCCAACATGCCCGCTGCGGTCGTTAACTCCATTCGTTTGATTCTTACCGGAGCACTTACGCCAGTCGTTACTTTGGCTGTGTTGGTGTTGATGGTTGCGGTGATTGGGGCCATTGTCTTTCTGGAGCGTGGCCAGCGCCGTTTGCCCATTCATTACGCTAAACGTGTTGTGGGAATGCGTAATTACGGGGGGCAGACGAGTCATTTGCCACTCAAGGTCAATATGAGCGGCGTTATCCCGCCAATTTTCGCCAGTTCAATCATTATGTTTCCGGCGACGGTGGCCAATCTGGTTGATGTCAGCTGGGTGCAGACTCTTGCTTCGATGATGACGCCGAGCCACTGGCTCTATAATGTTTTTTTCGTTGCATTAATCGTCTTCTTCTGTTACTTCTACACGGCTGTGACATTCAACCCGGTTGATGTCGCCGACAATGTGAAAAAGCAGGGTGGGTACATTCCCGGGATCAGGCCTGGCAAGCCAACGGCAGAGTATATCGATATGGTTCTCGGCCGGCTTACTTTTGCCGGTGCTATATATGTATCGGTTGTGTGCGTGCTGCCGACTCTTCTGATTGGCAAGTTGAGTCTCCCGTTTTATTTTGGTGGGACATCTCTTCTGATTGTTGTAGGTGTTGGTTTGGATACGGCATCTCAGATTGAGGCACATCTGATTTCCAGGTCGTATGAAGGTTTTATGAAGGGCGTTACCCTCAAGGGCCGTCACGGTTAAGGGGAGTTTTTTGCTATGAAACTTATTCTGCTCGGACCCCCAGGGGCTGGTAAGGGGACGCAGGCTAAGATGTTGATGGAGCGCTTCGGTATTCCTCAGATATCTACTGGAGACATTCTTCGAGCTGCGCTGAAGGAAGGGACTCCCATGGGGCTCAAGGCCAAGTCGTTCATGGACGCCGGTGGCCTGGTTCCTGACGAAGTCGTAGTTGGCATTGTTCGAGAACGTCTTCAGAAGGTTGATTGTGCTGAAGGGTTTATTCTCGACGGATTTCCTCGAACGGTTCCTCAGGCGGATGCATTGAAGGCCTGTCTGGCTGAGTTGGGTAAGAATCTTGATGCGGTTGTGTCTCTGGATGTTGATGTTGAGGCACTGGTTGAGCGTCTTACCGGTCGTCGTACCTGTCGTGATTGTGGCCGTGGTTTTCATATTAAGTTTGATCCGTCGACTACTGATGGTAAGTGTGATGTCTGTGGTGGTGATTTGCTTCAGCGCGACGACGATCAGGAGGCAACTATCCGCCGCCGTCTTGAGGTTTATGATGAGCAAACCTCGCCGTTGGTGGAATACTACAGCAAGGCTGAACTGTTGACAGAGGTTGACGGGATGCAGGAGATGGGGGTTGTTCAGGATAATATCCTGAAGTGCCTTCAGGTCGGTTAGGCGGTTCACGTGATTGTTCTTAAGTCCCGCGCCGAACTTGATCAGATGCGTGAGGCGGGGCGGGTTGTCGCCGAGATTCTTCAGTTGCTTAGCGAGAGGGTTGTAGTTGGAGTGACGACCCTTGAACTTGACCGTTTCGCCGAGCAGGAATGTAATCGGCGCAGGGTGCGCCCGGCGTTTAAGGGGTATGGCGGATTTCCTTTTACCATCTGTTCATCGCTTAACGAAAAGGTGGTTCATGGTTTCGCTGATGAAGTTCCTTTGCGCGAGGGTGATATCCTGAGTATAGATTTTGGTGTGATCAAGAATGGTTTTTATGGTGATTCTGCGATTACTGTAGCCGTTGGTCAGATCGATGCTGAAAAGCAGAAGTTGTTGAAGGTCACTAAGCAGTCGCTCGATTTGGCGATAGCGACAGCCGTAGTGGGAGGGCGACTCTCCGACATTTCAAACGCAGTTCAGTGCTGTGTAGAGAAAGAGGGGTTTAGTGTCGTCCGTGAGTTCGTCGGCCATGGTATTGGTCGTCAGCTTCATGAGTCACCGCAGATTCCCAATTTTGGCCCTCCGGGGCAAGGTCCACGTCTGCGGGCCGGGATGACGTTGGCCATTGAACCGATGATCAATGCGGGTAGTCCGGCGATTACAATATTAAAAGATGGCTGGACGGCTGTCGCTGTTGACGGTAGGCCGTCTGCCCATTTTGAACACACGATTGCTATCACTGATGACGGGCCAGAGATCTTAACTCTGCCGTAATTACCAAATCATTATTCAGAGCGACAGTACGCTTTGTTTTTTTAAGCAACTTGACGAGTAAAGGAATAAACGATGAAAGTCCGCGCTTCGGTTAAGACAATCTGCGACAAGTGCAAGGTTATTAAACGCAAAGGGATTGTCCGGATTATCTGTGAAAACCCCAAGCATAAGCAGAGACAGGGATAACTGGATTAGGAGGAATAGAAATTGGCACGTATTGCTGGTATTGACTTACCAAGAAATAAACGGATTGAGGTGGCCCTCACCTATATCTACGGCATCGGCCGCTCCTCCTCTCTGGAGATCTTGAGCAAGGCTGGGGTGGATGTTAACACCCGTACCGACGATCTCACTGAAGTTGAAGTCGGCAAAATCCGCGAGATCATGGACCGGGAGACCAAGGTTGAAGGAGACCTCCGGCGCGAGGTGTCTATGAATATCAAGCGTCTCATGGATCTTGGTTGTTACCGTGGTCTGCGGCATCGTCGCGGTCTTCCCGTTCGCGGGCAGGGAACAAAAACCAACGCCCGGACTCGCAAGGGGCCGCGTAAAACGGTGGCCGGCAAGAAGAAATAACTGGAGGAGTGATGGCTAAGCCCGGTAAGAAGGTCGTAAGAAAGAAAATTGAAAAGAAGAATGTTGCCAATGGAGTTGCTCATATCCAGGCGACGTTCAATAATACTATTGTCACCATCACTGACGTCAGTGGTAATGTGATTTCCTGGTCTACTGCCGGTGGGCGAGGGTTCAAGGGCTCTCGCAAGAGTACACCGTTTGCTGCCCAGGTTGCAGCTGAAGACGCGGCGAAGAAGGCCCAGGAACATGGCATGCGTAGCGTTGTTGTACATGTCAAGGGGCCTGGATCTGGCCGTGAGTCGGCTCTGCGTGCTCTGCAGGCAGCTGGTCTCAATATTACTCTGATCAAGGACGTCACACCGATTCCCCATAACGGTTGTCGTCCCCCGAAGCGCAGAAGAGTCTAACTATATAAGGAGGACGAACGTTGGCTAGATACACCGGTCCCGTCTGCCGTCTGTGCAGAAGGGAAAATATGAAGCTGTTCCTCAAGGGGAACAGGTGCCATACTGATAAATGTGCCGTTGAACGCAGAAACTACGCTCCTGGTCAGCATGGGCAGGGCCGTATCAAGGTTTCCGATTATGGTACTCAGCTGCGCGAAAAGCAGCGTCTGAAAAGAACTTATGGTCTGCTCGAGAAGCAGTTCCGTTCTTGTTTTGATAAGGCCGACCGTATGAAGGGCGTGACAGGCGAAACCCTGCTCGTGCTTCTCGAGCGTCGCCTTGATAGCATGGTTTACCGCATGGGCTTTGTTGCTTCTCGCAGCGAAGGGCGTTCTCTTGTGCGTCAGGGTCATTTCCTGGTGAATGGTCGGAGGGTTGATATTCCTTCTTATCTGATGCGTCCCGGTGATGTGGTGGAATTGCGCGAGAAGAGCCGCCAGGTAACTCGGGTCAACGAAGCCCTAGATGGGGTTATGCGCCGCGGCCTTCCTTCCTGGGTCGAGCTTGACCGCGCTGCCTTTAAAGGGACCGTTAAAACTTTGCCGGTTCGCGAAGAAATGACGACTCCTGTATTCCAGGAGCATCTCATCGTCGAATTGTTCTCTAAGTAATTCTGGCTGGTTTTAACTGTAACCTCATTAGGGAGGATACGAATGTATAAAAACTGGAGAGACCTCATTAAGCCCAAGCGTCTCCAGGTTGAGTCTGAAACCCTGACAGATACCTACGGCAAGTTTTATGCTGAACCGTTTGAGCGTGGTTTCGGAACGACTTTGGGTAACTCGCTGCGCCGGGTACTGCTCTCTTCTTTGCAGGGAGCGGCCATTACCTCTGTGCGTATCAAGGGGGTTCTTCACGAGTTTTCCACCATCCCCGGCGTGACCGAGGATGTTACCGATATTATTCTCAATCTTAAGGGCGTTTTGCTCTGTCTGCATGGGAATGAAAGTCGTAATGTGCGCATCGTTAAAAAAGGTGCAGGAGCTATTACGGCCGGCGACATTATTACCGATTCACATGTGGAAATCCTCAACCCTGCTCACCACATAGCCACTTGTTCCAAAGAGGCTGATGTGGAGGTGGATATGGTTGTGGCTCTCGGCAAGGGCTATGTACCTGCTGAGCGTAATCGTGACGAAAAGGCCCCGGTGGGCACGATTCCTATTGATTCGATTTTCGCACCGATCAAGAAGGTCAATTTTACTGTAACCAATGCTCGTGTCGGACAGATTACCGATTACGATAAACTGACGATCGAAATTTTCTCCGATGGTAGCGTGCGCCCTGATGATGCGTTGTCCTATGCGGCCAAGATCATCAAGGAGCAGCTGCAGATCTTCATCAATTTCGATGAAGAAGCTGAGCCGGCCGAGGAAGAAGCCGTTGAGTCGACCGGCAGAATTAACGAGAACCTCTACCGTAGTGTAGATGAGCTTGAACTTTCCGTACGCAGCGCCAACTGTCTGAAGAATGCGAACATCCGTCTCATCGGCGACTTGGTTCAGCGGTCGGAGGGCGAAATGCTTAAGACCCAGAATTTCGGGCGCAAATCGCTAAATGAGATCAAGGATATCCTGAACGAGATGGGGCTGACTCTTGGCATGAAGTTGGAAAATTTCCCCGATCCAGAATATCTCAAATTGATTCAGAAGGGGAGCGAGGAAGACTAATTCCGCCGCCCGAGGATTAACGAAGAAAGGACCACAGAACAATGCGTCACAATAAATCCGGAAGACGGCTTGGTCGTAATTCCAGCCACCGTTCCGCTATGATGCGCAACCTGGTTACCTCGCTGCTAGAGCACGAAAAAATCACTACCACGGACTGTCGCGCGAAGGAACTGCGAAAAGTTGCTGATCAGATGATTACTCTCGGCAAGCGCGGCGATCTGCATGCTCGGCGTCAGGCGCTGCAGGTTGTTCGCGACAGCAAAGTCGTCGCTAAGTTGTTCGATCGTCTTGCGCCCCGCTACCAGGATCGTCCTGGTGGGTATACCCGCATCATCAAGCTGTCCAATCGTGCTGGTGATAATGCGTCCCAATCGATCATCGAACTGGTTGAGGAGGAAGTCACTCTCCGCCCCCGCAAGCAGGCAACTGTCGCTCCTGTAGCCGCGGCGGCTGCTCCTGCCGAAGAAGGTGAAGGGGTTGCCGAAGATCAGGTTTGATTTGATTTAAAAAGTAGAATAAGAAAGGCAAGGGGTTCGCTCCTTGCCTTTTTTTTTGGGCCTGAGCCTGCATTGATTCAGGGGGGATGAACCTTGACGATTCGCGAAAAAACGTGGTAAGTTACCGCACTTTTATTTTCGGAGATTCCATGTATTTCCCCACCTCAGAGCAATTTGCCGTCCTTGCCGAACAGGGAAACCTGATCCCAGTATATCGGGAGATCCTGGCTGATATGGAAACGCCCGTTTCCGCTTTTAAAAAAATTGACGATGGTTTGACCTCCTTTTTGTTGGAAAGTATCGAAGGGGGTGAGAAATGGGCACGATATTCCTTTCTTGGGAGCGGCCCCGGACGTGTTTTTCGTAGTCGTGGCTTTAACTATGAAATCCTCGAAAATGGGGTTGTTGTTGCTGGGGGGGAGTGTGAGGATCCCCTGGATGAACTGAGGGCTTTTATGGCTCCTTATCAACCGGTTCCAATTGAGGGTTTGCCGCGCTTTTTCGGTGGGGCGGTTGGTTATCTCGGTTACGACATGGTCCGCTTTGTCGAGGATTTGCCCGATGCGAATCCTTCGGAAATTGGTGCTTACGATTCCTGTTTCATGCTGACTGAGCAGTTGTTGATCTTTGACAACATGACGCAGAAAATCAAGGTGGTATGCAATGTTCACCTGCCGCCCGGAGCCGATCCCGCGTCCGCCTACAGTCGCGCAACTGAGCAAATCGAGGCGTTGATTGAACAGTTGCGCATTCCGCTGCCGCGGCTGAAGAACACTGCTTTGATCGAAGATACGCCAATGCGGGCTAATTTCAGCCGTGACGGTTTTATGGCGGCTGTGGAAAAGTGCAAGGAATACGTTCGCGCCGGGGATGTCATCCAGGTTGTGTTGTCTCAGCGTTTTACCGGAGATCTTGGCACTACCGATCCGTTTGATATCTACCGGGCATTACGAACGATCAACCCGTCACCCTACATGTTTTTTCTCCGCTTTGGCGAGACGCTGGTGGTTGGGGCCTCACCTGAAGTGCTGGTTCGTAAAGAGGGGGAGCAAGTCGAGGTCCGCCCCATTGCCGGGACCCGTCCCCGCGGTGCAAATGCTGACGAAGATCAGGCGCTTGAAGCAGAATTGTTGGCGGATCCCAAGGAGTGCGCCGAACACATCATGCTGGTCGATTTGGGGCGTAACGATCTTGGGCGCGTCTGCTGTACCGGGTCCGTCGAGGTTAGCGAATTAAAGGTTATCGAGCGTTATTCTCATGTCATGCACATTGTTTCCAATGTGCGCGGTCGATTGTCCGCGGGAAAAAATGCATTCGACGTATTCAGAGCTACGTTCCCTGCCGGAACCCTTAGTGGAGCACCGAAGATCCGCGCCATGCAAATCATCGATGAGCTAGAACCCTGTCGCCGAGAGATCTATGGTGGTGCCGTCGGTTATTTTTCTTTCTCAGGAAATATGGACATGGCTATTGCCATCCGCACCCTGGTTGTGCGCGAGGGGCACATCTACCTGCAGGCTGGAGCTGGCATCGTCGCAGATTCTAATCCCGAGGAAGAATATCTGGAAACGATTAACAAGGCGCGCGGTGTTGTTACCGCGCTTACCATGGCGCGAAAGGGGCTCAACTGACCATGCTCCTGATGATCGACAACTACGATTCCTTTACTTATAACATCGTCCAGTATCTGCAGGAGCTTGGCGCCGACGTTGAAGTCCACCGCAATGATAAGATCACTGTGGCTGAAATTGAACAGAAGGCTCCCCGCCAGTTAGTGGTTTCACCTGGGCCATGTTCCCCCCTTGAGGCTGGAATTTCCGTCGAGGCGATTCAGCGATTGGCCGGTAAAATGCCGATTCTCGGCGTCTGTCTTGGTCACCAGTCGATTGGTCACGCTTTCGGTGGTCAGGTAGTGCGAGCGGCTTCGCTGATGCACGGCAAGACCAGTCCTATCTATCATGACGGCCGGGATCTCTTTGCCGGGTTGAGCAATCCTTTTGACGGCACCCGCTATCATTCGCTGATTGTCGAGCGTGACAGTTTGCCAGACTGCCTGGAAGTGACCGCCTGGACCTCTGAGCAGGAAATCATGGGGATGCGACATCGGGAACTTCCAATCTGGGGGGTTCAATTTCATCCTGAGTCGATTCTGACCATCGAGGGGAAGCAACTGTTGAATAATTTTTTGGAAATAACTCGATAAATCGTGAGGCGCGAGGGATGACCTCTTTCTCTCTATTTCCTTTTTTTGCGCTTTACGTCTCAGGAAGGTGTTGAAATGATCAAAGCTGCGATCGCTAAAGTAGTGCAGAGCAATGATCTCACTGAAGCTGAAATGATTGAAGTGATGAATCAGATCATGGGTGGCGAAGCGACCTCGGCCCAGATTGCCGCCTTTGTCACCGCTCTGCGCATGAAGGGGGAAACGGTGACCGAAATCACCGGTGCCGCTCGTGTCATGCGTGATCGTGCAACGCCGATTCGCGTCGGGCGGGTGTTGGATATTGACCGCGAAGACATCAATCTCGACCAGGAGACGATTCTCGACGTGGTCGGTACCGGCGGCGACGGCACAAATACCTTCAATGTATCGACTACGGTTTCCTTCGTCGTTGCCGCATGCGGAGTAAAGGTGGCAAAACACGGCAACCGTTCTGTTTCCTCCCTTTGTGGTAGTGCTGACGTACTCGAAAAGCTCGGGGTGAATCTGGATGTTACTCCTGAAAAAGTCGAAGGGTGCATCGATGAGATCGGCATTGGTTTTCTTTTTGCCCCGGCTTTACACGGAGCAATGAAATATGCCATCGGTCCCCGTAAGGAAATCGGGATTCGCACAATTTTTAATATTCTGGGTCCCCTGACCAACCCTGCCGGCGCCGACTGTCAGGTGCTGGGGGTTTATCAGGAGTCTCTGGTTGAGCTCATGGCCAAGGTCCTGGCGCGCCTCGGATGCCGACGTGGTTTCGTTGTGCATGGTATGGACGGAATGGATGAAATTACTCTGACTGGTGCGACTCGGGTGGCCGAAATCAAGGACGGGCAGGTGAATGTTTTTACGGTCGAGCCAGAAGATTATGGTTTGACCCGCTGTCCTATGAATGAACTGCAGGGGGGAACCGCTGCTACTAATGCTGAAATAGTTATGGGTATCCTGGAGGGCGAACAGGGTCCTCGGCGGGACGTGGTATTGCTCAACGCAGCCTTTGCTTTGGTGGCTGCTGGGGCGGCCTGCGATGTTTCCGCCGGGTTACAACAAGCCGCTCAGGCTATCGACGAAGGCCAGGCCATGGCAAAACTTAAGTCCCTGATCGAAATGACCAATTCATGATTCTTGATGATATTCTTGCGCACAAAAAGCTGGAGGTGGCTGCGGCCAAAGGACTGGTTCCGCAAGCCGAACTTCAGGCGCTCCTGGCAGCGGCCCCGACGCCACGAGGTTTCGTAGCAGCCCTGCGGGCCAAAGCTGAATGCGGCACGGCGATCATCGCCGAGGTGAAGAAAGGGTCTCCCTCCAAGGGGATTATTCGTGCCGATTTTGATCCCTTGGCTATAGCTCGCTGCTATGAACAGGCCGGTGCCGCTTGTCTTTCCGTTCTGACTGACAGCCGGTTTTTCTACGGCGATCTGGCTTATCTTCCTCGTATTGCCGAACTGGTGTCGCGACCGTTGTTGCGCAAAGATTTTATTGTCGATGCCTATCAGATCTACGAAGCCAGGGTTCATCGGGCTGATGCTATTTTGCTGATAGCCGCCGCGCTCAGCCTGGCTGAGCTTCAGGAGTTTGCGGGGCTGGCCAACGAGTTGGGTCTGGATGTGCTCCTTGAAGTGCATGATGAAAGCGAACTGGAAATGGCCTTGCAGGTTCCAGTTGAAATGATTGGCATCAACAATCGGAATCTCAAGACCTTCCAGACCGATCTGGCAACGACCGAGCGTCTCCTGCCGAACATCCCCGGTTCCAAAATCGTGGTGGCCGAAAGTGGTATTAACAACCGCGGTGATATCGTTCGGTTGACACGCGCTGGCGCACGGGCGTTTCTTGTTGGCGAATGCTTGATGCGGGAAGATGATATCAAGTTTAAATTGCAATCTCTTTTGCAAGACTGAGCAAAAGATGAGTTGCTGGTGAAAATGATAAACGCATTTTGGGCCAACTCGATATGGGAGTGTTTGATTTATTTCTGTCAGGCGCCCTTGGAAATTGCAAATAATTCAAAAAAAATCGCCGACCGCTGGACAATCTGCCCAAGGTAGGGTGATATTTTGTTAGGGTCGTTTTGAAACCTGCCCTTGCTTGAGGGTAAGGAATAAAGCCACCCCTTTGGTTGTGCTTATGGTTAGAGTCAAAATCTGTGGTATTACAAATATCGAAGATGCTCTTCACGCAACCGCTTGTGGGGCGGACGCCTTGGGGCTGGTTTTCTATGCAAAAAGTCCGCGGGCTGTCAGCCCGGAGTTAGGGCGAACGATTGTGGCCAGTCTGCCGCCGTTGGTGAGCACTGTTGGTCTCTTTGTTAATGAGGCGCCTGAAAAAATCCGTGCAGTCGTTGATTACTGCGGGCTCGATGTAATTCAGTTGCATGGTGACGAAGGTCCTGACCGGTGTTCCTATTCGCCGCGCCGAGTGCTCAAGGCGCTACGCGTCAAGGGCGAGCAAAGTCTTGTCGGGCTTGATGAGTACCTGGTTTCGGCCTTGGTTCTGGATGCCTGGAGGCCGGAGAGTTATGGCGGCACCGGGCATCTTTGCGACTGGCAGTTGGCGCAGCAGGTTGCCGCACGGCGCCGGGTCATTTTGGCCGGTGGACTGACTCCGGACAATGTAGCGGAGGCGATTCGTCAGGTGCGTCCCTATGGAGTCGATGTTTCAAGCGGCGTCGAAAGCGCCCCGGGTCGCAAGGACCCGGATCGGGTAGCGTCATTCATCCGTAATTCCAAATCCGCTGTATAGCGAAAGGACATCATGAAATTTACCGAATTGAACCTGCCGGAATCGGTCCTCAAGGGGATCGCAGAGGTTGGGTTCGTCGAACTCACTCCGGTACAGGAAGAAACCATTCCACTTGCCCTGGCGGGCAAGGATGTCGCGGCCCAGGCCCAGACCGGTACGGGTAAAACCGCGGCCTTTCTCCTCTCGCTTTTTTCCCGTTTGTTGACCAGTGGTCGGGCAACCAGCAACAATCCAAGGGCCTTGGTCATTGCTCCGACCCGGGAGTTGGTTGTGCAGATCTGCGAGGACGCCAAGGGGCTGGGGGCTTTCTGCGACTTGAAGGTTCAGGCGATTTTCGGTGGCATGGATTATGACAAGCAGCGTCAGGCGCTGAAGGATGGCGTTGATATTATTGTAGCGACCCCGGGCCGGTTGATCGATTATGCTAGGCAGCGGGTTTTTTCTTTCGATCGCATTGAGGCGATGGTCATCGATGAAGCTGATCGTATGTTCGATATGGGCTTCATCAAGGACCTTCGTTACATCCTGCGCAAGCTGCCTCCTTTTGAGAAACGCCAGACCATGCTCTTTTCGGCGACCATGTCCCCGCGGGTTACGGAGTTGGCCTATGAATTCATGGACCTGGCTGAAAAGGTTGAAATTCTCCCTGAGCAGGTGACCGTCGAGAAGATCGATCAGGTTCTCTACCATGCTTCGCGGCGGGAGAAATTCCCTTTGCTGTTGGGGTTGCTCAAAAAGGATCCGGGCGCCGAGCGGGTGTTGGTGTTCGTCAACACCAAACGGGAAGCTGAGTATCTGTCCGATCGCCTTAAGGCCAACGAACTGCGGGCCGCCGTGATTTCGGGGGATATTGCCCAGAATAAGCGGATGCGCATTCTTAATGATTTCAAGGTGGGTAAACTGACCTTTCTTGTGGCGACCGATGTGGCTTCCCGGGGGATTCACATCGATGGTGTCACCCATGTCATCAATTACGATCTCCCTCAGGACCCGGAAGATTATGTCCATCGCATCGGTCGCACGGCGCGGGCCGGGGCGGGTGGCAAGGCGATCAGTTTCGCCGATGAAGATCTGGTCTTTCACTTGCCGGACATCGAAGAATACATCGGTTTGAAAATCCCCAGCCAGTTTCCCGAGGATGATGATTTTGTATGGGATTACAAACGCAGCGCTCCCCGCAAAAAGGCGCCGGCCCATCCCAAACCGGCACCCGGTGCCCGGACCAAGAAACCGCCGCGTCGGCGTCGACCGTAAGCGGCCTGCAGAACGTGGCTCACAGAACTGATATATTTTCGCCAGCGAAAATGTGATGCTGAAAAAGGGCTTATTCCTTATTCTGGTCATT